>NZ_QKTQ01000007.1:0-175107 GCF_003234875.1 Curtobacterium sp. MCBD17_028 | reverse complement strand
GACCGCGGGTGGGCGGGTGACCTCGTGGCGACCCTCCGAGCAGCTGACGGCGCCTCGGGCGAACTCAGGACCGCCGTGCTCGTGAACGCCAGCGGCACGTGGGGCACGCCCTTCGTGCCGTGGTACCCGGGCCGCGACCGGTTCGCCGGTCGGCAGCTCGACACCACGGGCTACCGCAGCGCCGAGGAGTTCCGGGGCCAGGACGTGGTCGTGGTCGGCGGCGGCACGAGTGCGATCGGCTTCGTGCTCGAGCTCGACGGCGTGGCGGCCTCGGTCACGTGGTGCACCCGCCGTCCGGTCGACTGGCGGGACGAGTCGACGCTCGGCGTGGAGTCCGCCGTGGCCGCCGTGGCCGAGCAGGACGCAGCTGCCCGAGCGGGTTCGGTCCTGCCGAGCATCGTCCACGGGACGGCCGTTCCGGTGTCACCGCGCATCCGGAGTGGCCTGGATCGTGGCGTGCTCGTCCCGCGCCCGGTCCCCGAGCGCATCGAGCCCGACGGCGTGCGGTTCGCCGACGGGTCGTTCCACCACGCCGACGCGATCATCTGGGCCACGGGGTTCCGGCCGGACGTCCGGCACCTCGGTCCGCTCGGGCTGCGGACCCCGGCGGGCGGGATCGAGGTGGCCGAGGGCGAGGCGATCCGCGACCCGAGGGTGTTCCTGGCGGGGTACGGGCCGCAGGCGTCGACGCTCGGGGCCGACCGTGCGGGGCGGTCGATCGCGCGGCGCGTGCTCGCCCGGCTCGAGCGCGGGGCGTCCTGAGCCGGAGACACGGCACCGGCACCGGCACCGGCAGCGGCGTCAGTCCTGCCCGCGCCCGGTCTCCTGCTGCAGCCGGTCGATGTTCTCGGACGCCTCGGCCTTGGTCAGGTCGGCGGGGAGTTCCTCACCGGCCTCACGCGCGAGCGTGTCCAGGTAGCTGCGCTGCGGGCCGGTCATCGGCTCGTCACCGGTGACCCAGTCCGACGGGTCCTTGCTCGCGGTGGTCGAGGGGTCGGGGCGGGGGCCGCCGAGGGTCTCGCCGGCGTGGTCGTCTGCGTTGCTCATGCCCGGGAGGCTACGCCGCACCCCCGACACGCACCTCGACGGCCGGGACCGAGCGGGGTACGCCTACGCGGCGACGGCCTCGGTGACGTACCGGACCAGGTCGGGCCCGACGCCGGAGACCGCCACGGGCACCGGACCCCGGTGGCCGCGGTCGACCCACATGGTGTTCGCGGGGGCGTCGAGGCGGACGATCTCGGCCCGCTCGCCCTGCTCCACCCAGAAGGCACGGACACGGACCGACCCGGGTGCGGGCGCGGGCGGTAGACCCGCGCGGTCGCCAGCGTGGTCGGGGTAGACCCCGGGCGCGAGCACGGGCAACACGGGCGTGGTGAGCACCGCGACGGCCGATGCACCGTCCTCGGTCCGGGCGTCGTCGCGCACCTCGACGACGCGGACGACCTCGTCCCGCGGCAGGGGAGCGTCGAGCCGGAGGTCCCCGGGCGACCCGGCCAACGCGCGGAACGCGGGCCGACCGTCGGGGCCGACGTGACCCTCCCGGTCGTCGATGCGGACGCGACCGCGCGTGCGGGTGTCCGCGAAGAGCCCGGGGCGCAGTCCGGCACCGTGCGCTTCGGGGAGGGGCACGATCACCAGGTCGGGCCGGTACCAGTCGCGGAGCGTCGCGGGGTCGACCCAGCCGACGGTCGGTGTGCCGCGGACGAGTTCGGCGCCGTCCTCGGCGTGTTCGTCGAGCGCGCCCGTGGGCCAGGGGCCGCGGACGGCGACCATGCCGTCGTGGCGCCGGTCAGCGGCCGAGGACAGCACGTCCGTCAGCACCTCGACCCGCTTGGAGACCTTGCCGCCGTGGCTGTCGAGCGTCGCGTAGGTCCGGAGCGCCTCCGGCGCGCTCGTCGTCCAGTCGGTCATGGTCGGCCATCCTACGTCCCGGTCCGGGTCCGGGTCCGGGCCCGGGTCGGACCCGGTCAGTCGTGCGAAGCGGGGGTGCGGCCGTGCGCGGCGGGGACGAGCGCGGGCAGCTCGCCGCAGTCGCCCGCCGGGTCCACGCCCTCGGCGGGGCCCGCCGGTCGCGTCGCACGGCGGACGTGCACGCTGTTCCGCTGGTCCGAGCGGAGCAGCCGGTCGGTCCGGAGGAGGTCCTCGGTGCCGCGGTTCGTCTGCTCGGCGCCGCGGTGCACCTGCGGCCGGATCGGCTCGCCGCGTCGTTCCTGGCCGGGCAGCGGCCGCGAGCGGCGGCCGTACAGCAGCTCCGAGGAGTCGAGCAGCCACGGGACGAGGGCGACGGTGACACCGTGCACGAGGAGCAACTTCTTGCGGATCCGGCGCCCGCGGTGGTTGTGGAGCAGGGCCTCCCACCAGTGTCCGACGACGAAGACGGGCGTGTAGACGGTCACGACCTCGGCGCCGTGCTCCTGGCGGTGCGCCTTGATGTGCTTGATGAGCGGCATCGAGATGTCGCGGTAGGGGCTCGGCACGATGGTGAGCGGGCACGTGATGCCGTAGTCGCGCCACTGCTGCTGCAGGGTCGCGGCGTCGGCCTCGTCGATGGCGACGTGCACGGCCTCGAACGACGCGTGCTTGGCCGCGATCGCGTAGTCGAGGGCCTTGATCACCGGCTTCTGCAGCTTGTTGACGAGCACGATCGCGTGGTCGCCCGTGGCGCCGAACCGGGTCTCGTCGTCGGCGGCGATCTCGTGCGAGACGTCGCGGTAGTACCGGTTCACGCCGAGCATGAGCAGGAACAGTACCGGCATGATGACGAACACGAGCCAGGCGCCGTGCGTGAACTTCGTGATGGTGACGACGACGAGCACCACGAAGGTGAACGACGCGCCCGTGGCGTTGATCGACAGGCTGCGCCAGATCTGCCCGCGGTTCGGCGGGTCCGTCGCGAGCAGCCGGAGCCAGTGCCGGACCATGCCCGTCTGCCCGCACGTGAACGACACGAACACGCCGATGATGTACAGCTGGATGAGCGCCGTGACGTTCGCCCGGTAGACGATGAGGAGTGCCGCGGCGACGAGCGCCAAGACGATCACGCCGTTCGAGTAGATGAGCCGGTCGCCCCGGGTCGACAGGGCCTTCGGGGCGTACGAGTCGCGGGCGAGGATCGACCCGAGCAGCGGGAACCCGTTGAACGCGGTGTTCGCCGCCAGGAGCAGCACGGCCGCGGTGGTCGCCTGGATCACGAAGAACAGGACACTGCCCCCACCGAACGTCGCCGCGGCGATCTGCGCGATGAGGGACCGCTGGGGCGTCGTCGTGCAGTGCGCGAAGCCCCGGAGGTCGCACGCGCTCTCGGCGTAGTGCACGTGCGCGATGAGCGAGAGCGCGACGAGGCCGACGAACAGGACGATCGCGATGCCGCCCATGAACACGAGCGTCGTCTGGGCGTTGCGGATCTTCGGGCGGCGGAACGCCTGCACCCCGTTGGCGATGGCCTCGACGCCGGTGAGGGCGGAGCACCCCGACGCGAACGAGCGGAGGAGCAGCAGCACGAACGCGGCGCGCGTCACGCTCCCGGTGTTCGCGATCGTGTACCCGGCGCTCTCGGCGACCGGGGCGTGCCCCAGGGCCGTGCGGACCAGGCCCGTGACGACCATGACGAACACACTCGCCACGAACAGGTAGGTCGGGATCGCGAACGCCTTGCTCGACTCGCGCACCCCGCGCAGGTTCACGGCGGCGAGCAGGACGACGAACACGAGCGCGAGCTCGACGCGGAACTCGTCGAGCATCGGCAGCGCCGAGATGATGTTGTCCACGCCCGAGGCGACCGACACGGCGACGGTCATCACGTAGTCGACGAGCAGGGCGGAGGCCACGACGAGCCCGGCCTTCTCGCCGAGGTTCCGGTGCGCGACCTCGTAGTCCCCGCCGCCCGACGGGTACGCCTTGATGAGCTGGCGGTAGGACGCCACGACGACGACGAGCAGGAGCACGACCAGGGCCGCGACCCACGGCGCGAACGTCAGGAACGACATCCCGCCGAGCAGCAGGATCATGAGGAGCTCCTGCGGCGCGTAGGCGACGCTCGACAGCGGGTCACTCGCGAAGATCGGGAGCGCGAGGTGCTTCGGGAGGAGCTGACCCTCGAGCTGCTGCGAGGGCAGTGGATCCCCGATCAACCGGGCCTTGAGCGACCGGATCTCGTTCGTCACGAGGGGACAACCTACTCAGGATGGAGGGGCTGTCAACACGGCACCCGTCCCCGTTGTTCCCGATCAGTCCCGGAGTGTCGACCGGATCCCGTCGAGTCCTCGGCGGAGGGCGGCGACGACCTCGGGCGTGAGCGTGCCCCGGGTCGCGCGTCGGCGGGCCTCGGCCCGGACCTCCTGACGGAACGTCGCGAGGAGCAGTTCGACCTCGCGGAGGGACCGGGCGCCCTCGTTCGGCGTCGAGGTCGGCGCCCCCGCCGGGTGGGGACCCGATCGGTGCGGGGCGGCCGGTCGAGCGGACGCGGCGAGGTCGGCGCGGAGCGACCGCATCGCCTCGCCGACCGAGGCGCGCACGCCGTCCGCGAGGGAGCGCACCGAGTCGGTGACGCCGGACTCGAGGTCGGCGACCTCGTCCTGGCGCGCGGCCAACTCGTCGCGACCGGCCTCGGTGATCGCGTAGACGGTCTTGCGGCCGTCGGCCTCGCTGGTCACGAGGCCGTCCTCCTGCAGCTTGCCGAGACGGGGGTACACGGTCCCGGCGCTCGGGACGTACACGCCGCCGAACCGGGTGCCGAGCGCCTGGATGAGTTCGTAGCCGTGCATCGGGCGCTCCGCGAGCAGCACGAGCAGGTACAGGCGGAGCTGCCCGTGAGCGAACACCGGGCTCATGCGCCGAGCCCCTCGGTGCCGTCCGTCGTCCACGTGCCGTCGGTGTCGTCCGTGGCCGTCGCGCCCGCCGTCGCGCCCGCCGTCGCGCCCGCCGTCGCGCCCGCCGTCGGGCTCGCGGCGCTCGGCTCCGGGTCCGCGTGGAACAGCGCGAACCGGCCGGACACCGTGGCCACGCGCACGTCGGCCCAGCGCCCCTCGAGCGTGCCGGACCGGCGGGTGTACGGGCCGTGCACACCCCGCACCTCGTCGTCGTCGAACTGGAGGCGTCCGGTCGCCGTGGTCACGGAGCACGCGTACCCCACGCCGTCCGCGAGCCGGAGGCTCACCGCGCCCGAGACCGTGCTGACCCGGACGCCGTCCGGGACCCCCTGCAGGTCGAGCAGGACGTCGGCCGAGATGCCGTCCGCCGTGAGCCGGGTGACCGCGCCGGTGGCGGCGACGTCGCCGGAGACCGTCCGCACGGCGAGGGCGCCCGCGTGCTCGCGGACGGTCACGGTGCCCGAGACGCTGTTGACCTGGAGGTCGCCGCTCACCCGGTCGACGACGAGGTCGCCGGACACCGCGTGGAGCGCCGCGTCGTGCGTCAGCCCCGAGACGAGTGCGCCGGCCGAGACGACCCCGAGCGTCAGTGCCACCTGCCGCGGAACGAGGATGCTGACGTCCGCGGACTCCTGACCGCGGAAGGCCCGGAGGAAGCCGAGGGGGTCGTCCCAGCGGACCTGGGCGTGGTCCACGGTGAGCACGCCCGCGTCCATCTCGACCCGCAGCGGCCGCCCCGAGACGGCGTGGACCTCGACCCGCGCCGTGGGTTCGTCGTGCGCGACGACGTCGACCTGACCCCCGACGAGGCCGACCTTGAGCTGCCGGACCACCCCGGTGTCGATGACCTTCGGCTCGTCGACGAGCCACTTCTCCTGCGCCATGGTGCACTCCGATCTCGCGATGTATCGCGTTGTCGTGCCGGCAACCGTACGCCCCTGGGACGGGGCGATCAAGGGTCATCCGTCCGGCGGATGCCGAGCGAGCCGCCCTCGCCGATCCTGGAGGCATGGAAGCACCGGTCCTGCCCCGTCGCGTCGTCGTCCCCCCGCGATCCGGCGCGCTCCCGCGTCCCGCCGGGGTCGTCGTCGCGCTCGCCGGGGCCCTGCTCGTCGGGATGCTCACGAGCATCGGCCAGAGCGGGTCGGCGTTCGTCGCCACGTTGTCGAACGCAGCCGGCCCGTGGTTCGTCGCCGCGGTCCTCCTGGTGCTCGTGGTCCGACCCGGCGCGCGTTGGGCGGCGGCGCTCGGGGTCATGTGTCTCGAACTCATGCACGTCGGCTACTGGGCCGCGACCGTGCTCGCCGGTCGACCCGACGCGCTGTCCCCGTTCGGGACATGGGAACTCCTCGGGGTCCCCGCGGGCGTCCTCGCCGGACTCGTCGCCGTCGGCGTCGTGTCCCGTGACGGCCGGGTCCGCGGTGCGGCGGCCGGCGTGGTCGGCGCCGTCCTCGTGGGTGAGGGGATCCGGGGACTCCTGGTCGTCGCGGCGACGACGAGCAGCACGGCCTGGACCTCCGAGGTCGTCGGCGGCGTCCTCTGCGTCGTCGCCGCGGTCGTCGCCGGTCGCAGCCCGATCGGCCGCGTCGTCGCGCTCGGGACGGGCGTGGTCGGGGCCGCCGGCGTGCTCGGCGCGCTCCTCGTGGTCTGACCGGCGGTCGACCCGCGGGGCACGTCCGGCCGGGCGCGGTGTCAGGCCCCGCTGGGAGGATCGACCGGTGCACCTCCTCTCGGTTCTCAGCCTGCGCAACCGCGCCCTCATCGCGCTGGTCACCATCGTCGTCGCGATCTTCGGTGGGGTCGCCCTCACGAGCCTCAAGCAGGAGCTGATCCCGAGCGTCGAGTTCCCCCAGGTCGCGATCGTCAGCACCTACCCCGGCGCGACGCCCGAGGTCGTGTCGAACGACGTGTCGACCAAGATCGAGCAGGGGATCCAGGCCGTCCCCGATCTCAAGGACACCACCGCGACGTCGTCGACGAGCCAGAGCGTCGTGTCGGCCGAGTTCCAGTACGGGTCGAACCTCGCCAGCGCCGAGGACAAGATCCAGACGGTCGTCAACGCCCTCGACCTGCCCAACAGCGTCCAGACCCAGATCGTCACGGGGTCGTTCGACGACATCCCGGTCCTCCAGCTCGCGGTCTCCGAACCCGGCACGAGCGAGCAGACCCTGGTCGGGCGGTTGAACAAGACCGCGGTGCCGGACCTCGAGAAGCTCGACGGGGTGCGTGAGGCCGACGTCTACGGCAACCCCGGACGCCGCATCGTCATCACGCCGAACCAGACGGAACTCGCCGAGCGCGGCGTCGCACAGACCGCGATCAGCGACGCCCTCGACGACAACGGCACGCTCGTCCCGGGCGGCACGATCACCGAGCACGGCCGGACCCTGTCGGTGCAGACCGGGTCGAGCCTCGGGTCGGTCGGCGACATCCGCGACCTCCCGTTGGCCGGCGCCCGCGTCGCGACCACGATCGGCGACGTCGCCGAGGTGAGGCTCGTCGAGTCCCCGCGCACGTCGATCAGCCGGGTGAACGGCAAGCCCGCGCTCACCATCGCCATCACGAAGACGCAAGAGGCCAACACCGTCGACGTCTCCCGCACCGTGCAGGACGCGCTCCCCGGTATCGAGGCGAAGGTCGACGGCTCGCCGCGGTTCACCGTCGTGTTCGACCAGGCGCCCTACATCGAGCAGTCCATCGACTCCCTGGCGGAGGAGGGCCTGCTCGGACTCGGGTTCGCGGTCGTCGTGATCCTCGTGTTCCTGCTGTCGTGGCGCTCGACCCTGGTCACCGCGATCTCGATCCCGACGAGCGTGCTGCTCACCGCGATCGGCATGGAGGCCGCCGGGTACACGCTCAACATCATCACCCTCGCCGGCCTGACGATCGCGATCGGCCGCGTGGTCGACGACTCGATCGTCGTCATCGAGAACATCAAGCGGCACATGCAACCGGGCGTCGACCGGCTGCGCGCGGTGCTCGACGGCGTCCGCGAGGTCGCCGGTGCCGTGACCGCGTCGACACTGACCACGGTCGTGGTGTTCCTGCCGGTCGCGTTCGTGCAGGAGCTCGTCGGCGAGCTGTTCCGGCCGTTCGCGCTCACCGTGTCGATCGCGCTCGCCGCGTCGCTGCTCGTCGCGCTGACGATCGTGCCGGTGCTCGCGTACTGGTGGCTCCGGCCCGGACGGGGATCCGGGCAGTACCAGTCCGCGACCGCCGACACGGCCCCGGTCGACCCCGTCGGAGCACACCGCGCGGCGCCCGCCGAACTGGTGGCGGCCGAGTCCCGGTTCGCCGCGGGGGCCTCGTCCGTCGACACGACGCTCGGCAGCGCCGCGGACCTGCACGACGCCGGGCACCGCGACCGCCTGCGCCGGGGCTACCTGCCCGTGCTCGACTGGGTGCTGCGGTTCCCGGCGCTCGTCCTCGTCCTCGCCGTCCTCGTCCTCGGTGGCACCGCGGCTGCGCTCCCGTTCGTCAAGACGAACTACCTCGGCGACTCCGGGCAGAACACCTTCACGGTGAGCCAGTCGCTCGCACCGGCCACGAGCCTCGCGGAGCAGTCCCGCTCGGCGCGCCGGGTGGAGCGCGCGCTGCGTGACGTGGACGGCGTCGACACCGTCCAGGTGACGATCGGCTCGAGCGGCAACTCGATCCAGGCCGCCTTCGGCGGTGGGGGGAGCGCGTCGATCACGTACTCCGTCACCACGGACGACAGCGCGGACCAGACGGCCCTGCAGTCCCGGGCGCGTGCCCGGCTCCGGGCGCTCTCCGGCGTCGGGACGGTCTCGCTCGCCTCGACCTCGGGCTTCGGGTCGACGTCGGACATCGACGTCGACGTGACCGCCCCGACGCAGGCGCGGCTCCGGTCGGCGGCCGAGCAGGTGCTCCACGCCATGCAGGACGTGCCGAACACGACGGGGGCGTCGAGCAACCTGTCCGCCGCGCAGCCCTACCTGGCCGTCCGTGTCGACCGCGCGAAGGCGGCCGCGGCGGGCCTCACCGAGACCCAGGTCGGCGGGATCGTCGCGGCATCGGTGTCGCCGCAGGACAAGGGGACGGTCGAGTTCGGCGACCAGACACTCGACGTGTACATCGAGAACCCGCACCCGCCGACCAGCGCGCAGGCCCTGCGCGACCTGTCGATCCCGACTGCCGCAGGTGCCGTGCGGCTGTCGTCCGTCGCCACGGTCGACCAGTCGAACGGTCCGACCACGGTCACGACCTCGAACGCGGTGCGCACGGCGACGATCACGGTCACGCCGTCGGCGACGAACCTCGGCGCCGCGACGCAGTCCGTGACCGACGCCGTGGACGGCCTCCACCTGTCGAAGGGCGCTGAGGCCTCCATCGGCGGTGTCGCATCGAGCCAGTCGTCGGCGTTCCGACAGCTGCTCCTCGCCGCGCTCATCGCGATCCTCATCGTCTACGTCGTGATGGTGGCGACCTTCCGCAGCCTGCTCCAGCCGCTCCTTCTGCTCGTGTCGATCCCGTTCGCGGCGACCGGCGCGATCCTGCTGCAGGTGGCGTCGGGCATCCCGATCGGCGTCGCGTCGCTCATCGGCGTGCTCATGCTCGTCGGCATCGTCGTGACGAACGCGATCGTGCTCATCGACCTCGTCAACCAGTACCGGCGACGGGGGTTGCGCGTCCGCGAGGCGCTCGTGGAGGGCGCGGCCCGACGTCTCCGGCCGATCCTGATGACGGCACTCGCCACGATCTTCGCGCTCGTGCCGATGGCGGTGGGCATCACCGGACACAACGGGTTCATCTCGCAGCCGCTCGCGCTCGTCGTGATCGGAGGCCTCGTGTCGTCGACGCTCCTGACCCTCGTGGTCCTCCCGGCGCTCTACTACGTGGTCGAGCGTCGGCGGGAACGGTTCACGGACGTGCGGACGAGCGTGCCCGTGTCGGTCCCCGGTGCGCGGGAGGCCCACCACCCGCGGCACTGACCCCCGATCGAGCGGCACCCGCTCTCGGGACTGTCACAGGGTGCTCCCACCGCCGACACTGGTGGTCGTGACCATCCGCGACGTCCCGAGAGCCCAGCGCGCGACCACCGAGTGGTCCGGGATGACGTACATCCACACCGGTGCGGAGCTGCTGCTCGGCATCTCGTTCATCGTCACCGTGGTGTTCGCCGCGCTCGGTGTGGTCGAGCACCACCGCTCGATCGTCGCGGAGGTCGCGGCGATCGCGTTCATCTGCTCCCTCGCCGCCGTGCTCCTCGACTGGGTCACCGCGACCGACGAGGACCCGCGCGGCTGGGACTGACACCTTCCCACGGAAGCGGCCCCGTTCCTCCCGGGAGGAGCGGGGCCGTCGTCATGTCCCCCCCGCCCCGCGCCCTGTCGGGCGTCAGCCGAGTCGGCGACGGAAGTACGCGACGACCCGTTCGCTCATCGCGCGGTCGAGCTGCGCGATCGAGTGCGCGGTGCCGCGGACCTCGACGAGGGTCACGGGGACGCCGTGCCGTCGCAGGGCGCGCGCCAGGTGCTGCGACTCCCACAGCGGGATGAACTCGTGGGTGCTGTGCCCGATGAAGAAGGGCGGGGTCTGCGCGGTCACGTCGTCGACGGGGGAGGCCCGCCGCGCCGCCGGACAGTCGGCGTAGCGGGTGCATCCCAGGTAGAGCAGCTGCTTCCGAGCGAACGACGGCGTCACGCCGCCGGCGCCCGTGGAGGCCGCGGTCAGGTCCGAGGGCCCGCTCAGCTCCGCGACGGCCCGGATCCGGTCCCCGTTCGCGTACGCGGTCGACGCGTGGTCCTGCACCGCGAGCATCGCGGCGAGGTTCCCGCCGGCGCTCCCGCCGAACACCCCCACGCGTTCCCGGTCGACGCGGAACCGGGTGAGCGTCGTCGCGCGGAACACCCAGTCGAGGGCCCGCCGGACGTCGTCGAGTCCGGCGGGGAACGGGTCCGTCGGCGCCAGGCGGTAGTCGACGTCGAACACCACGAAGCCCTGGGACGCGAAGTACTCGCACACCGCGTGGTAGGCCGCGGTCGCCTTGTCACCGTGTGACCAGCTGCCGCCGTGGATCATCATGACGGCAGGGCGGTCGGTGCTGCCCTGTCCCGCCTGCGCGCCGACCCCGCCACCCGGCAGGGGAGCAGCGGTCGCGGTCGCCGCGGCGGCCGCGTGCCCGGCGGGCAGGCAGACGTCGAGGCGCTGCAGCCGGTCCTCGCCGTACGCGACGTCGGACACGGTCCGGACGTCCGGGTACCGCAGCGACAGCGGGTAGATCACCGGTCCCGCGTCGACCGTGGCGTTCGTGTCGCCGGTGGGGCCCTGGACGCATCCGGTGAGCACGAGCACGAGCGCGAGCACGACCGTGGTGAGGGCCGGGAGCCGTCGGTGGTTCCCGACGCGTGCGACACCGCGGGCGTGACGGCGCTGACGGACGGGAGACGGCATCGCGCCCAACCTATCGGGAGCATCCGTGCGGGGCTGGCGTCCCTCCGGGTTCGCGACTAATGTAGGGAGGTCAGCTCTCGACAGCGCGGCATGTGGCCGCGACGGGTGTGTGTGTCTCGAGGGCTGGAGTCACGTCGATCACGACGGGACGGACCCCCTCCCCGCACTTCGATCCGGCCGACGGCGCCTCGGGTCCTGCGGCATGTCTGCACGCCGGAAAGAACTCGCATGTCCCCCTTCAAGAAGGGCGCGCCCTCGCGCGCCGACAACACCGCCCGCCACGCGAACGGCACCCCTGCCTCGCGGAGCCCGAAGCACCGCGGCTACCGTGCCGAGGAGCCGTCCGCTGGTCGCCAGAAGGCGCGGTGGGACGCGGCGGAGCGCCGCGACCGCGCCGCGTCCGGAGAGCGCTCCGGCCGCCCGAACTGGGAGCCGCGCAGCAACGACGACGACCGCAGCCGCGGGCGGTTCCCGCGCGACGACCGGCGCGGTGCGCGGTCGTCCGACCGGGACGACCGCGGCGGCCGTTCGTCCGGCCGGGACGACCGGGGCGGCCGCTCGTACGACCGGAGCGACCGGCCGCAGCGTTCGTATGACCGTGATGACCGTGGTGGGCGTTCGTTCGATCGCAGCGACCGGCCGCAGCGTTCGGACGACCGGGGCGGCCGCTCGTACGACCGGAGCGACCGGCCGCAGCGTTCGTATGACCGTGATGACCGTGGTGGGCGTTCGTTCGACCGGAGCGATCGGCCGCAGCGTTCGTTCGACCGGAGCGACCGGCCGCAGCGTTCGTATGACCGTGATGACCGTGGTGGGCGTTCGTTCGACCGGAGCGATCGGCCGCAGCGTTCGTTCGACCGGAACGACCGGCCGCAGCGCTCGTACGACCGGAACGACCGGCCGCAGCGTTCGTTCGACCGGAACGACCGGGACCACCGGCCGCAGCGTTCGTTCGACCGGAACGACCGGGACGACCGGCCGCAGCGCTCGTACGACCGGAACGACCGGCCGCAGCGCTCGTACGACCGGAACGACCGGAACGACCGGCCGCAGCGTTCGTTCGACCGCGATGACCGGACCGGTCGCACCCCGCGCGCCGCAGAGCGCTCGGGCCGCCACTTCGGCGACGCCCGTGAGGACCGTCCCGCTTACGTGCCCGCGGACGACGTCAAGCTCGAGAAGCTCCAGGCGGAGGCCACCGTCGCCGCGGACGTCGAGGGCGTGACCTTCGGCGACCTCGGCATCGGCTCCAACATCGTGCGGGTGCTCGCCGAGCTCGGCGCGGATCGTCCGTTCCCGATCCAGGCCGCGACGATCCCGGACGTCCTCGCCGGCAAGGACGTGCTCGGTCGAGGCCGCACGGGCTCCGGCAAGACGATCGCGTTCGGCGCGCCCCTCGTCGAGAAGCTCATGGAGAACGGTGGGGGCAAGAACCGCCGGATGGGCCGCAACCCCCGTGCGCTCATCCTGGCGCCGACGCGCGAGCTGGCGCTGCAGATCGACCGCACCGTCCAGCCGATCGCCCGTGCGGTGGGCCTGTTCACGACCCAGATCTACGGCGGGGTGCCGCAGGGCCGTCAGGTGGGCGCGCTGCAGCGCGGTGTCGACATCATCGTGGGCACGCCGGGTCGCATCGAGGACCTCATGGAGCAGGGCCGCCTCGACCTCAGCGAGGTCGTCGTCACCGTGCTCGACGAAGCCGACCACATGTGCGACCTCGGGTTCCTCGAGCCCGTCCGGCGCATCCTCCAGGCGACCGCCGACGTCACGCCGACCGGTGCGCGCGCGCAGAAGCTGCTGTTCAGCGCGACGCTCGACACCCAGGTCGCGGCGCTCGTCGACGAGTTCCTCGTCGAGCCGTCCGTGCACGAGGTCCTCGGTGAGGACCAGGCGTCCTCGACGATCGACCACCAGGTCCTCGTCGTCGAGCAGCGCGAGAAGGACCGCGTCATCGAGGAACTCGCGAGCGGCGACGGCAAGACCGTGGTGTTCGCGCGGACCCGTGCCTACGCCGAGCGTCTGGCCGACCAGCTCGAGGACGCCGGCATCCGGGCGACGAGCCTGCACGGCGACCTCAACCAGTCCCGACGCACCCGGAACCTGTCGCTCCTGACGAGCGGCCGGGTGAACGTCCTGGTCGCCACGGACGTCGCGGCGCGCGGCATCCACGTCGACGACGTCTCGCTCGTCATCCAGGCGGACCTGCCGGACGAGTACAAGACGTACACACACCGCGCGGGGCGCACCGGCCGTGCCGGCAAGGAGGGCACCGTCGTGACCCTCGTCACGCGGAACCGCGTCCGGAAGATGGAGGGCATGCTCGAGCGCGCCGAGATCGACGCCCCGATGACGCCCGTCGCTCCCGGCGACGCGCTCGTCACGGAGCTCGCGCAGCGCTGACGCCGGGCGCGATCACGGACGGGAGGGACGGTGCGGGGTGACCCGCGCCGTCCCTCCCGTCGTTCCCCACCTGCGCGTCAGGACACGAAGAAGAGGAGTCCGCGGACGTACCCGGCCTGTCCAGCGTGCTGGACGCAGTCGTCGAGGATGCTGACGAGGCGGACGCCGGCGGTCACGGGCGGGTCCCATGCCTCGTCGACCACGGCGTCGAGGTCCTCGGGTGCGAGGCCCCGGACGTACTCGAGTGTCCGGGCGGTGGTCGCGCGGAGGTAACCGAGCAGCAGGTCGGACGATGCGCGGACCCGTCCGACGTCGTCGCGGGACATGCCGTACCCGAGCGCGTCGGCCGGGAACGGCAGGCCGAACCGGTCGTACCAGCCGTCGCTCGTCCACACCTGCTCGCTGCCGGTGAGGTCGGCGATCTGCGCGTCCTGCCCGCGGGCGATGTGCCAGGCGAGCCAGGCGAGCGTGTTCGCACCGGCGGCGGGCCGAGCGGCGAGCTGGTCCTCCGACAGGTTCCGGACGGCGCGCTCGACGGTCTCGGGGACGCGGGCGAACGCTTCGGCGAGGAGTTCTGCTGGTGTCATGTCCGCCACGCTAGCCCCGGGCGCCGACGGTGGACGGGCGGACCCGGGACGCTGTGGAGGATCAGCCCGCGGCGTGGACGGCGTCCGGGCAGCCGTCGGCGCTGGCGCACTCGCCCAGGCGCGCGGCGACCTGCTCGAACGCCCGCGCGAGCGGGACGAGGTACTCGGTGGGGATCCCGGACTCGAACGCTGCGCGGTAGACGACCCCGATCTGCTCGGCGGTCTCGGCCCCCGTCGGCGTGAGTTGCAGGAGGACGCTCCGCCGGTCCTCCGGGTTCGGGCGTCGCTCGATGTGCCCGCGGTCGACCAGGCGGTCGACGAGGTTCGTGGTGGCACCGGTCGAGAGTGCGAGGTACTCGCTCGCCTGCTTCGGGGTGACGCCGGCCTCCGCGACCGACAGGAAGAACACGAAGCGCGCGTCCGTGGCGTTGAGTCCGCGCGCGGCGCTCTCGCGGGTCAGCACGCGGGCGTGGTGCACCTGCATGAGGCGGTACGCGTTGAGCACGCGGGAGAGTGCCGCCGCGTCCGTGCCCGGGGCCCTGTCCGTGGCCGTGGTGGTGGTGTCCGTCATGTCGTCCCTGATCGTCGGCGGCGCCGAGCGTGCTCCCGCCGGCACTCCATCCTCGCCCGGCGCATCTCGATGAGCAAGTATCTTGATAATCAAGCCATGCCCCCAGCAGTGGGGGTATGGCTCGGCTTGTAAGCAGCACGACGACAAAGTAACTTGATGGTCGTACCAAATCCCGCATCGCAGACCACATCGCAAGGAGTACCGTCATGCCCCGCGTCAGCCCCCGCACCGCCCGTGTCGCCGCCTGGATCGCCATCCCCGCCGCCTTGATCGCCTCCGGCGTCGTCGTCTCCACCGCCTCGTACTCGGCCTTCTCCGCCACGACGGTGAACCCCACCAGCAACTGGACCGCCGGGACCGTCGCCCTCTCGGACGACGACGCGAACACCGCGCTCTTCTCGGCCACCAACCTCAAGCCGGGTTCGACCGGCTCGAACTGCATCACGGTCACCTCGACGGGCTCGCTCGCTTCGGCCGTCAAGCTCTACGGCACGAGCGCGGCCACCACGAACGGGCTCTCGTCCTACGTGAACATCTCGGTCCAGCAGGGCACCGGCGGCGGCTTCGGCAGCTGCACGGGCTTCACCCCCTCGAGCACCAACGGCACGCTCTACACGGGCACGCTCGCGAACTTCGCGTCCTCGTACACGAACTACAGCAACGGCCTCGGCACCTGGACCCCGACCGGCTCCGCCTCGGAGTCGCGCGTCTACCAGGTCACCTACACGGTCTCGTCGACCACCCCGAACTCGGCGCAGGCCGGCACGGCGGCGCTCGGCCTCACCTGGGAGGCCCAGAACAGCTGAGCCCCCACCTCCTGACCGCCCGTGACGGCGAGCGGTCAGGACCGGCGGGACCGGGCGCGCCCCCACTGCGCCCGGTCCCGCCGACACCACCACCGTCGACCGGGAGGCACGACCTCCCACCCAGCACCACCCACCAGCCCGATCCACCACCAGCGGTGCCGCCCCCGAGGAACGAGTCATGACCACGACCAACATCGCCATCCCGGCCCCCGCCGCGGTGCCCGCGGTGCGCGTGGACCGGCTCCGTGACCTGCGCGACTGGAACCGCCTGGTCATCGCCACCGTCGCACGCGGCGTCATCGCCACCATCCTCGGCATGGCGCTCTGGGCCGTGGCACCGGCCGTCATCGGCTGGCACCCCACCACCGTCATGACGGGTTCGATGGAGCCGCGCCTCCAGCCGGGCGACGTCGTCGTCTCCAAGCCGGTCGCGCCGACCTCCCTCCACCTCGGTCAGGTCCTGCTGTACGACGACCCCGACCAGCCGGGCGAGCTCCGTCTCCACCGCTTCCACAAGGCGGGCGAGGACGGCCAGATCATCACCAAGGGCGACGCCAACCCGCAGGCGGACTCCACGCCGATCACGCGCAGCGCCGTCCACGGTGTCGGGTTCATCCGCGTGCCGTACATCGGGATGCCCGTCATGTGGCTCCGCGACGGTGAGTGGAAGAAGGTCGCGATCCTCGTCCTCGCGCTCACCGCCATGGCGTTCCTGTCCACGATCGACGCGCCGCTCCGTCGCGGCCCCGTCGTCGCCGCGACGGACGACGACGAAGCCGGGGAGGGCCTCCCGGACGACGTCGACGACCTGCTCATCCCCGTCCTCGTCGACGAGGACGAGGACGACGACGCGGACGTGCCGTCCGGTGCCCCCGCGGCACAGGGCCGGGAGGGACGTCGCCGTCTCCCCGCTCGCCTGTTCGCCCTCATCGTCGGCTCGGCCGTCGCGCTCGCCGCCGTCGGGACCGGACTGCTCCTGCCGAGCAAGGCCGAGGCCGCGCCCTTCGGCGCCATGACCTCCACGAGCGCGTCCTTCGGGGCCGCCTCGTCGTTCTCCTGCCTCGGTCGCACCGTGACCTACTCGCCGACGATCAACTACGCGTTCAACGCGGCGTCGGGCACGAGCGAGACCGACCTCGGTTCCAGCGGCACGACGGCCACGCTGTCGAGCGGTGTCACCCGCGTCGCCGGCACGTGCGGTTCGAGCCCGTACGTCACGCTCGACGGCGCGACCGGTCAGGTCACCTCGACGTCCACCACCAAGATCACCGCCCCCTCCGTGTTCACGGTCGAGGCGTGGATCCGGACCTCCACCGCCGCGGGCAAGGTCATCGGCTTCGGCAACAGCCAGACGGGCAGCTCGAGCGCGTACGACCGACAGCTGTACATCAACTCGGCGGGCGCCGTCTCGTTCAGCGTCTACAACAGCGGCAACATCACGCTCACGTCGACCAAGACGGTGACGGACGGCCGGTGGCACCACGTGGTCGGCACGATGTCGTCGAGCGGCATGGTCCTCTACGTCGACGGCGTCAGCGTCGCCACGAACACGAACACCGCTGCCGAGCCCGACTCCGGCTGGTGGCGCATCGGGTACGACAACCTGAGCGGCTGGCAGAACGCGCCCACGAGCAACTACTACAAGGGCGACCTCGACGACGTCGCGGTCTACAACTCGGCCCTGTCGGCTGCCCAGGTCAGCGCGCTCTACTCCGCCGGCCGCTGATCCTCCCAGACCCCCGCGGTGCGCGGTGTCCCTGACCGGCACCGTGACCGCGGGCCCCCCACCCCGGCGCAGCCGGCGATGTCCGCGGTGCCCGCTACCGTGACCTGGTCCGGACGCTCCGGGCGCAGCGGCGGAGGGGGCACATGCGGATCCTGCACACGGGGGACTGGCACCTCGGGCGGACACTGCTCGGCGCGGACCTGCTCGACCACCAGGCGGCCTTCCTGGACCACCTCGTCGATCTCGTGCAGGAGCACGCGGTGGACCTGGTCGTCGTCGCGGGCGACGTCTACGACCGAGCGGTCCCACCCGTACCCGCCGTCCGCATGCTGTCCCGCGTGCTGGAGCGACTGAGCGCCCTCGCCCCCGTCGTCGTGACGCCCGGCAACCACGACTCCGCCGTGCGCCTCGGCTTCGGCGCCGGCGTGATGGCGGAACGGGTCCGGATCCTCGCCGAGGTCGAGCGGCTGCACGAGCCGGTCCTCCTGGACGACGACCACGGCACGGTCGCCGTCTACGGGGTGCCCTACCTCGCGCCGGACATGGTGCGCCATGCGCTCGCGGCCGATCCCGACGCGCCGCTCGCGCGCTCGCACGAGGCCGTCGTCCGTGCCGCACTCGACCGGGTCCGCGCCGACCTCGGTCGCCGTCCCGGTGTCCGGAGCGTCGTGGTCGCGCACACGTTCGTCGGCGGCGGCGCACCGAGCGAGAGCGAGCAGGACATCCGCGTGGGCGGTGTCGACCGCGTGCCCGCGGGCGTGTTCGACGGCATCGACTACGTCGCTCTCGGGCACCTGCACGGCCCGCAGCGGGTCGGCGACGGCGACCGCATCCGGTACGCCGGTTCGCCGCTCGCGTTCTCGTTCGGCGAGCGGCACCAGCGCAAGTCGGTGACCCTCGTGGAGCTCGGTGCGGACGGCGGGGTGTCCGTCGAGTTGCTCCCCGCACCCGTGCCGCGGCGGCTCGTCGACGTCCGGGCGACGATGGCCGAGATCGAGCAGGGGGCGGCCGCCGAGCACGCCGATGCCTGGGTCCGTGTGAGCGTCACCGACACCGTGCATCCGGATCGCATGTACGCGCGGGTGAAGGACCGGTTCCCCCACGCCCTGTCGATCCTCCACGAGCCCGCGGGCGGTACCACCGATCGCACCGCCGCGACCGTCACCGCCGCGTCGGACCCGGTCGAGGTCGCGGCCGACTTCGTGGCGTTCGCGACCGGTGGCCCGGCGACCGAGGCCGAGACCGCCGTGTTGCGCGACGCGTACGAGGCCGCCCTCGCCGCCGGAGGGGAGCGCTGATGTACCTGCACCACCTCCGTCTCGCCGCCATCGGTCCGTACGCCGAGACGGTCGACATCGACTTCGCGGCGCTCGGGGCCTCGGGTGTGTTCCTGCTGGAAGGGCCGACGGGTGCGGGCAAGTCGACGATCATCGACGCCGTCGTGTTCGCCCTCTACGGGTCGCTCGCGGGCGAGGGTGCGAGCAAGGACCGCCTCCACAGCCACCACGCCGACGCCGGGGTCGAGCCGTTCGTCGAGCTCGTGTTCGAGACCGCGGCAGGGGTCCACCGGGTCCGGCGCACCCCCGCCCACGACCGCCCGAAGAAGAGCGGAGGCGGCACGACGCGGCAGAACGCGTCAGCCCGCCTGTGGCGGCTGGCCGCGCCCGGGGACGCCGTCGGGGAACCCCTGTCGATCGCGACGCAAGAGGTCGGCGCCGAGGTCCAGCGCATCATCGGGCTCGACCGCGCCCAGTTCGTGCAGACCGTCGTGCTGCCGCAGGGGGAGTTCGCCCGCTTCCTGCGCGCTCCCGGTGAGGACCGTCGTGCACTGCTGCAGTCGCTGTTCGGCACGGACGTGTACGAGCGCACGACCGAGGAACTCGTCGCTCGCCGCCGTGCGGCCGCCGCGGCGGTCGAGCGTGCGGACGCCGCCGTGCACGACGCGCTCAACCGCCTCGCCGAGGCGGCGGGCCTCGAGACCGTCGACGAACTCGCGGCCGATGCCGTGGTCGCCGAGGTCACCGCCGCCGCGCACGAGGCGACCACGGCCCGGGACGCCGCGGCGGGTGCCGCCGCGCGCGCTCGCGCCGACCTGGCGGACGCGGAACGCCGGGCGCGGTCACTCCGGCGCCGGGCGGACCTGCTCCGCCGACAGGCCGCGCTGTCGGACCGCGCGGAGCAGGTCGCCGGTGCCCGGGCCCGGCTCGAGCTCGCGGAACGGGCCGGTCGCGTGCTCGGCCTGATCGTCGGCCTCGACACCGCCCGGACGCGTGCTGAGCGTCGCGGCGCGGATCTCGCGCGGGTCGTCGCCGAGCACCGGGACGCCCTCACACGCCACACCGTCGGGGTGGGCGCCGGAGCCGGTGGCGCGCCGCTGGACGCGGACGGCAGCGTGTTCGAGGACCTCGAGTCGATGCCGGCGGTCGACACCACCGCGCTCGCCGCGCACGCCGCCGCGCTCCGCGACGTCGTCGCGGGTGCGCGGCACGCCGTCGCGCTCGAGCGCGATCTGCCGGCCCGGCGCGCCGCCCTCGCCTCGGCCCGCACCGAGCTCGCCCGCGCCGAGGAGCGCCGCGCCGCGCTCGAACCCCTCCTCGACGCCCGGCCCGCCGAACGGCTCGCGCTCGTCACGATCTCCCGCGCGGCCGCGGACCGGGCCGCCGACGGACCCGTCGCGGAGCGCGCGCTGGCCGACCTCGACGCCGTGCGGGCCCTGCTCGACGACCGGGACCGCGCCGCGGCCGACGCGACCGCCGCCGACGCCGACCTTGCCGCCGCGTCGCTCCGGGCGCAGGCGGCCATCACGCACGAGGCCGACCTGCGGACACGGCGGGCGGCGGGCCTCGCGGGTGAGCTCGCCGGCGTCCTGACGCCGGGAGAGCCGTGCCCGGTGTGTGGTTCCGTCGACCACCCGGCGGTCGCGGCGCCGCTCGACGGCCACCCGACGGACGACGACATCGAGGCCGCCGCCGACGCCCGCGCCACCGCCGACGTCGACCAACGCGCCGCCGCCGCTCGGCAGGCCGTCGCGCGGCGTGAGTGCGACCGGCTCACCACCGCGATCGGTGCGGCGACGCCCGAGTCCGTCGCCGCGACCGCGTCGGCGCTGCGCGACCGGATCGCGCGTGCGCACGCTGCCGCGGCCGAGGTCGCCCGGGCCGAGGAGCGACTCGAGGCGTTCGACCGCGACACCCGCGCCCTGGCCGAGGAACGCAGCACGCTGGCCGCGCAGGTGGCGGCCGGGCGCGCCGGCCACGCCGCCGATGCCGCCGCGCTCGCCGCCGACGAGGCCACCGTGGAGCGCTGCCGTGCCTCGGTGGTCGACGCCGGCGGTGTCGGCACCGGCTCGCTCGACCAGGCCGTCGCCGCGCTCGATCGTGACGCGGCCGCTTACGCAGCCGTCGCCGCCGCGGCGGACGCACTGCGGAGCGACGACCGTGACGTGCTGGCCCGCGCAGCGGAGGTCGAGCGCGCGCTGGGGGACGCGGGGTTCGCCGACGCCGACGCCGCCCGCGCCGCAGGGCTCGGGCCGGACGAGGCGTCGCGGCTCCGGTCCGAGGTCGCGGGAGCCGAACGCGAGCACGCGGTCGTGCAGGCCGGCCTCGCCGAGGCGGACGTCGCCGCGGCCGAGCACGACGCCGTCGACGGAGCCGAGTTGGAGGCCGTCCGGACGCGTGCCGACGGAGCCGAGGAGGCCCTCCAGGCCGCCACCGGTGCGGCGGCGACCGCGGAGGCCCGTGCGGTCGCGACCTCGGCTCGACGCGCCGACCTCACCCGGGCGGTGCGGGCACGACAGGAGACCTCGGCCGAGAGCCGCGCGGTGGTCCGCCTCGCCGACATCGCGACCGCGGCGTCGAGCGTCAACCCGACGGGCATCACGCTCGGCACGTACGTGCTCATGCGGCGGTTCGAGGACGTCGTCGCCGCCGCGAACAGTCGACTCGGCGCGATGCTCGGGGGCCGGTTCGCGCTCGAGGCCTCGGACGAACGCGAGGCGTCCTCGCGCGCCCGTCGCACGGGTCTGGCCCTGGCGGTGCGCGACCACGAGACCGGACGGACGCGCGACCCGCGGAGCCTGTCGGGTGGCGAGACGTTCACGACGTCGCTGTGTCTGGCGCTCGGCCTCGCCGACGTCGTCCAGGCCGAGGCCGGCGGTGTCGAGCTCGGCACCCTGTTCGTGGACGAGGGGTTCGGCACGCTCGACCCGGAGACGCTCGACGGCGTCGTCGGGCAGCTGACGCGTCTGACGGCCGGCGGACGCCAGGTCGGCATCGTCAGCCACGTCGAGGAACTCAAGCAGCGGATCCCCGACCGGATCGAGGTCCGGCGAGCACCGGGCGGAGGGTCGACGGTGCGGACGACGGTGTGACCCGCGCGGAGCTCAGGCCCCGACGACCGGCAACGCGTACCGGACGACGGGGTCGCCGCCGAGTGGATGCGGCACGGGGTCGCCCTCCGGCCGGAACCCCGCTGCCTCGTACACCGCGATGGCCCGGGCGTTGGTCACCCGGCTCTCGAGCTCGACGAGCACCGCGCCGCTGGCCTCGGCCTCGGCGAGGACGCGCTCGAGCAGGGCGCGTCCGACGCCCAGACCCCTGGCATCCGGCCGCGTGGCGAACAGCTCGAGCCCGACCACCGCGTCGCCCCGGTCACTCGTCACCGCGAAGCCGACGATCTCCGACCCGGCGCCGCCGTCACCGGTGCGGGTCGCGACGAGGAGCTCCGCCCCCGGCAGGGCGAACTTGGACCGGGCGCGTTCCCGCACGGGCGCGCCCTGGTCCTCGCCGTCGCGGTCGGTGAGCGCCGCCAACCAGAGGTCGACGCACGCGTCCGCCTCGATCGCGGTGCCGGGCCGGACCTGGATGCCGTCCAGCGCGCTCACGCCGCCACCCCCGCCGCCAGTGTCGCGAACCGGCTGCGGATCTCGTCGGGTGTGACGGCTCCGGGCTGGAGGTGGTCGCGGGCGGCGACGCGTGCCAGGTGCTGCACGAGCGCGTTCCGCGGTGCGTGCGTGCCGGCCGACCGCGCGAGCAGCGCGATCTCGCCGTTGAGGTAGTCGGTCTCGATCGAGCCGGACCCGCGCACGAGCGATTGCCAGGACGACCCGCCGAGTTCGTGCTCGACGCCGGGGACGGGGCGGGAGCGGAACGTGTCGCCCCGTCGGGCCTTCTCGGTCGCGTCGGACACCGCCTGGACACCGGCGGCGGCGTAGACCCCGAGGGCTTCCTCGCGGAGCGCCGACGCGAGGTCCCGCCAGGACGCCCCGTCCGGACCGAGCAGGGCCTGGAGGCCGTTCGCCAGGTTCGACAGCAGCTTCTGGTACTTCCACCCCATCACGTCGGCCTCCGGGTACACGTCGACGCCGCTCGCGCGGAAGTCCGCCGCGAACGCCGCCACGACCGGGTCGTCGTCGACCGGGCGGGCCGGGTACGCGCCGATGGTGAGGATGCCGATCGTCGGCGCGATGCTCACGACGACCTCGGCGGGGTCCAGGCTCACCGCGGGGAGCCAGACGCAGACGCCGTACACGCGTTCGAAGTACCGGAGGGCGATGCGTTCGGACTCGACCCCGTTGAGTGCGGTGCAGACGGGGAGCAGGTCGCCCGCGGTACCGACGACCGTGCCGCCGGCGTCGTGCACGGGCGCGTCCGCCCAGGTCCGGAGCGCCTCGTCCGCCTGCTGCGTCTTCGTCGTCAGGACGAGCACGTCGTCGTCGCGGAGCGCGGCCTCGTCCGGGGCCTCGACGACCGCGACCGGGACGGTGACGTCCTCGTCGGGTGTCCGCAGCCGGATCCCGCGGTCGCGCAGGGCCGCGGCCCGGGCCCCGCGGGCGACGAGGACGGGCGGGTTCGGGCTGTGGCGGGCGAGGCGGGCCGCCAGGGCGCCGCCGATCGATCCGGCCCCGATGATGACGTAACGCACACGTCATGCGTACCACGGGCCTCCCGGCAGGCTCCGGGCGGACGCGGACGCGGGTCCCGCCGCCGGAGCGGAGTGTCCGGCGAGGTCGGCCCGGTAGCCTTCCGGCGTGAGCGTCCCCTACCACCGCCTGTTCCGCGTCCACTCGCGCTGGCGGTGGTGGCGACCCCTGGTGGCGCTCGCCGTGTTCCTCGGGTTCTACCTCGTCAGCCAGGTGCTCATCGCGATCGGGTTCTTCGTGCCGATCCTGGCGCGATCGGGTGTGTCGGGCCTCCAGCGGTTCGCGCACGAGATCCAGCACGACGCGCTGTCGTCGACGGATCCGCTCGTGCTCGGGCTGACGCTCGCCTCCCTCGTGTTGCTGTTGCCGGCGATCATGGCGGCGGTCCGGATCGCCGGGCTCGGACCGTGGGGTCAGCTGTCCTCGGTGCGGTTCCGCGTGCGCTGGGGGTGGATGGCGCGCTGTCTGCTCCCGCTCCTCGTGCTCGCGGTCCTCACGGTCGGCATCCAGGGCTGGTCGATGTTCCACACGCCCGGCGCCGGCTTCCTCACCTTCGGCACACGGCAGCTCGGGCACCAGACGGTGTCCTCGACGACGCTCATCGTGACCGTGGTCATGGTCGTCGTGCTCGTGCCGTTCCAGGCCGCAGCCGAGGAGTACATCTTCCGCGGGTTCCTCATGCAGACGATCGGCTCGTGGGTGCGGAACCCGATCCCGGCCGTCCTCGTGTCGACGATCTGCTTCGCCCTGCTGCACCTGCCGAACGGGTACGACGTGTGGGGGATCGTCGACGTGGGGTCGTTCGGCGCCATCGCGGCGATCCTCGCCTGGCGGACGGGTGGCCTCGAGTCGGGGATCCTCGCCCACGCGCTCAACAACGTGGTCATCTTCCTGCTGCAGGCCCCGGGGTGGTCGCGGCTCGACACCACGTCCTCCGACGGCTCGGCCGGTGGCGCGATCGTCACCATCGTCACCATGGGGATCTACGCGCTGCTCGTCGACCTGCTCGCGCGGCGGTCGCGGCTGGACCGTCGACGCCCGGGCGCGGAGGGTCCGCGGTTCCGCGGGCGGACGCCGATCTGGAGCAGCACCGTCGAGCCCGGTTGGGAGGCCGTGCCCACCACCGCGGACGTCCTCCCCACCTCGGACGCGAGCGTGATCGCCCACACCGGGACGGACCGGGAGGACCGTGTCGGCGGACGCCCGTAGGCTGCCGGCATGAGCAGTCCCTCGTCCGTCCGCGCGCCCGGGGCCTCCGGTGCGCGAGACGCGTCGAGTGCGCGGTCGGCGCCGCTCGAGGTCCTGCAGCGCGTCTGGGGGTACGACGCCTTCCGCGGGCAGCAGGCGGCGATCATCGACCAGGTGGTCGGTGGCGGCGACGCGCTCGTGCTCATGCCGACCGGCGGCGGCAAGTCGCTGTGCTACCAGGTGCCCGCCCTCGTGCGCGACGGCGTCGGCGTCGTCGTGTCCCCGCTCATCGCGCTCATGCAGGACCAGGTCGACGCCCTCGCCGCGAACGGCGTGCGCGCGGCGTTCCTCAACTCCACGCAGACGCCCGACGAACGTGCCCGGGTCGAACGCGACCTCGTGGACGGTCGGGTCGACCTGCTCTACCTGGCGCCCGAGCGACTCCGGCTCGAGTCGACGCGGGCGTTGCTCGACCGCGCGGCGATCAGCCTCTTCGCCATCGACGAAGCCCACTGTGTCGCCCAGTGGGGGCACGACTTCCGGCCGGATTACCTCGAACTCAGCGTCCTGCACGAACGGTGGCCGAGCGTGCCCCGGATCGCGCTCACGGCCACCGCGACGCCACAAACGCACCGCGAGATCTCCGCCCGGCTCGGCCTCGACGACGCCGCGCACTTCGTGGCGGACTTCGACCGCCCGAACATCCAGTACCGGATCGAGCCCAAGGCAGCCGCGTTGCAGCAGCTGCTCAAGTTCATCACCACCGAGCACGCCGGGGACGCTGGCATCGTCTACTGCCTGTCCCGGGCGTCGGTGGAGCGGACCGCCGCAGCGCTCGTGGAACGCGGGGTGCCGGCGCTGCCGTACCACGCCGGACTCGACGCCGGGGTGCGCGCCCGGAACCAGGCGACGTTCCTGCGCGAGGACGGCGTCGTCATGGTCGCGACGATCGCGTTCGGCATGGGCATCGACAAGCCCGACGTCCGGTTCGTGGCCCACCTCGACCTGCCCAAGTCGCTCGAGGGCTACTACCAGGAGACCGGCCGTGCCGGACGTGACGGCCTGCCGTCGACCGCGTGGCTGGCGTACGGACTCAACGACGTGGTGCAGCAGCGTCGGATGATCGACCAGTCCGAGGGCGACGCCGCCCACCGCCGACGGCTCAGCATGCACCTCGACGCCATGCTCGCCCTCTGCGAGACGGTCGAGTGCCGCCGCGTGCGACTCCTGGCGTACTTCGGGCAGGAGTCCACGCCGTGCGGCAACTGCGACACGTGCATCGCCCCGCCCGAGGCCTGGGACGGCACCGTGCCCGCGCAGAAGCTCCTGTCCACCGTGGTCCGGCTCGACCGTGAGCGCGGCCAGCGGTACGGCGCGGGGCACATCGTCGACATCCTGGTCGGCAAGCAGTCGCCGCGGGTGCAGGAGCTGCGCCACGAGTCCCTCGCGACCTTCGGGATCGGGCAGGACCTGTCCGAGGGCGAGTGGCGCGGCGTCGTGCGGCAGCTCCTGGCGCAGGGGTTCGTCGGTGTCTCGGGCGACGGGTACGGCACCCTCGTGCTCACCCCGACGAGCGCCGACGTCCTGGCCGGGCGTGTCCAGGTCCGGCTCCGGCGCGAACAGCCCCGTCCCGTGCGGGCGACCCGGCGTCGGGCGGCGCCCACGGACCTCCCGAGCGAGGCCACCGGCCTGTTCGAGGCCCTGCGCGCGTGGCGGAGCACCCGCGCGCGAGAACAGGGCGTGCCGGCGTACGTCGTGTTCGGTGACGCCACCCTGCGCGGTATCGCGGCGACGCGACCGGCGACGCTCGAGCAGCTCGCGCAGATCAGCGGCGTCGGGGCCGCGAAGCTCGAGGCCTACGGCCAGGGTGTGCTCGAGGTCGTGGCGAACGCAGCCTGACTCGCCGTCCTCGCGGGCTCCTCGGCGTAGCGTCGGCGGCGCTGCCGCGGCGACCGAGCCGGGCACCGGACGGAGGAGGCGCGCATGCGGGTGACGGTGTTGGGGACGGGTGCGATGGGTGCCGGCGTCGCGGGGTCGCTCCTGCGCGAGGGGCACGACGTGACCGTGTGGAACCGTTCCGCCCAGCGTGCGCAGCCCCTCGGCGAACAGGGCGCCACGGTCGCGACCTCGCCCGCTGACGCCGTGGCATCGGCGCAGGTCGTCCTGCTGACGCTGTTCGACATCGACGCCGTGCTCGAGGTCCTCGGGCAGGCGGCGGACGCGGCCCCCGAGTCGGCCATCTGGGTCCAGAGTTCGACCATCGGCCTCGAGGGCACGGAGCGCGTGGTGCGCGTCGCCGCCGAGCACGGGATCACCCTGGTCGAGGCGATGATGCTCGGGACGAAGGGACCGGCGGAGCAGGGCAAGCTCACCATGCTCGCCGCCGGTCCGCAGGAGTTCCTCGACCGCGTCCGGCCGGTGCTCGAGGCCATCAGCGTCAAGATCGTCGTCGCCGGGGACGCGGTCGGGGCCGGGACCGCACTGAAGCTCGCCGCGAACGCCTGGATCGCCTCGATCACGGCCGCGACGGCGCAGTCGCTCACGCTCACCACCGCACTCGGACTCGACCCCGACCTCTTCCTGCAGGCGATCGACGGCAGCGCCTCCGACTCGCAGTACGCGCACACCAAGGGCGCCGCGATGATCGCCGACCGGTTCGACCCGCAGTTCGCGCTCGACGGACTCCGGAAGGACATCGGCCTGATGGTCGACGCGGCGAACGAGTCCGGCGTCAGCACGACGCTGCTCGACGCCCTCGTGGCCGTCTACGGCCAGGCGAGCGCCGCGGGGCACGGTGGAGACGACATCGCCGCCGTCGTCACGGGGTTCCGGCCGCAGGGCGCGGCCGACTGATCGCGAGCGTCGCCGACCCACAAGGACGCGGCGGGCCGGGTCGGACCGGACCGGACGGGGTCGGCCCGGCGGTGTGCGCGCCTCCAGGCCGTTCGCGGCGGTGCGGCGGTGACCGCGTCAGTGTCGCCGGAACCAGCGGGTGAGTCGAGCGCGCACGCGCGCGACGGTCTCGTCGTTGAGGGTGTTCGCGAGGTCGAAGGCCTCGCGCCCCGGGTCGCTGCCGGCCGCGATGCGCCGGAGTGCCGCCTCGGCGCGAGCGTGTGCATCGAGCTCGGCGAGGGGCATGGCGTCCTCGGGATGCACGCTGCGCTCGTGCTCCGCCGTCCGCTCCTGATGCGGGTCGGGCACGCGCTCGGGGTCCGATCCCTCGTCTGCCTGGTCGTGCCCCATGTGCCGACGATACCGCCGGGCGGATGGACACCGGTCGGGAGCGTGGCAGGACGGACCGAGTCCCGCGAGCGGCGAGGAGAAGGGGGACGGTGCGGCCATCGACCCGAACGAGGCCGCACCGTCCAAGGGAGGAGAGAGGTCCGGCTCCGACCCGAACGGCGCCGCACCTCTTGCCTCGCGGGTCACAATCTAGATGGCCTAACTAGAATTGTCCATACCCGCGGGTACGGAATCTTCGGCGCCCACCGCATCGGCCATCTCGGTGAGGAACCGCAGGACCACGTCAGCGGCTCCGGCAGGCAGGTCCGCCACCGCTCGACCCCGTGTCGCGTCGAGTTCCGCGATCACGCGACGGGCGCGGTGGGCGGCCGGGCCGGTGGCCGTGAGGAGCACGCCACGGCGGTCCTGTGGGTCCGGGTGACGCTCGACGTACCCGCTCCGGACGAGGCGCTCGACCAGCACCGAGGTGGAGGCCGCGGTCACCCCGAGCCGGACCGCGAGGTCCTTCGCGTTGACGTCCTGCCCGACGGCACCGGCCTCGAGCAGGAAGCGCAACGCGTGCAGGCCGTTCTCGCCCACGTGGAGGGACGCACACGCTCGGCGGTGGGCGCGCTGTTCGGCCTCGCGGAGCTGACGGAGCGCCTCGAGGACGTCGGTCACCGATGCCGGGGAGGCACTGTCCCAGAAGCCCCGGGCCTGCGTCGTTGGCTCGGACATGGAGGACATGCTAGATCATCTAGCAGCTAGTCAGTCGAGGGATTTGCCGGGTCGCCGATCGGCCGCGGGCACCGCAGCTGCAGCTGCATCATGGGGTCGCTGGAGGAACAGCCCCATGGACCGCACGGCGATGCTGCCCACGATCACCGTCGCGAGCGCCACGACGACCCAGGCCGACGCGATGCCGAGCGTCCCGAGGTCCGTGGACGTGAGCAGCCGGATCCCGTAGGTGGCGCTCGCGGCTGTCGTGAAGGTCATCGCCCAGAAGCCGATCGCGAACCCGGACCTGAGGTAGCGACGGACGAGGAAGGCGTGCGGGAGGAGGAAGGCGACCATGACGCCGGCGAGGGCGGTGTGCACGATGGACGGGGTGCCTCCCGTCAGCACCCACCAGGCGTTGCCCGCGACCGCCGGCGGTGCGGAGACGATCGCGAGCGTGGGCAGGAGTACGGCCGGGATCGCCGGTCCGGTCGCGAACCGAACGAGGAGCACGGCGCCGACGAGGAGCCAGAACAGCACGCCGGTCGCGAAGAAGCCCGTCGCGAGTGCCGGGTGACCGATGGTCGCGAGCGCCTGCGCGCCGAGCAGCGAGCTGGCGACGGTCGGGAGCAGGTACCCGCCGTGGAGCGTTCCCGGGTCGCGAGGCGTGGTGAGCAGGTCGGTCACGAACCACGCACCGAATACCGTGGTCAGCGCGAGCATCGCCCAGACGCCGACCGCCCCGACCGTCGGCGCCCACGTCGACACGTGCACCGCGAGCAGCGACCCCACCGCGGGCACGAGCGCGGCGAACGGACCGAGGACCGGGTGGCGGAGGTCGGCGACGATGGCTCGGATCCCGCCCGGTCGGCGCAGGTACCGGACGATGGTCACGACCCAGGCGACCGCCGCGGCGGCCCACAGGACTTCGCCGATGGCGGCCGGCGCTCCGAGCAGGTCGCCGGCCGTGGTCCAGGTACCGGCGATACCTGCCGTGCCGAACGAGATCCCGAACGTGTTGAGCGGCAATCGTGGTCGCAGTGTCGTCGTGGTGGTCATCTTGGCTCCTTGTTCGGGTGCCGATGTAACCCTCATAGGCGGCACAGCATTCCCCGCCCACTCCCGTTGCGACCGGCACGTCCGGTTCGTGCACGTCGTTGCTGCCCGGCGCGCCTCCGGACATCGCGGACGCGCCCACGCATCCGCAACATCCGTGACCCGGGCATGAAACACCGCGGCAATCACGAGTCGTTATGTTCTCGGCATGGCCGCTCCGTCCGCTGCGGCCGACGGGTCCGGAGCGTCCGAGGAGGCGACGTGCTGAGCCGCACCGCCGAGAGCGTCTTCGGGATCGGCCGCTCCGTCGAACGCGCGGACGGGACCGCCCGGCTCCTCGACGTCCACCTGCAACTGCTCAACGAGGAGCCGTGGATCGAGGAGGACCTCGCCTGCCGCAGTCTGCTCGGCGTCCTGGGGGCATCGGTGCCGGACGACGAGCGACTCACCCGTGCGGACGTGCTCGGCATGCTCGCCATCGACCGGCACAACGCCGCCTCGATCGCGTACTCCCTGGGCGCGGCCCGGGAGGACGCACGCCGCGCCCGCGAGTTCGTGTCGACCGAGCTGTGGGAGTGCCTCAACACGACGCGGGCGCGCATGCCCCGCAAGGTCGCGAGCGACAAGGTGCACGAGTTCTTCGGGTGGGTGCGGGAGCGGAGTGCGCTCGCGGTGGGGATCATCGAGTCCACCACGAGCCACGACGAGACCTGGAACTTCTTCACCCTCGGCCGCTCGATCGAGCGGGCCGACCTGACCGCGCGCTTGCTCGCCAGCCGCATGCTCACCGAGGTCGCCGGGCCGAGCTGGACCACGATCCTCCGCTCGTGCGGCGCCTACGAGCCGTACCTGCACACGCACCGCGGTGTGCCGTCGGCGCGGACTGCTGCCGAGTTCCTCCTGCTCGACCCGTCGTTCCCGCGCTCCGTCCTGTTCTCGGTGCGCCGCGCCGAGCAGTGCCTCCGCGAGGTCGAGGCGGCGACGGAGCGGGCCGGTACGGAGGACGATGCCCAGCGCCTCCTCGGTGGGATCCGGTCGTCGCTCGAGGTCGCGCCCGTGGCCGCGATCCTCGAGGACCTGCCGAGCCGCATGGAACAGGTGCGGCAGGCGACGACGGAGGTGTCCGACGCGATCCGTGCCCGGTACTTCCCGACGGACGCGGCCCCGTCCTGGGCCGGAGGCCGCTGACCTCAGGCGGAGCTGGTGCGGTTCGCGACGGCTTCCTCCGAGGCGAACTCGGCCTGCATCGCCGCGCGCGCCCGACGCCCGCCGACCACCGGGATCGAGCTCGTCACGGCCAGGTGGAGCCGACTGTCCGCGTCGTACCGGAGTCGGAGGTGCTGGAACCGGGACAACCAGACGAGCGCGATCGCGAGGGCGACGAACCCCGACAGGGCCCCGACGCCGAGCGCCCACCGGGGACCCCAGGAGTCGGCCACGGCGCCGACGATCGGCGCTCCGATGGGTGTGCCACCCGCGAAGATCGCCATGTACAGCGCCATCACCCGGCCGCGCATCGCCGGTTCGGTCGTCGTCTGGACGAGGGCGTTGGCGGTGGTCATGAACGTCATGGCGGAGAGCCCGACGAACACGAGCAGGATCGCGAACGTGGCGTACGTGGGCATGACCGCGGCGACGGCGCATGCGAGCCCGAAGCCCGCGGACGCGACGACGAGCAGGCGCAGGCGCGGACGTTCGCGACGGGCTGACAGGAGTGCACCGAGCACCGAACCGATCGCCATGACCGAGTTGAGCAGCCCGAACTCGCCCGCGCCGCGGTGGAACTCCACGCGTGCCATGGTGGACGTGAAGATCGGGAAGTTGAGGCCGAACGTCCCCACCATGAAGATCATGCAGAGCACCACGACGATGTCGGGGCGGGTGCGGACGTAGGTGAACCCCGCGCGGATCTGACCCTTGCCGCGCTTCGGCCGGATATGCCGAGCGAGCTGTGCCGGGTCGACGAACCGCAGCGCGATGAGCACCGCCAGGAACGACGCCGCGTTGATCACGAACACCCAACCGGAACCGATGGCGGTGATGAGCACGCCGGCGATCGCGGGGCCGATGAGTCGGGCACCGTTGAACGAGGCGGAGTTGAGTGCGACGGCGTTCGCGACGTTCTCGCCCTGGACGACGTCCGACACGAAGGCCTGGCGCACGGGGGTGTCGAAGGCGGCGACGATGCCGAGCGCGAGTGCGAACCCGTAGACCGACAGGAGCGAGGCAGCGCCCGTGACCACCATGATCCCGAGTGCGAGACCGAGCGCTCCCATGAGGGCCTGCGTGACCATCAGGGTGCGCCGGCGGTCGAACCGGTCGGCGACGAGTCCGGTGATCGGCATGAGCACGAGCTGCGGCCCGAACTGGAACGCCATCGTGATACCGACGGCGACGGCGCTGTCGTGGGTGAACTGCGTCAGGACGATCCAGTCCTGCGCGGTGCGCTGCATCCACGTGCCGACGTTCGACACGAGGGCGCCGGAGAACCAGATGCGGTAGTTGCGTCCCGAGAGGGAACTGAACATGGCGGTCACTGCTGGGTGAGCCTCCTCAGGATGTCGGTGGCGTCGGCGAGGGTGCGCCGTTCGGCGGGTGTGAGCTTGGCGATGCGGGGCGCGAGCCAGGCGTCGCGGCGACGACGGGTCTCCCGGACGAAGGCGGCACCGGCATCGGTGGCGCTGATCAGGACCTTGCGCTTGTCGACGGCGTCCTCGGTCTTCCGGACCAGCCCACGTTCGATGAGGGCGTTCACGGTCTTCGTCATCGAGGGAGGCGTGATGCCCTCGGCATCGCTGAGGTCGGCCAGGGAGCGAGGACCGTTCCGGTGCAGTTGCGCGAGGGCGGAGAACTGGGCATCCGGGACGGAGGCGTCGGCCTTCTGGGCGCGGAGGGTCCGGGACAGGCGGTTGACGGTCATCCGCAGGTCGCTGCTCAGCGATGCGTGCGGTGTCGCCCGGTCGGGGCGAGCGGGGACTTCGACGGACACATCGTTAGCCTATCAAATTAGTTCGGCGAACGAACTGGTTCCGCGGAGGGCGCAGCCGCGTGCCCGCGCGGTCGCCCGCGCCCACCGGTCGCCATGGGGTCGCCCCCATTGCGTCGAGATCGCAGAAGATGCCGCTTCGGAGGGGGCCAAAGCGGCAACTTCTGCGATCTCGACGGAACTGGAGGGCCGGCCGGACCTGGAGGACTGGCCAGCCCTGGCCGGGCCGGCCAGCCCTGGCCGGGGCGGCCGTCAGTGGAACTGGGGGACCGTCAGCCAGATCCCGAACAGCACCGCGGCGGCGCCGACCGCGAAGCACAGTCCCGCACCGGCGATCGCCGCGGGCGGCGTGCGGCCCGAACGCGGGGCCTCCTGGTCGGAGGTCGTCGCCTCACCGCGCGGGTCCTGCGGCTGGCCGACCCCGAGCAGGCGGAGCCCCAGGGTGTAGACGACGACGATGCCCACCGCGGCGACGAACCCGACGCCGAACACCTCGCCGATGGCGCTCCAGTCGATGGTGGACCCCATGTCAGGCCTCCGCTCCGGCGGCGACCGGCTCGCGCTCCGGGGCCGGCTCGTCGTTGACGTTCTCGTGCGTGATCGGCTTGCGTCGGGCGAGCATGACGAACGTCCCGCCACCGGCGACCGCGAGCAACGCCACGATGACGAGCCCGATCGCCGAGGACGACGCGATCCAGGTCGCGATGCCGCCGGCCACCGCGGCGGCGGGCAGCGTGATCACCCAGGCCGAGGCGATCCTCCCGACCACGCCCCAGTGCACGTCGGCGAGCCGCTTGCCGAGGCCCGACCCGACGACGGACCCGCTCGTCACGTGCGTCGTCGACAGGGCGAACCCGAGGTGGCTCGAGATGAGGATCGTCGCGGCCGAACTCGTCTCGGCGGCGAACCCCTGGGGCGACTGGACGTCCGAGATCCGCTTGCCGACCGTCCGCATGATCCGCCAGCCGCCGGTGTAGGTGCCGAGGCCGATCGCCAGGCCGCAGGCGAGGATCACCCACAGCTCGGGGCCGGTCCCGGACTCCTGGTAGTGCGCCGCGACGAGCGTGAGCGTGATGACGCCCATCGTCTTCTGCGCGTCGTTCGTCCCGTGGGCCAGGGACACCAGCGACGCCGAGATCGTCTGCCCGTGCCGGAACCCCGTCGCAGCACCGTGCGTCGTCGCGTTCCGGGTGAAGCGGTAGGCCACGAACGTCGCGACGAGTGCGATGACGCCCGCGATCACGGGGGAGAACAGGGCCGGCAGGACGACCTTCGACACCACGGTGGTCCAGCTCACCGACTGGAACCCGGCGCCGATGACCGCGGCACCGATGAGACCGCCGAACAACGCGTGGGTCGAGCTCGACGGCAGGCCGAGGTACCACGTGGCGAGGTTCCAGAGCACGGCGCCGACCAGGCCGGCGAAGATCATGACGGGCGTGATCTCGATGCCGCTCTGTCCCTCGTTGATGATCCCCTGCGACACCGTCGAGGCGACCTCCGTGGACAGGAACGCGCCGACGAGGTTGAGCGACGCCGAGATGAGCACCGCGGTGCGCGGTCTGAGGGCACCGGTCGCGACGGACGTGGCCATCGCGTTGGCGGTGTCGTGGAACCCGTTCGTGAAGTCGAACACCAGGGCGACGACGATCACGAGGACCACGGTGACGAGGACGTCCATGCTGCCTCCTGTCGTGAGGGCGTCGGCAGCGGGACTGCCGACACGGGCGCCACGCTAGGCGAGTGCCGCACGCGCCGAGGTGAACAGCGGGTGAACTCGGGCGTCGGCGCGGCAAGATGGTGCGGTGACCGCACCGCAGCCGACACCGCCCGGTCCGAGTGCGCCGATCGAGGCGACGTTCAGGGACGCGTGGGGGATCGACGTCGTCCACGACACCTGGAGCGCGGCGGACCCGCACGGCGTCGTGCAGATCGCCCACGGGGTGGGGGAGCACGGCGGGCGGTACGCGTCGCTCGCCCGGGACCTCGTCGCCGCGGGGTGGACCGTCGTCGTCAACGACCACCGCGGGCACGGGCGGACGGGCCTCCGACAGCACGGTGACGACCGGACGCAGCTCGGCCGGCTCGGACCCGGCGGTCTCCGCGCCGCCGTGGCCGCCGTCCAGCAGATGACGCAGGTCGCGCGGCAGGCACACCCGGGGCTCCCGATCGTCCTGCTCGGCCACTCGTGGGGATCGATCATGGCGCAGAAGATCGTCAACACCGCCAGCGGCGAGTACGACGGCCTCGTGCTGTCCGGGTCCGCCTACCGTGTGCCCGGTTGGATGAACGGCGGCGACCTCAACAAGCGGCACGCGCACCTCGGGCCGACGAAGTACGAGTGGCTGACCCGCGACCGCGCGATCATCGAGGCGATGGCGGGTGACCCGCTCGCGGCCGAGGCGGACGTCATCGGGCTGTTCGGGATCGCCGACACCCTCCGGCTGCTCGGCGTCCCGCGGCGTCGGATCCCGCACGACCTGCCGCTGCTCCTGCAGGTCGGGTCCGACGACCCGCTCGGCGGACCGCGCTCCGTCCACCGACTGGCCCGCGCGTACCGTGGCCGCGCCGGCCTCACCGACGTGCGGGTGCACGTGTACGAGGGCGCGCGACACGAGGTCTACAACGAGACGAACCGGGACGAGGTCATCGCCGACCTGGTCGCCTGGCTGAACGCTCACGCCCGCACTGCGGACGTCCGGGGCGGGGGCGTAGCCTCGGCCGGATGACGACCGAAGTGCGGAACGACGCCGACCAGAACCAGTACTCACTCGTCGAGGACGGTGCCGTCATCGGCTTCGCCGCGTACGAGATCGACGGCGACGTCATCCGCTTCGTGCACACCGAGGTCGACCCCGAGCGCCGTGGCGGCGGCAATGCGTCCATCCTGGTCCGCGGAGCGCTCGACGACGTCCGTGCGGGATCCGACCGGTCGGTGGTCGCGCAGTGCTCCTACGTACACGCCTGGATCGAGAAGCACCCGGACTACCAGGAGCTCCTGGCGGTCTAGAAGCTGCGCTCGTGCGCCCCGGCACGAGCCGGCCCGCGGTCCGCACGGACCGTGGGCACCCGGATGAGCACGTGGCCGCTCAGCAGGTCGTGGTCGTCGTCCGCCGGCGTCGGCGCCTCGACCGGGAGGCGCGACTGCCGATCGAACTCGGCCTGCGTCTCGTGACGGGTCGGCGCGAACACCTCGTCCATCATCGCGATGGCCCCACCGGACGACCCGCCCCGGCTCGCCTTGTTCGACAGGTCGACCCAGCCGAGTCGGTCCGCGACCCACGTCGCGAGCACGGCCGCCGCCACCGCGCCGAGCAGGATCAACCAGTTCACGAGCACCGAGGCTACGTGCGTCGTCCGCGCGGGGGATCAGCCGCGCGGGTGATTCTCATGATCCTCGAGTCCCCGTCTCTGGTCCGGCGTCGACGATGCTCGCGTGGCGTCCGGGAGTCCCCTCCTCCCGGACGCCACGCCCTGCATCAGGGGACGCGCTCGAGCCACTCGCGAGTGGCGAACTTCGTCGCGACGAGCTCCTGCGCGCGGGCACGTTCCTCCGGCGTGACGTGGCCCTCGTGCGCGCCGTACAGCCGGGTGAACGTCGCGATGAGTCGGTCGATGATCTCGGCGCGTGACAGACCCGTCTGCGACCGCAGGGGATCGACCCGCTTCGCAGCGCTCGTGGTGCCCTTGTCGCTCATCTTCTCGCGGCCGATGCGCAGGACCTGGACCATCTTCTCGCCGTCCATGTCGTAGCTCATCGTCGCGTGGTGCAGGATCGCGCCCGTGCCGAGCCGCTTCTGCGCGGCACCGCCGATCTTGCCCTTCGCCGAGGTGATGTCGTTGAGGGGCTGGTACCAGGCCTCGATGCCCAGGGACTTCAGCGCCTCGATCACCCACTCGTCGAGGTACGCGTAGGAGTCGGCGAAGCTCATGCCCTGCACGAGGTCCGCCGGCACGTAGAGCGAGTAACTGATGATCGCGCCCGCGTCCATGAACATCGCGCCCCCGCCGGAGATGCGGCGGACGACCTCGACGCCGTACCGCGCCGCGCCGGCCGGGTCGACCTCGTTGCGCAGGGACTGGAAGCTGCCGATCACGACGGCGGGCTGGTCCCATTCCCAGATCCGCAGGGTCGGACCGCGGCGTCCGGCACCGACCTCCTCGGTGAGGACCTGGTCGAGCGCCAGGTGCTCGTTCGGCGGGATGGGGCCCTCGTGGATGATCTCCCAGTCGTGGTCCTGCCAGGTCGAGGCCCGGGCCAGGGACCGACGCACGGCCGTGGCCACCGCCTCCGGGGTGAACCCGAGCAGGACGGCGCCCTCGGGCAGGGCGGCCCGGACGGCGGCCGCGATGCCCGCGGCGTCGGTCTCGACCGGCAGGCCGTTCACCGCCGCGTCGATGCGGGGGAGGGCGTCGTCCGGTTCGAGGAAGAAGTCCCCCGCCAGACGGAACCCGTCGATCCGGCCGTCGACGACCTCGAGGTCGACGACGACGAGCTTGCCTCCGGGGACCTTGTACTCGCCGTGCATCCCGTCAGCCTATGCCGGACGCGACGCACGCGAGCGGCGCGGGGCGTGCCTCCCGGCCCGCGGAGCGCGTCATGATGAGCGGGTGCACCCCGTCCCCGTCACCGACGTCGAGCCCCGCCCCGCGGTCGAGCCCGACCGGGTGGTGCACGGCGACAACCTCGACGTCCTCGCGACGCTGCCCGACGGGCTCGCGACGCTCGTCTACCTGGACCCGCCGTTCAACACCGGACGGACCCAGACGCGTCGTGCGTCGACGGCGGTCCGCGCCGTCGACGGCCCCGTCCGGGGGTTCCAGGGGCGGTCGTACGAACGCGTCCGGGGTGACCTCATGCGGTACGACGACCGGTTCGAGGACTACTGGTCGTTCCTCGAGCCGCGGCTCGCGGAGGCCTGGCGGGTGCTCGCCGACGACGGCACGCTGTACGTCCACCTCGACTACCGCGAGGCGCACTACGCCAAGGTCCTGCTCGACGCGCTGTTCGGCCGCGACGCGTTCCTCAACGAGATCATCTGGGCCTACGACTACGGCGCCAAGTCCCGGACCCGCTGGCCGACGAAGCACGACACGATCCTCGTCTACGTCAAGGACCCGGAGCGGTACCACTTCGACTCGGAGGCGGTCGACCGCGAGCCCTACATGGCGCCCGGCCTCGTCACGCCCGAGAAGCGCGAACGCGGCAAGCTCCCCACCGACGTGTGGTGGCACACGATCGTGTCGCCGACGGGTCGCGAGAAGACCGGGTACCCGACGCAGAAGCCCGAGGGGGTGCTCCGCCGGATCGTCCAGGCGTCGAGTCGGCCCGGGGACCTCGTGCTCGACTTCTTCGCCGGCAGCGGGACGACCGGGGCCGTCGCGGCGGCGCTCGGACGGCGGTTCCTGCTCGTCGACGACAACCCCGAGGCGATCGCCGTGATGCGGCGACGTCTGCCCGCGGCGGTGTTCACCACGGCCGAGCCGCCCGCCGCGGACGTCGAGGACCCGGCCGTCTGACCGCGGGCGTCCCCGCGGAGTTCCCCGATGTCGGCGAATCCCGGGCGCCGCTCGGCGGTTCCGCTCCGAGACGCACGAACGCTCCGAGACGCACGAACGCCCCGGAGTGGTCTCCGGGGCGTTCGTGGTCGTCGAGGTGCGACGTCAGGCGCTGTGCTTGCCGTGCCGCTCGGCGTGGCCGACGTCGGTGGTGCCGTCGGTCGGCGAGGCGGCGGGGGCGGCTACCCTGCCCCGCTCGGCCTCGAGGACCGGTGCGGCGTGCTTGGGCGCGTCCGACTCGTTGTGCACACGACTCGGGGAGTCGACCGCGGCGGCGGCGGAGTGTGCCCCGTGCGTCGGCGCATCCGCGAGCGGCGCGCGGGTCTCACCGCTGTCGAGCGACACGTCCGGTGAGGTCGGCACGGTGTCGACCGCGCCGGTGTCGGGGGACACGAGCGAACCCATCGACGCGGCCGAACCCTGAGCGCCGACGTCGAGGTCGTCGCTCCCGCCGTTGTGTCCGGCAGCGCCACTCGGCACGGACCCCGCAGCGTCGTTCGCCTGCTCCTGCAGAGCCGACACCTTGCGGAGCGGCGGCGTGCGGAAGAACCACGTCAGGATGAACGCGAGCAGGAGCACGCCGAGGCCGACGTAGTAGATCTGCACGGCGGAGTTGTTGAACCCGGTCAGGAACGCCCTGGTCAAGCGCGGGTCGGCGCCGTTGAGGAACGACGTGTCGCTCGTGTCACTCGTCGTGCTCTTCGCGTTCGACGAGCCCTTCTTGACCTGCTTGATGATGGTCGGCGCGACCGCGGTGACGACGTGCTTCCGCTGCGAGGCGTTCGCGTAGTCGATCCGGAGCCCGCCGTTGCGGACGGAGGCGTGCGCCTGTGCGGCCGCGGCCCGCAGTGCCTTGCGCTCCGCGGCGGGCCGCGCGGCGGCGACCTGCTGCTGGATCACCGACTGCGCGGCAGCCGCCGGGACCTTGCCGGCGCTGACCTGCTGCTGGACGGCCGTCGTGACCTGCTTCGTGACGGCCTGGTCGGCTTGGCCCTTCGCCTGGGTCGCGCCCTGGTCGAGCTGGCTCTGGATCTTCTTCTTGACCGGGGTCACGATCGGGTTCCAGATCTGCTTCATGACGCCGGCGTTCTTCGACGCGCTGGCCACCGACGGCGTGAGGGCTGCGTCGAGGCCGTTCGTCAGGGTGCTCTTGTTCTCCATGGCGGTCGAGATGTTCGTCGGCATGCTCGCGAAGAGCACCGACAGCAGGATCGCCGTGCCGAGCGTTCCACCGATCTGCCGGAAGAACGTCGACGCGCTCGTGGCGACGCCGATGTCACGCGGACCGACCGAGTTCTGCGACGCGAGCGTCAGGGTCTGCATGAGCTGGCCGAGCCCCAGGCCGATGAAGAACATGGCGATGAGCAGGAACCACAGCGGCTTGTCGACGGTGATGAACGTCAGGACGATGTAGCCGATCGAGGTCACCGCGGTGCCCGTCACCGGGAAGATCCGGTACTTGCCGGTCCGCGAGATGATCTGGCCGGAGGTGATCGAGGCGATCATCAGTCCGAGGACCATCGGGAGGGTGGCGAACCCCGACTCGGTCGGGGTCAGGCCCTTGACGATCTGCAGGTACAGCGGGAGCGTCAGCAGCGCGCCGAACATGCCGAACCCGACGAGGACACCCAGGATCGTCGACATCGAGAACACCCGCGAGCGGAACAGCTTCATCGGGATGATCGCGTCGTCGCGCATCGCGCGCTCGACGAGGATGAACGCCAGCAGGCCGAGCCCGCCGATGACGTAGCAGGTCCACGATCCGACCGAGGTCCAACCCCAGTCGCGACCCTGCTCGGCGACGAGCAGGAGCGGCGCGAGGGTCACCACGACGAGCGCGGCACCCCAGTAGTCGATGCGGACCTTGCGCTTGTCACCGACCCGCGGCAGATGCAGGAAGACGATGACCATGATCAGCGCCGCGATGCCGATCGGCACGTTGATGAGGAACACCCAGCGCCAGCCCGTGATGAACAGGATCTGCGCGGCGCCGGAGAACAGACCACCGACGAGCGGGCCGATGACCGACGAGACGCCGAACACCGCGAGGAAGTACCCCTGGTACTTGGCGCGCTGACGCGGGGCCAACATGTCGCCCATGATCGCGAGCGGCAGCGACATGAGGCCACCGGCACCGAGGCCCTGCACGCCACGGAACGCGGCGAGCATGACCATCGACGTCGAGAACGACGCGGCGAACGAGCCGATGATGAAGATCGCGATGGCGATCAGGAACAGCGGTCGCCGCCCGAAGAGGTCGGACAGCTTGCCGTAGATCGGGGTCATGATCGTCGACGCGATGAGGTACGCGGTCGTCACCCACGCCTGCTCGTTCAGCCCGTGCAGGTCGTCACCGATGGTGCGGATCGCGGTCCCGACGATCGTCTGGTCCAGGGCGCCCAGGAACATGCCGGCCATGAGGCCGTAGATCACGAGCAGGATCTGACGGTGCGACATCACCGCGTTCGATGACGTGGTGGGGGACGACGAGGTGCCGGCCCGTTGCGTCGCGGTCTGGGTCATTGTGCTGGTTCTCCGTCTGGTGCGGGGTCTGGGATGTCCGGCGGCGCTCGGTGCTCGAATCGATCGGGCCGCCGTTGCCGAGAAGTTTGCGCCGCGTGCAAAGTTACAGGTCACGCAACTCAGGCGACAACGCGACGATCACGCCAGGGTATTCCCCGTCGCTCCGACCTGATCGAGCTCCGGGCGACCTGTGGACGGAGGCCCCGGATCTGTGCCGATGCGCAGGTAGGCTCTGCCGCATGGTGTCCGAACCCGCCGGGCTCACCTACCGACCCGCGGATCTGCCCGGCCCCCGTCCGACGGTCCTCGTGCTGCCCGGTGGTGGGTACGAGGAACACGGCCGCCCGAGTTCGGAGCTGCTCGCCGAGTGGTTCGCCGGGATCGGCGTGCACGGGGTCGTGCTGCGCTACCCGGTCGCCCCGCACCGGCACCCCGAACCCCTGGACGCGGCACGGGCGGCGTTCCGCTGGCTGCGGTCGGGCGCGGCGCCGATCGACGTGGATCGGGCGCGCGTCGGTGTCGTCGGTTCGAGCGCCGGCGGGCACCTCGCCGCGTGCCTGGCGAACGGGATCGACGACCCCGACGACGACCGGCCCGCGTTCTGCGTCCTCAACTACCCGGTCGTCTCGATGGAGCACCCGACGCGGACCCGGCCGATGCGGAACCTGCTCGGCGATGCACCGTCGTGGCGGCTCCGGCGCGAGCTGTCCATGGAGACCCGGGTCGACGCGCGGACGCCACCGACCTTCGTGTGGACGACGGCGGACGACCGCATCGTGCGCGCGACGCACGCACTCGCGTACGTGGAGGCCCTGGTCCGGAACGAGGTGCCGGTCGAGTTCCACCTGTTCCCGCACGGGAGGCACGGGCTCGGCACCGCGGTCAAGGAACCGCACACCTCGCAGTGGACGCGCCTGTGCGAGAACTGGCTGCGGTACCAGCGCGTGCTCTGACCGTCAGCTGATCGGGAGGCGCGGGGCGGAGCCGCACCGTGCCTCCCGACCGAGTGCCCCGGGTCGTCAGGCGTCGCCGAGTGCGGCGTCGACGATCTCCCTGGCCTCGCGCTGGACCTGCTCGAGGTGCTCCTGCCCGACGAACGACTCCGCGTAGATCTTGTAGACGTCCTCGGTGCCAGACGGGCGTGCGGCGAACCACGCGCGGTCCGTGACGACCTTGACGCCGCCCACGGCCGCGCCGTTGCCCGGTGCCTTCGACAGCTTCGCGACGATGGGGTCGCCGGCCAGGGTGTCCGCCTGGATCGCGTCGCCGTCGAGCTTGCCGAGCGCCGCCTTCTGGGCCTTCGTCGCAGCGGCGTCGACGCGCTGGTACACGGGGTCACCGAAGCGCTCCGTGAGCTCGCGGTAGAGCTGCGACGGGGTCTTGCCCGTGACGGCGATGATCTCGGACGCGAGCAGCGCGAGGATGATGCCGTCCTTGTCGGTCGTCCACGCGGTGCCGTCCATCCGGAGGAACGAGGCACCCGCGCTCTCCTCGCCACCGAAGCCCACGGAGCCGTCGATCAGGCCCGGGACGAACCACTTGAACCCGACCGGGACCTCCCACAGGGTCCGGCCGAGCGACTCCGCGACGCGGTCGATGATGGTCGAGGAGACGAGGGTCTTGCCGATCGCGGCGTCCTGTCGCCAGTGCGGACGGTGCGAGTACAGGTACTCGATCGCCACCGCCAGGTAGTGGTTGGGGTTCATGAGCCCACCGTCCGGCGTGACGATCCCGTGCCGGTCGGAATCGGCGTCGTTGCCCGTGAGGACGTCGAATTCGTCCTTGTGGGCGAGCACCGACGCCATGGCGGACGGGCTCGACGGGTCCATCCGGATCTTGCCGTCCCAGTCGAGGGTCATGAACGACCACGTCGGGTCGACGTCGGGGTTCACCACCGTCAGGTCGAGGCCGTAGTGGTCCCGGATGCGGTTCCAGTAGGGCAGGCTGGCGCCGCCGAGCGGGTCCGCGCCGATCCGGACGCCCGCGCGCTTGATCGCCGCGATGTCGATGATGTCCGCCAGGTCGTGCACGTACGTGTCGAGGAAGTCGTACCGGCCGGGGCTCGCCTGCTCCTGGCGCTGCACGTCCACGAGACCGCCGGCGATGATCGCGTTGGCCCGGTCGGCGATCCACTTCGTCGCGTCGCTGTCCGCGGGCCCACCGTGCGGCGGGTTGTACTTGAAGCCGCCGTCGCGCGGGGGGTTGTGGCTCGGCGTGATGACGATGCCGTCGGCGGTGTCGTCGTGGCCCTCGCGGTTGTAGCGGATGATCGCGTGGCTCAGCGCGGGCGTCGGCACGTACCCGTTGTCCTTGTCGGCGAGCACGGTGACGCCGTTCGCGGCCAGGACCTCGAGCGCGGTCCGTTCGGCCGGACCGCTCAGCGCGTGCGTGTCGCGGCCGATGAACAGCGGCCCCGTGGTGCCCTGCTGCGCGCGGTACTCGACGATCGCCTGGGTGATGGCGGCGATGTGTGCGTCGTTGAACGCGGTGTCGAGCGAGGAGCCCCGGTGGCCGGACGTGCCGAACACCACCATCTGCTCGGGGTTCGATGCGTCCGGGACCCGCGAGTAGTAGGCGTCGACGAGCTCTTGGAGATCGACGAGGTCCTCGGCGGTCGCGGGCGTTCCGGCACGGTCGTTCATGCGCCCATCCTGGCACCGCGCCGTGTCCTGTGCCCGACTGTCCACAGGCCGGCGCCCGACGGGGTCCAGGGAGGAATGACACCGGTTGAATCGACAACCATTCCGTAGGATCGGGGGATGACGACGGACGACGTGCCCTGGCTCGACCGCGAGCAGGTCCGCGTGTGGATCCGCCTCGTCGCCGTCATGGAGCTCCTGCCCGCGGCGCTCGACCAGCAGTTGCAGCGCGATTCCGACCTGACGCACTTCGACTACATGGTCATCGCCATGCTCTCCGAACGCGACGACCGCACGCTGCGCATGACGGCCCTGTCCGCCGCCACGAACAGCTCGTTGCCCCGGCTGTCCCACGTCGTCACCCGCCTCGAGAAGCGCGGGCTCGTCTCGCGGTGTCCGTCGACGGACGACCGGCGGGCAACGGACGTCCGACTCACGGACGCCGGGTGGGAGGCCGTGGTCGCAGCTGCCCCCGGCCACGTCCGGAACGCACGCCACCTCGTGGTCGACGCGATCGGCGAGGACCGCTTCCGGCAGCTCGACGCCGACCTCCGCGCGATGCTCCGCCGACTCGACCCCGAGGGTCGCCTCGCCGCCCTCACCGACCCGGATGGCCGCCCGCCCGTGCAATAGAGTCGGCCGCATGGCCGAGCCCGATGCCTCCGCGTCCGACACGTACAGCTACCTCGGACCCGCCGGGACCTTCACGGAGGCCGCGCTCAAGCAGGTCGCCGCGGCCGCCGGCAAGCCCTGGCGGTCGGTCAACAACGTCGGCGAGGCCCTCGACGACGTCATGAGCGGACGGAGCGTCGGCGCGGTCATCGCCATCGAGAACAGCGTCGACGGTGGGGTCACCGCCACGCAGGACGCCCTCGCGCGCATCCCGGGGGTCCGCATCATCGGCGAGTACCTCGTGCCGGTCGACTTCGTCCTCGTCGCCCGGCACGGCACCGTGCTCGCGGACGTCCGCACCGTGAACGCCCACCCGGTCGCGTACGGGCAGACCTACCGCTGGCTCGAGGACCACGTCCCGGGGCACGGACACATCCCGGCGTCGTCGAACGTCGCGGCGGCGGCGGCGCTCCTCGACCCGGCCGCGGGGGCGCTCGCCGAGGCCGCGGTCGCCCCGCCCGGCATCACCGACCACCACGACCTCGCCGTCCTCGCCGAGCACATCGGCGAGAACCCGTTCGCCGTCACGCGGTTCGTCCTCGTGTCGCGGGACCTGGCGATCCCGGCCCGGACCGGCGCCGACAAGACGAGCGTCGTCGTGGAGCTGCCGGACGACCGCGCAGGTGCGCTCGTCGACCTGCTCGAGCAGTTCGCCACCCGGGGCATCAACATGGGGCTCCTCAGCTCGCGGCCGATCGGCGACGAGCTCGGCCGCTACCGCTTCGTCATCGACCTGGACGGCCACGTGCACGACGAGCGCGTGGCGGACGCGCTCCTCGGCCTCCGGCGGTTCAGCCCCCGGGTGACGTTCCTCGGGTCGTACCCCAGGGCCGACGGCCACGCGTCCGAGGTGCAGGCCCGGTACCGGGACGAAGCGTTCACCGAGGCACGCGAGTGGCTCCGACGGATCGTCGCGGGCGAGCCTGGTTGACCCGGCCGGGCCGACCCGGTGACCCACCAGGTGGGCGCCTGTGGAACGATCCGGCCGTGCACAGAAGCCGGGGGCCGAGAGGACGGATCAGGCGGTCCCGGTAGCGTTGCCGCATGACGACGCCCCCCGAGACCGATGCGGCCCCGCGCGACGACGTCGCCGCGGTGCCCTCGACCGCCGCCCACTCGGCCACGAGCCAGCACATCGCCGCCGTGGTCTACAACCCGATCAAGGTGGACCTGCCGGCCCTGCGCCAGAGCGTGAGCCGCTACGAACGTGAGGCCGGGTGGAGCGAGACCCTCTGGTTCGCGACGACCGAGGAGGACCCGGGCGCCGGCATGGCCCGGGCCGCGCTCGAGGCCGGTGCCGATGTGGTGGCCGCCGCGGGCGGCGACGGCACGACGCGGATCGTCGCCGAGGTCGTGCACGGATCCGGCGCGTCGCTCGCGCTGCTGCCGAGCGGCACCGGCAACCTGCTCGCGCGGAACATGCGGTTCCCGCTCGACGAGATGGACACGAGCGTGCAGACCCTGTTCCACGGCGAGGACCGCGCGGTCGACATCGGCATGCTCACCGTCGAGCGTGAGGGTGGGGAGCGTGAGGACTTCGGGTTCCTCGTCATGGCCGGGCTCGGGCTCGACGCCCGGATGCTCGCCAACACGCGCCCGGAGCTCAAGAAACGGGTGGGCTGGCTCGCTTACGTCGACGCCGTGGCCCGATCGCTCCGTGACTCCGACAGCATGGAGGCCCGCTACAACCTCGACGGTGCCGGCAACCGCTCGCTCCGCGCCCACACGCTCATCGTGGGCAACTGCGGCACCCTGCAGGCCGGCATCCTCCTGCTGCCCGACGCCACGATCACGGACGGCGTGTTCGACGTCGTCGCGCTGCGGCCGAAGTCCGTGTTCGGCTGGGCCCGGATCGGCGCCCGCCTGATGTGGGAGAACGCGATCCTGCGGCGTGCGCGATCGACCAAGATCGGCCAGACCGCGGTGGGGGAGCGGATCATCGCCCGGGCACGTGAGGAACGTCCGCTGCGGTACATGCGCGGCAAGGAGATCGTCGTGCGGCTCGAGACGCCCGACGAGTTCGAGATCGACGGCGACCCGGTGGGTCGGATCCGGGCGTTCCGGGCGCGCATCGACGAAGGCGGCTTGACCGTGCGCGTGCCGGTCGGGCACGTCCTGCACTGAGCGACGGCCGCCGACGACGGACGTCCGGCACCCACCAATCTCCTGCACGATCCGTGCGACGGCCGGGAGGCGCGGGACGGGCGCGCGCCGTCCCTCCCGTCCGATCGGCGCCGGACCGGCGCGAGGGGGCGGTCGGTAAGATGCTCCAGTGATCGATCCGCAGCTCCTCCGCGACCACCCCGACCGGATCAAGGCATCGCAGGCGGCCCGTGGTGACTCCGTGGAGCTCGTCGACCAAGCGCTCGCCGCGGACACCGCACGTCGGCTCGCGATCTCGTCGTTCGAGGCGCTCCGTGCCGAGCAGAACGCGTTCGGCAAGACCGTCGCGAAGGCACCGAAGGACGAGAAGGCGGCGCTCGTGCAGCAGGCGCAGGCGCTCGCCGCCCGGGTCAAGCAGGCACAGGTGATCGTCACCGAGTCCGAGGACGCGTTCCGCACGACCGTCGGGAAGCTCGCGAACCCGATCATCGAGGGCGTTCCGAGCGGCGGCGAGGAGGACTTCGTCACCCTGCGCACCGTCGGCACGAAGCCGGAGTTCGACTTCGAGCCGAAGGACCACGCCGACCTCGGCGAGCACCTCGGGATCATCGACATCCCGCGTGGCACGAAGGTGTCCGGCTCGCGCTTCTACTTCCTCCGCGGCATGGGGGCGCGGCTCGAGATCGCGCTCATGAACCTCGCGCTCGACCGGGCGATCGCCCACGGCTTCGAGCCCCTCATCACGCCGACGCTCGTGCGCCCCGAGACGATGGCCGGCACGGGGTTCCTCGGTGAGCACGCCGACGAGATCTACTACCTGCCCGCCGACGACCTGTACCTGACCGGCACGAGTGAGGTCGCGCTCGCGGGCTACCACGCCGACGAGATCCTCGACGTGTCGAACGGGCCCCTCCGCTACGCCGGGTGGTCGACGTGCTACCGACGCGAGGCCGGGTCCGCGGGCAAGGACAACCGCGGGATCCTCCGGGTCCACCAGTTCAACAAGCTCGAGATGTTCGCGTACGTGCACCCCGACGAGGCCGAGGCGGAGCACGACCGGCTCGTCTCCTACCAAGAGGACATGCTCGGCGCGCTCGGACTCCACTACCGCGTCATCGACGTCGCCGCCGGTGACCTCGGGCAGAGCGCCGCCCGCAAGTTCGACATCGAGGCGTGGGTGCCGACGCAGGGGACCTACCGCGAGCTCACCTCGACGTCGAACTGCACGACGTTCCAGGCCCGCCGCCTCGACATCCGGCACCGCACCGAGTCCGGCAAGACCGCCCCGGTGGCGACGCTGAACGGCACGCTCGCCACGACCCGCTGGCTCGTCGCGATCCTCGAGACGCACCAGCAGGCCGACGGCACGGTCGTCGTGCCCGAGGTCCTCCGCCCGTACCTCGGCGGCACCGAGGTGATCGAGCCGCGATGACCGACGACCTCCGCGAGCAGGCCGTCCCCGACCCCGGGGCGAGCTCGGGTGCGACGTCGACGGCGCCGCGGCCGGACCACTGGCTCGTGGCGCTCGACATCGACGGGACGGTCATGCGCGAGGACGGCGTCATCACCGACGCGACGAGCGCGGCCGTCCATGCTGCGGTGGAGGCCGGACACGAGGTGATGCTCTCGACCGGTCGCAGCGCCTCCATGACGTTGCCCGTGGTGGCGGCCCTCGGGATCCGCCCACGGTTCCTGGTGTGCGCGAACGGCGCGATCACGCTCGAGCGGAGCGACGCCCCCGAGGACGCCGAGCACGGGGGCTACCGCCGCGCGTTCGTGGAGTCCTTCGACCCGACCGAGGTCCTCCGCACCATCCGCGGGTCCCTGCACGGCGCCGCGTTCGGCGTCGAGGACGAGACCGGCCACTACCGCGTGCACGGGATCTTCCCCGAGGGCAGCCTGAGTTCCGACGTCGAGCACGTCGCGTTCGACGACCTCTTCGGCGTCGAGGCCACCCGGGTCGTCGTCATCTCGCCGAACCACGACCTCGACGACTTCCTGCGGGCGGTGGACCGGATGGGCCTCCACAAGGTGTCCTACAACGTGGGGTGGACCGCCTGGCTCGACATCGCGCCCGAGGGCGTGACCAAGGCCAGCGCGATGGAGCGGGTCCGGTCCGTGCTCGACGTCCCACGGACGCGGGTGTTCGCGGCGGGCGACGGCCGGAACGACATCGACATGCTGCACTGGGCTGCCGAGTCCGGCCGCGGCGTCGTGATGGGCCAGGCGCCCGAGGACGTCGTCGCTGCCGGCGGTGAGGTCACCGGGAGCGTCGCGGAGGACGGTCTGGCCCCCGCACTCGCGACGCTCCCGCGCTGACCCGGCCCGGTTCCCGGTTCCCGGTTCCCGGTTCCCGGTTCCGCGAGATCGCAGTCGTTGCCGTTTCGACGGTGGTGTGAGCGGCAACGACTGCGATCCCGGTGGGATGGCGCGCCGTCAGCCGCAGAACTCGTAGGGCGGCACCCGGTCCGTGCTCACCCAGATCGACCGCACCTGCTGCGGCGTCGACCGCACGTCGAACACGATCCAGGCGCCGCGGTCCTGGTAGCCGCGGTAGTCCTCCTGGTCGTCCTCGCGGATCTGCACGAGGTCGGGGTGGTGCGCCTCGAGGGTCGCCAGCGGTGTGCCGAGCGTGTCGCCCTGCGCCGTCTTCGGCGAGGAGGCCCCCGCGCCCTGCAGGAGGATCCCGTGCACGACGTCGCGCGCGTCCGGCAGTGCCTGGGTCCACACGGAGGAACCGGTCCGCCGCCACATCGCGATGTTGGGGTTCGGGCAGTCGTCCGAGCGGGTGTACGCGGTCATGGACGCGCCCTCGGCCGTCACCGAACCGCCGATGGTGAGCGGCCCGACGCCGGCACCCGTGATCGTCCACGTCGTCGGGTCGGCGAGGTCGAGCGTCGGGGAGGCGGGTGGTGTGGCGGCCGGCGGCGTGGTGGGCGTCGCGGTCGTGCTGGGCATGGGCGTCGTCGTGGTGGCCGATGCGCTCGGGCGTCCGGTGTGGCCGACCGTGGTGGCGGTGTCGGCCGGGGTCGAGGTGCTGCAGCCGGCGAGGGTGACGACGAGAGCGGTCGCGGCGATCAGGACGATCGCGGACCGCGGTGTGGTGGACATCGAGGCGTTCCGTTCCGGGAGACGCCGGTGCCCCGTGGCATCCGCTCCACGTCCCCCGACGCTCATCTTGGTGGTTCCGTCGTCGGTGCGCCGCGGCCTGTCGATCACGGTTCCGTCACACCGATCACGGTTCCGTCACGGGGTGCGGGAGGCGCCTCCCGGCCGTCCCGGCTGCCGCTCGTCCACCGCATCGCGAGATCGCAGAAGGTGCCGCTCTGGGGGTGCTCAGAGCGGCAACAACTGCGATCTCGACGGGAGGGTCGGCAGGGCGAGCGGCGCGGCTGGCCGAGGCCGTGCCTCCCGGCCGCGAGGCTCGCTAGACTCGCACGCGCCGGTCGCCACCGTCAGGTGGTCCAGCCAGGAGGGTTGTCCGAGCGGCCGATGGAGCTTGTCTTGAAAACAAGTGGGCAGTGATGTCTCGTGGGTTCGAATCCCACACCCTCCGCCGACGGGCTACGCGGCGTCCGCGGCGGCGCGCGCGAGCAGTCCGAGCGTGTCGACCACCCGGTTCGAGAACCCCCACTCGTTGTCGTACCAGGCGACGACCTTGACGTGGCGGCCGCCGTCGACGCGCGTGAGGAGCGAGTCGAACACGCTCGACTCCGGGCGCCCCGTGATGTCGGTCGACACGAGCGGGTCCGCCGTGTACGCGAGCACCCCGGCGAGTGGCCCGTCGGCAGCCGCACGGTAGGCGGCGTTCACCTCGTCGACCGTGACGTCACGGGCCACGACGGTGTTCAGCTCGACGATCGACCCCACGGGGACGGGCACCCGGATGGAGTCGCCCGAGAGCTTGCCGTCGAGTCGGGGGAGCACGAGTCCGATGGCCTTCGCGGCGCCGGTGGTCGTCGGGACGATGTTCACGCCTGCGGCCCGGGCTCGCCGGAGGTCCCGATGCGGGCCGTCCTGCAGGTTCTGTTCCTGCGTGTACGCGTGCACGGTCGTCATGAACCCGTGCTCGATGTCGGCGAGGTCGTCGAGGACGCTCGCGAGCGGCGCGAGGGCGTTCGTCGTGCAGCTCGCGTTGCTGACGACGGTGTGCGTGGCGGGGTCGAACGCGTCGGTGTTCACGCCGTAGGCGAGCGTCACGTCCGCCCCGGTGGCCGGTGCGCTCACGAGCACGCGACGGGCGCCGGCCTCGAGGTGCTGCGCAGCGGCCTCCCGTGCCGTGAAGCGGCCGGTCGACTCGAGGACGACCTCGACGCCCAGGTCGGCCCAGGGCAGCGCCGACGGATCGCGCTCGGCGAGCACGCGGATCCGCTGACCGTCGACCACGAGCGTGTCGTCGTCGACCTCCACGGTGCCATCGAAGGGGCCGAGTGCGGAGTCGTAGCGGAACAGGTGGGCGAGGGTCGCGGGTGCGGTGAGGTCGTTGACGGCGACGACCACGAGGTCCTCGCCGCCGCGGGCCAGGAGCGCGCGCAGGGTGTTGCGGCCGATGCGGCCGAATCCGTTGATGCCGATGCGGGTCATGTGGGTTCCTTCCGTTCCTCCGCTCATCGTCATCGAGCCGGGAGGCCCGCTCCAGTGGCAGGAACGTCATGATCCGGGAGGATCGCGCCAGGGCTACTGCTGGAACACGCGACGGTAAGCGGTAGGGGAGATGCCGAGGATCCGCCGGAAGTGCAGACGCAGGTTGGCGTCCGTCCCGAGCCCCACCCGCGCGGCCACCTGGTCGACGGCGAGGTCCGAGCGTTCGAGCAGCTCCCGCGCCAGGTCGACGCGTGCCCGGAGCACCCACTGCATCGGCGTGGAGCCGGTGCTCGCCACGAAGCGGCGTGAGAACGTCCGGGCGGACACGTTCGCGTGCGCGGCGAGGGCGTCGAGCGTCAGGGCGTCGCCGAGGTGACGCAACACCCATTCACGCGTCGTCGCGAAGGTGTCGTCGGTCGGGTCCGGCACGGTCCGTTCGATGTACTGGGCCTGGCCGCCGCTCCGGTGGGGCGCGCTCACGAGCCGTCGGGCGACGTGGTTCGCGAGCCCGACGCCGTGGTCGCGTCGGACGATGTGGAGGCAGAGGTCGATGCCGCTCGCCGCCCCCGCGCTCGTGAGCACCGACCCCTCGTCGACGAAGAGCACGTCCTCGTCCACCTCGATGCCGGGGTACCGGTCCTGCAGCACGCGCGTGTAGTGCCAGTGGGTCGTCGCCCGGCGCCCGTCCAGGAGGCCCGCCGCAGCGAGCGCGAACGCCCCGGTCGAGATCGCGGCGACACGCTTGCCGCGCTCGTGCGCGTCGCGGAGTGCCGTGACGACCTCGGGAGGCGGCGGCGTGTCCGCCGGGAACCGGTACCCGGGCACGAACACGGTCTGCGCCCAGTCGACGGCCTCGAGCCCGCGTCCCACCGCGTAGGCGAGGCCGTCCCCGCCGCGGACGGTGCCGACGCTCGGGCCACAGACGCGCACCTCGTACGGCATGCTCGGCCGGTTGGCGAACACCTGGGCGGGGATCCCGACGTCGAGCGGCTTCGCGCCGGGCAACACGAGCACCGCCACACGGTGCGGTCGGACAGCCATCCTGCGACGGTAGCCCGAACCGGCGAACACTCGACGCGCGTCCAGCGTACGGTCACCGGTGCGTGCCGCCGAGGGGCGGCCGTGCGAGGAGGAACACCGACATGAGCAGCACCGGCGCCGTTCGTGATCAGCCCACCAGGAGTCTCGTCCCGGCGCGGATGGACCGCTTGCCCTGGACCCGGTTCCACTGGTCGATCGTGGTCGGCCTCGGGATCTCGTGGGTCCTCGACGGCCTCGAGATCCAGATCGTGTCGAACGCGGGATTCCAGAAGCCGCTCGGCCTCTCGACCCAGCAGGTCGCCGACCTCGGGACCATCTACCTGTTCGGGCAGGTGATCGGGGCACTCGTCTTCGGGCGCCTGTCGGACCGACTCGGCCGGAAGAAGCTGTTCCTCCTGACCCTCGCGATCTACCTGGTCGGCTCGGGCATCGCCGGGTTCGCGCCGGACTTCGCGTTCCTCGCGGTGTTCCGGTTCGTGGCCGGCCTCGGTATCGGTGGCGAGTACGCGGCGATCAACTCCGCGATCGACGAGCTCATCCCGTCGCGGTTCCGCGGACACGTGGACATCGCGATCAACGGCACCTACTGGGGCGGCGCCGCGATCGGTGCGGCCGCGAACATCTACCTGCTCAACACCGCGAACTTCTCGGAGAACGTCGGTTGGCGCATCGGGTTCTTCATCGGCCCGGTGCTCGGCATCCTCATCATCTTCCTGCGGCGGCACATCCCGGAGAGTCCGCGGTGGCTCATGACGCACGGGCGCGAGCAGGAGGCCGACGACACGGTGACCCGGATCGAGGCCGAGGTCGAGCGGGAGTCGGGGCATCCCCTCGAGCGGGTCGACGAGTCGAAGGCGATGGACGTCACGCCGCTCGACCGCGTCGGCTTCCGCACGATCGTCGGTGTGCTGTTCCGGCAGTACCCCACGCGGACCCTGGTCGGCGCGACCATGATGATCACGCAGTCGTTCCTGTACAACGCGATCTTCTTCACGTACGCGCTCGTGCTCACGAACTTCTACGGCCTGCAGACCTCGCAGACGTCGATCTACTTCTTCCCGTTCGCGATCGGGAACCTGCTCGGGCCGCTCGTGCTCGGCCGGCTGTTCGACACCTGGGGCCGTCGGCAGATGATCTTCCTGACGTACCTGGTGTCGGGGATCGTGTTGGCCGTCTCGGCGTTCCTGTTCCAGGCCGACGCGATCAGCGCCACCTGGCAGACGGTGTTCTGGTGCGTCTCGTTCTTCTTCGCCTCGGCCGGTGCATCGAGCGCGTACCTGACGGTGAGCGAGATCTTCCCGCTCGAGCTGCGGTCGCAGGCGATCTCGTACTTCTTCGCCCTCGCGCAGATCTTCGGCGCGGTCGCGCCCCTCATCTACGGCGCGTTCATCGGCGACGGGTCGAGCCGCACCCCGCTGTTCTGGGGGTACCTCATGGGCGCCGCGATCATGGTGCTCGGTGGTGTGATCGCCCTGATCTTCGGGGTGGACGCGGCGCGGAAGGGCCTGGAGTCCGTCACGCAGCCGCTCTCGGTCGTGGGAGGCGGGGCGCGCACGAGCGACCGGGCCGACCGGGCTCGCGCGCGCCGGTAGGCGCGGCTCCGCGCCGCTCGGGGTTCGACTTCGTACTTCGTATCCCGTATTCAGGATGTTTGGCGCATCGAACGGTCGCCTGGCAGCCTTCCGGTTCGAGCGTGTGGAAGCCACGCGCTCCGGACCAGGGGCGGAGGCGACATGGGGTCAGCGCAGGGCGGAGTCGAACCGGGGCGAGCGCGGGGCATCCAGGTCGGTGCGGTGGCGTGGACGGGTGCGGTGGCGCGGACGGGTGCGGTGGCGCGGACGGGTGCGGTGGCGCGGACGACCGTCGTCGGGGTCGGCCGGACGGCTGCCATCGGCAGCTGCGGCAGCGCCCGCGATCTGAGGTGCTGCCCCGTCCACATCGAGGGTCCGAGTGCGCTCGTCCCGAGTCGGCACATCCAGCGGGGCACGGGCCGATGCCGCTGAGCGAGGGTGTCGTGATGCACCGCTCAGATCGCGCCCCGGTCCCGGGTGGACGGACGACGTCCCCCGCCGATGGTGGTGCGCGGACCAACGCTGCACCAGCCGCCGGGCTCGGTCGGTCAGCGACGCGCGCGGATGCTGCCGGGCCCGACACCGGCGTCGAGCCGATCGACGAGACGCCGGGTGCGGGCATGACCGGTCCGGACGCAGGGGTGGGTGGCGCGGTGCGCCGTGACCTCCTGCGCGACGCGGTGTTCACGCGGCTGGTCCACCGGATCCTGCGCGGGGAGTACCGGTCCGGGCAGCGGTTGCGGCTCGACGGGATCGCCGCCGAACTCGGGGTGTCCCGGACTCCGGTGCGCGAGGCCCTGGTCCCGCTCGAGGCGTTGCGGCTCGTCCAGGTACAGCGTTACGTCGGCGTGGTCATCGCGCCCTGGACGCCGGCGCACATGGTCGAGCGGGTGCAGATCGCGCAGGGTCTGCTCGCGGTGCCGTACCCGACATCGTCCATCGAGCGTCATCGGAGCGACCCGCCGGTCGACGTCGGGGCGTTCGATGCGACCGCGCTCCGGGCCTGCCGATCCGACGCCGGCCGGTTCGCCGTCCTCGCCGAGTGGACGCTCCGGCGCCTCGATCGCCCGGTGAGTGCGGACTGGCTCGCGGCGCAGCTGCCCGTGCTCGACGCCTTCTACATGCGTGAGGTCGCCGGCCGGCACGGGTTGGACGTCGCCGTCGGGGCCGCGGAACGCGCGAGCTCGCTGGCGTCAGCGCTCGGGGCGGTGTGGGACGAGGACCTCGTCGCGGCCATCCGTCACCTCGACGCCTTCGCCGACGCGCTCGCTGCGTTCGACCGAGGGACCCACAGACGCGACCTCCACTGAACGACCGCCATCGCGGAACTCGGCTACCGCTGCTACCGTGATCGCAAATCGTGATAGGAGGGCCCATGATGTTCGAGACCGCACTGCTCACGAGCTTCCTCGCCGTGGAGCGCACGGGGGGCTTCACCGCTGCTGCCAAGGACCTCGGTCTGCGGCAGTCGACGATCAGCGGACACGTCGCCCGACTCGAGCGACAGACCGGTCGTCAACTGTTCCGACGGGACACGCACGCCGTGGAGCTGACACCGGACGGCATGGCCATGGTCCGCTTCGCCCGCGAGATCCTCGCCGCACAGGGACAGGCCGAGGCGTACTTCACGGACACCGGACTCGCCGGTCACATCCGGTTCGGTGCGTCCGAGGACATCGTCGCGACCGGTCTGCCGGACATCCTGCTCGACTTCCGGAACGCGTACCCCTCGGTGGACCTCGACCTCCGGGTCGGGCTGACGGCGGAACTGCGCGAAGAGGTCCGGAGCAACCGGCTCGACCTCGCCCTCGTCAAGCGCCGTCCGAGCGAGGACGTCGGCGACCTGGTGTTCCGCGACCCGCTCGTGTGGGCCGGGCGCGAGGGTGAGGTCGTCGACCCGGACGAACCCGTGCACCTCGTCACCTATCCCGGCACGAGCGTCACCCGTGATGCCGCCGTCGCCGCGCTCGAGGGTGCTGGCCGGCCCTACCGGATCACCTGCGTGTCCGCGAGCCAACAGGGCATCCGGGCAGCGGTGTACGCCGGGCTGGGCGTGACCGTGCACCCCGGGTCGATCCTCCCGGCCGGGTTGGTCCCACTGACCGGACTGCCGGACCCGGGCTGGACGGAGTTCACGCTCGTGTCGCGTGCCGGACCGCCGAGCGTCGCGATGTCGGAACTCGTGAACGCGATCCGTACGGGCGCGGACCGCGTCATCAAGGGGCATTCGATCGCGCGCGCGGGGGCCTGACGCTCCCTCGACGTGACCCCCATTCGGGGGCACGCCGAGGGGATCCCGGCGGTGGCCACCCGCTCGGGTATCGTCCCCGCGGACGACGGCACCCGAGCCGTCCGCCCGAACTGCCAGGAGGAAGCGTCGTGTCCGACTTCGACGACCTCACCGACCCGCGGCGGGAGCCGACGATCCTCCGAGGTCCGGGCGGTCGTGTGATCGGCGCACGGCACGGTCGACGGCACCGCGGGTTCCGGCCGGCGCGACTCCTGGTGGGCGTGGCGATGCTCGCCGGCATCAGTGTCGTGACCGCCGGCTCACTCACTGCCTACGCCGCCTACGACCTGGGGCACCGGATCGCCCAGAACGCGGTCGACGTCGGGGGAGCGGGCGGGCAGAGCACCGACGGCGCGTTCAACGTCCTGGCCGTGGCTGCCGACAACGACCCCGGGCAGGGCACCGAGTACGGGGTCCGGCAGGCGACGCTCAACGACGCGAACGTGCTGCTGCACGTGTCCGCGGACCACACGCAGGCCGTCGCGATCAGCTTCCCCCGCGACCTGCTCGTCGACCAGCCGGCCTGCACGAGCCACGGGACGACGACTGCCGCGGTGCAGGACACCCCGCTCAACGAGGCGTACGGGCGCGGCGGTCTGGGCTGCGTGGTGAGGACCGTCGAGCAGGTCAGCGGACTGCGCATCCCGTACGCCGCGCAGATGAGCTTCGACGGCATCATCGGACTCTCCGACGCGATCGGGGGTGTCCCCGTCTGTGTGACGGACGACGTCGACGACCCGTACACGGGCCTCCGGTTACGCGCCGGCGAGCACACGGTGTCGGGGGCGACCGCGCTGGCGTTCCTCCGCGACCGCCACGGGATCGGCGACCAGAGCGACCTGTCCCGGATCTCGAGCCTGCAGCAGTTCCTGTCGTCGCTCGTGCGGAAGGTCAAGGGCAACGGCACGCTCGGCGATCCGGCGAAGCTGTACGGACTGGCCCGCGTCGCCTCGCACACGGTCAAGCTCTCGACGACACTCACGGATCCGTCGACCATGGTCGCCATGGCGCGGACGTTCCAGGGCATCGGACTCGACCGCATCACGTTCGTGCAGTACCCGGGCGCCACAGATGACCCGGACCACCCCGGCAAGGTCGTTCCCGACTCCACGACCGCCCGCCAGCTCATGGCGGCGGTGCGCTCGGATCGGTCGTTCTCGCTCGCCGCGGGGTCGGTGGGCCGTGGGTCGGAGTCGGTCAGCGGTGGGTCGAGCGGGTCGGGTGGGTCGAGCGGGTTGGGCGTGTCCAGCGCGGCGGGCGGGTCCTCGGGTGCGAGCGGCGGTGGCTCAGGCGGCAGCGGCAGTGCTGGCTCCGGCGGCTCCGGCGCCGATTCCGGCTCCGGCTCCGGCTCGGCAGGGTCGGGAGGCGCGGGGCACGAGGGGACTTCGGCCTCCGCACGTCCCGAGACGATCAGCGGCGTGACCGGTCAGACCGCGCAGCAGCGGACCTGCGCGGTCGCGGCCGGTTGACGAGCCGGATCGGGCAGCGGAGCCGAATCGGTCGCGGCCGAGTGACCGGAGGAACACTCGGGTCGCGGACGCGACCACGAGGTGACGTGCGGGGTGAGCGGGGCCGGAGCCGGGCCTCCCGGCCGGTGCGCTCGTCGTACCGTCCTGCCCGAGTCGACACATCGTCGGCTCGGACAGGAGGAGTGCCATGAGCGTCGTCCGAACCGTCAGCGTCCCGGCCCCCGACGGGAGTCCCGCGCACTGCTGGGCGGGGATGATGATCCCGCAGGCGGTCGTGCGGAACCCCCGGAACGGGCACGTCCTCATCGCGCGGTACCGGGCCGACCGGACGATGGGCGTGCTCGACGTCGACGTCTCCGGCGCGACGGCCCGCACCCGATCGGACACCACGCTGCTCGACGGTGCCGGCGCCGCCGTCGTGTTCGACCAGGGGCAGGCGACGGCGACGGCGAGCAACGGGAACATCAACGACTCGCACAACCTGGTGTCCGCGGTCGTCGACCGGCAGGGGGACCTGCACGTCACCGGGAACAACCACAACACCGCGCTCCGGTACTGGCGGACCACGTCGGCGGACGACCCGACCACGCTCCGGAGCAAGGACGCGCCGGGGCCCATGGACGGCGTCTGGGTGGCGAAGGACCGCACGGGTGCCGAGGTCCGGCGGTACCTCGACGCCGGTGCGGAGCTCGGCGCCTGCAGCTACCCGACGTTCTTCCGAGGCCCCCAGGGGCAGGTGTTCCTGTCGTGGCGGAACGGGGAGTCCGGCCGCGGCAACCAGTTCCTGTACGAGTACGTCGAGTCGTCGAAGCGGTGGGTGAGCGTCGCGGGGGAGGACATGCGGTACGCGCCGTACCCCGACGGCCGCATCCTGCTCGAGGGCATGTCGAACGACGTCAGTCCTTACCCGACCCTGCCGGTGCCTGGTCCCGACGGCTGGTGGTGGATGGTGTGGGTCTGGCGCGGGGACCCGACGGACGCGGACACGAACGGACGGCTCTCGGCGGCGCGGAGCCAGGACCTGCGCCAGTGGTACGGCCTCGACGGGACGACGCTCCCGCCGACCATCACGTTCGGGACGTCTGGGGTCGTGGTGGACGACCTCCCGCTCACCGGGAGCGGTCTGCTCAACGACGCGACGCGCATCGGGTTCGACCGCGCAGGGCGACCGGTGATCGCCTACTACAAGTACGTCGGCAGCGGGAGCGGGCGGACGACGCAGCTCTTCGTGGCCAGGCCGGACGGGGCCTCCCGGCAGTGGGTCGTGACGCAGGTTTCGGCCTGGAGCGGGGCCTACGACCTCGCCCGACTCGGCACCGCGCAGCAGGGCATCGCGGTGACGAGCGTGTCGACACCGGTCCCGGCGGCGGCACCGGACGACGCCGTCATCGGCTATGCGCGGTCGAACGGGGCGGCCCGCGCGATCACGGTGGCGAGCGGTGCCAGCGTCGGCAGCGCACGCGGCGTCGCGGACGCACCCATCTCGACCACCGCGACCCCGCCCGAACTCACACAGCGGTCCGTCGACCCCGCGCGGTACCCCGGTCTGGCCGTGCGGACGGCCGTCACGGACGCCTTCGACGACGGCGGCCGTCGTGTCGCGTGGACGCTCCGGTGGGACGCGGGGCCGTACCGGAACGATGGGCGGGCGCCCGACGTCGCGTTCCCGGCCGAGGGGTCGCCCCTGACGCTGGTGCTCACCGACGTGGACGACTCGGGGGTCGCGGGGTAGGCGGTCGGGCGGGGCGGGCAGCGGTGGCTCAGAACCCGTAGAGCAGGGATCCGTGGAGCTCGACGCCGGACACGGCGGAGACGGTGGGATTTGAACCCACGGTTCCCAAAAGGGAACTCCACCTTAGCAGGGTGGTGCACTAGGCCTGACTATGCGACGTCTCCCGGTGCCCACCGGAGCGAGCACGCGACCACCATCATAGGGGAGCCGAGCGACGGGCGGGACCACCGCCTCCCGGACCGGTGCGCCTGAGCCGCGCCACGCAGACCCTCGAAATGGGGACAACGCGCCCGTTGTCCGCCGTTCTGGGGACTCGTAGCATCGGCTCCGTCGCGCGCGCGATCACATCCGGGTCGTCTGATCCGGTGCGCGGACACGTACACAGCAGAGGCGTCGCTCCTCGCGAGCCCCAGGGCGCGGCCGTATCCGATCGGCATGCGCGGGGTGGGGAGCGGCTCGAGGGGGCGCGGCCGTCGTGTCGCGTCCCCTCCTGTGCCGCTGCCCGTCGCGCGTCGTGTGCGAGCCCCGCAGATTGCTTCGGCCTGCCGCCGACGCCATGTCGACTCGCGTCCCAACGGGGTCGCCGGATCACCGCGGCGAGATCGGCACGATGGCGACGCGAGCAACGGAGCGAGGGGTTGTGGGACCAGGGTGAGCTGTAGTCGCGATGCTGAGAAGATGCCGCTGGCGTCCGTGGGTCGCTTGGGTATCCGAGCCTTGTCGTTGCGCCGGCCTTACATAAGGTCGTGCCATAACCTTATGCAAGGGGGTGGCGACCGATGAGTTCAGGAGCGAGTCCGGCAGGGCAGGACGGTCCGGCGGTGCGGTACGAGGAGCGCGTGCTCCCGCCTGTGCACAACCCGGACCTGCTCTCGCGACGAGCAGCCGAGCGGCGTCGCGCGTCCTACCTCGCCGCCGTTCCACCGGCGATCGCCGCGATGCCCTTCACGATCCCCACCGAGGTCCTCGCCGAGGTCGATGACGCGTCCAGGATGATCACCCGGTTCGATGCGGAGTTCGCGGGATTCCCGGCGCCGTTCTCGGCGGTCCTGCTCCGCAGCGAGTCCGCGTCGAGCTCGCAGATCGAGCACCTGACCTCCGGCGCTCGAGCCATCGCCGAGGCGGAGATCGACGAGCGGATCCAGGGCAACGCGCCGCTCATCGTGCGCAACGTCCGCGCCATGGAAGCAGCGATCGCCCTCGCCGACGACATCAGCGACGCGACGATCATCGAGATGCACCGCCAGTTGCTCGAGAGCTCCGCACCCCGGCTGGTCGGCGGGTACCGCGCGGAGCAGGTGTGGATCGGGGGCGCACTCCCGCACGACGCGGCGTTCGTCCCGCCGCACCACGAACGCGTGGCGGATGCGATGGCCGATCTCGTCGCGTTCACCAGGCGGACGGACCTCCCCGTCCTCGTCCAGGCGGCCGTCGCACATGCGCAGTTCGAGACCATCCACCCGTTCCCCGACGGGAACGGCCGGACGGGCCGCGCGCTCGTGCAGGCCATCCTCCGCAACGGTCGGCTGATCCGACACATGACGATCCCGGTCAGCAGCGGCATCCTCACGGACGTCGACGCGTACTTCGATGCGCTCGACGCCTATCGGCGGGGGGACGTGGCCCCGATCGTGGCTGTGTTCGCGACGGCCTCACTCGCAGCGCTCCGCAACGCGACCGTGCTCGCCGAGGACTTGGCGCGACTGCAGCGCGAGTGGGACGGTCGGTTGACGGGCCTCCGTGCGGACTCGACGGCGCGACGGCTCGCGCGGGTGTCCATCGAGCACCCGGCACTCAACGCTCGGCTCGCACGCGAGCGCACGGGCGCGAGCCAACCGGCGGTGGACAACGCGCTGCAGCAGTTGACCGAGCGCGGGATCCTCCGGATGGTCAACGGCCAGCGGCGGAACCGGGTGTGGCTGAACCCGGAGGTGCTCGACGCCCTCGACGCCTTCGCGGAGCGGAGCGGCCGGCGCCAGGATCCGTCGTACTGACGACCCTCCGGACACCGCCACTTCGGGGGTACGCGAGGACTCCTCGCTACCCCTATGCTGACGCTGATCGGTGGATCCGGTCGCAGCGCCGCGGACCCGAACCCGGCGGCGCACGGAGGGGAACATGCGCAAGCGCGCCATCACCATCGGCCTCGTGCTCACGGCGGTCGCGGTCGCCGGGGTGGGCAACGCCACCGCCGCCGAGGCAGCCACCACCAAGTACGCCAACTGCACCGCGGTGCACAAGGTCTACTCGGGCGGCATCGCCAAGACCTCGGTGACGTACAACACGGTGCACCACACCAACGGCACCGTCGAGCACCGCAAGCTCAAGGGCACCGTCAAGAAGGACAACGCCCTGTACTCGGCGAACAGCAAGCTCGACGCCGACAAGGACGGGATCGCCTGCGAGGCTGACTGACCCGGCGCGGCGGCCGCGCCAGCGGGATGAGCCGCGGAACGGACCAGGAGCCGCGCATCGCCCCGGTTCACAGTCCGTTCCGCGGCTCATCGACGTCGGTGCGACGTCGGTGCGACGTCGGTGCGCGTCGGTGCGAGTCGGTGCGACGCCGCGCGACGGCGGAGGCGGTGCGCCGCCTCAGACGAGGATCGCGTCGTGCGGCAGCAGCGCGTGCACGCCCCACGTCTGGTTCGCGATCTGGGTGACCCGCATGCTGACGGCGACACTCGCCATCGCCAGGGCCTGCGCGCGGGTGACGTCGTGCAGCGCAGCGATCCAGTCGACCATGGCGTTCAGGGCCGTGGCGGTCGCCGCGTTGAGGTCGGCGTCGAACCCGAAGGTGATCCGACCCGCCGGGGTGTCGGCGTGGACGCCCGGGACCGGTGCCGTGTCGAGCAGGGACAGCGTCATCGTCGTCGTCATGTCGCACTCGACGGCGGTGCCCGAGACCTCGCCGTCGCCCTGCGCCGCGTGGCCGTCGCCGACGAACAGGAGCGCGTCCGGCACGGTGACCGGGAGGTACAGCGTCGCGCCTGCGACGAGCTCGCGGCAGTCGATGTTCCCGCCGCCGACGGGCCGCGGCGGGATGGTCGAGTGCTCGCCGGTCGGCTCGGGAGGCACGCCCACGACGCCGAGGAACGGTGCGGTCCGGACGCCCAGGCCGAGCTGGTTCCGTGCCACCCCGGCCTCGGCGTCGATGTCCCAGAGCAGCGGCCCCCGCGTCGCGGCGTCGGCGAGACCGAGGGCCCGGTTCAGCTCGTTGTCGACGCCGCCCGAGCCGGTGTAGCCCCAGGTCCCGGGGACCAGGGCGTCGAACCGCACGGCGAGCACCTGCCCGGGCAGCGCGCCGGTGAGCGCGACGGGGCCGACGAGGCAGTGGCCGCGGCGGCTCGTGATGAGTGTCGGGACCTCCTGGCCCGGCTCCTGCTGCCGTTCGAGGTACCCGGCCGCGCTCAGCGTGCGGACGGTGACGGTGTCGCCGGGGGACGCCCGCAGGACGGGCGCGCGCTCCGCCGTGAAGACGTCGATCGCCGTGTCGGTCGTGGGCTCGAGAACGTGGTCCGCCATGCACCGATCCTGCCACCGAGAGGGGTACAGGACGGCGCCCGCCGTCGCGGAGGGGGCTGCCATCGGCCCGAGGTAGCATTCCCGGACACGTCCTACGAGCCTGGAGGTCCGGCTTGCCACACAGCGCTGACGTCGCCGATCCGGGGGGACCGGGCGGGGCGGGGGCATCGTTCCCGGTCGACGAGATCCGCTCCGCGGGCGACGCGATCGTGCGTGCGGTGGGCACGGTCGTGGACGGCAAGACCGAGGCGATCCGCACCGCGCTGACGGTCATGCTGGCCGAGGGGCACCTGCTCGTGGAGGACGTCCCGGGTGTCGGCAAGACCGTGCTCGCGAAGGCCCTCGCGGCCACGGTCGGTGGGTCGGTGAGCCGCATCCAGTTCACGAGCGACATGCTGCCGTCCGACGTGACGGGCGTGAACATCTACGACCAGGCGTCCGGGTCCTTCCGGTTCGCCCCCGGGCCCGTGTTCGCGAACGTGGTCATCGGTGACGAGATCAACCGGACGAGCCCCAAGACCCAGTCCGCCCTGCTCGAGGCCATGGCGGAGTCGCAGGTCACGGTCGACGGCGTGACACGGCCCCTCGAGTCGCCGTTCATGATCGTCGCCACGCAGAACCCCATCGACATGGAGGGCACGTACCCACTGCCCGAGGCACAGCGTGACCGCTTCATGGCCCGTATCACCATGGGCTACCCGAGCCTCGACGCCGAACGCGAGATGCTCCGCAGCCGTGGCGTCGGCGACCCGATGTCGGCACTGCGGCCCATCGTCGACGTCGCGACCCTCGCGGCGATGATCCGGGCCGTGCACGCCGTGCACGTCGCGCCCGACGTCGAGGGCTACGTCGTCGACATCGTCCGCTCGACCCGGAGGCACCCGGACCTGCTGCTCGGTGCGAGTCCGCGGTCGACCCTGCACCTCGCCGGCGCCGCACGCGCTCGCGCCGCGCTCGAGGGTCGTCCGTTCGTCACCCCCGACGACGTCGCCGCGCTCGCCCCGGTCGTGCTCGCGCACCGCCTCGTGCCCGTCGCCCGGAACCTCGGCGGCGGTGCCGAGGACGCCGCTCGTGACGTCGTCGTCCGTATCGTCGCCGACACGGCGGTGCCGTTCGGCGCCGCGGCCGTGCGGTCCTGATGCCCGGGACCCGCCGCGGTCGGGTCGCCCTGCCGCGGCCGACCTCGCGCGGTTGGACCACGGTCGCGGTGGGCATCGGTCTGGTCGGGGCCGGGCTCGTGGCGACGACGAGCCTCGCGGTGACGGCCGGGCTCCTCGTCCTCGTGCTCGTCGTCCTCGGCGCCGTCGTCGCGATGGTCGCCGCCGGACCGATCCGGGCGACGCGGCAGGTCCCGCGTACGACGATCGAGGCCGGTGCCGTGTTCCGCGCCACGCTGCTGGTCGAGGGTCGGCAGCGGGCGCTCGGCGTCGTGCGGGTGCTCGTGCGTGACCGCCTCGACGACCACTTCGCATCGGCAGGGGACCTCGAGGCCCTCGTCGACGTCGGGTCGGGTCGTCCCCCGGCGCGGCTCACGGTCGAGGCCATCGCCGCGCGCCGCGGTCGTCCCCGGTTGGGTCCGGCGACGGTCCGTGTCGCCGACCCGTTCGGACTCGTCCACGTCGACCGGGTCGTCGTGGCGGCGCAGGAGATCGTGGTCGTGCCCCGCACCACGGTGCTCGGCGCGATCGAGACGGGCGTGCTCTCGGGCGCGGTCTCGGCCGAGGCCGGACGAACCGGCCAGGGCGGGTCCGCGGACGACAGCGAACTCCGGCCCTACCGACCGGGCGATCCCATCCGCCGCGTGCACTGGGGGCAGAGCGCCAAGCGCGGCGAACTCCACGTCCGGCAGACCGCACAGGCCCAGCCGCCCGAGGCGACCGTCCTGCTCGACGTGCGCCGCGCCTCCTACCAGGAGCTCGGCCGCGACCCGTTCGCCGAGCTGTCCGACATGGCCGGGGACGCCGCGTTCGAGCACGCGGTCGTCGTCGCCGCGAGCGTCGCACGGGTGCTCGCCGCGCGGACGTCCCGCGTCGCCCTCGTCACCGCGGACGACGTCCAGCCGTCGCCCGCGGGGGACCTGGCGTCCGTGCTCGTCGGACTCGCCGACGTCACGCTGCGCTCCGACGCGCGCCCGGTGGCCGAGGTCCTGCCCGAGGTCCGTGCCGTCGACGTGCACGGCATGACCGCGGTCGTCACGGGCCAGTGCACGGCGGAGCAGGCGTCAGAGCTCGTCGCTCGCACGCCCCCGGCCTCGCGCGGGCTCCTCGTGGCGATCACGCCACCGGACGCCGCCGCTCGCGGGGTCCTCGACCGTGCCGGATGGCGCGTCCTCGTGGTTCCCGTGGGCGGGAGTGCCCGATGACCGACACCGCCCGTCGCCCGGTCACGGGCCGTGACGTCCTCGAGCGCGACGACCGCACCGACGAGGACCCGGGCACGCCGAGCCGCATGCTCGTGGCCGCCGCGGCGCTGCCCGTGGTCGTGGCGTCGCTCGCCGTCCGCCCGCTCGTGCAGGGGATCGCGTGGTGGGTCTCCGCGCTCGTCGTCACCGCCCTGCTCGTGGGCGTGATGCTCGCCGTCCGCACCCGCCCGCGGTGGGCCCGCTTCGTCGCGCTCGTCGTCACCCTCGTCGGCGGTTCATGCGCGCTGGCGATCCTCGACGGCACGGAGCCGCTCGGGTGGCTCGACCGCAGCGGCGCGCTCGGGCAGGCGCTGCTCGCGATCAAGGTGAACCCCGCGCCGCTCCCCGAGACCGACGCGGTGCAGCTCGTCGTGTCCGTGACGCTCGTCTGGACCGCCGGCGTCGCCCTGTTCGTCGCGGTCATCGCGCCCACGGCCGCCCTCGCCGCCGTGCCCGCGTTCGTCGCACTCGTCGTCCCGGGGATCGTGACGGGAACGGCGCCGAGCGTGGTGCTCGTCGTGCTCACGGGCATGGCGTTCCTGCTCGTCCTCTGGTTGTCGGTCCGGCCCGTGCAGCAGGCGTTCCCGGCGATGGTGATCGGCGCGGTCGCCCTCGTCGTCGCGGTGGGCCTGCCGACCGTCGTCCCGATCGACGCCAGCTGGCTGTCGGGGGTCACGGGCGCGATCCAGGCCCCGATCAACCCCGGGCGCCCCGGCACCCTCCTCAAACTCGGTGACGACCTGCGGCGTCCGAGCGAGATCGAGGTGTTCCGCTACCGGACGACGACGGGGGTGCCGGAGTACCTCAAGCTCGCGGACCTCGACGAGTTCGGCACGGGCGACTGGGTGCCCTCGGTGGTCGATGCCAGCACCGCCCCGAGCGCCGACCAGGGCCAGTTCGCCACCGGGGTGAACCCGCGGGTCGCCAGCCGCGAGGACGTCCAGGTCCGGGTCACCGGGCTGTCGAGCCAGTACCTGCCGCTGCCGTCGGGTGCGGTCGGGATCCAGTCCCGGTCGACCGCGCTCGACCTCACCCAGTGGCGGTGGATGGGGCGGTCGAACACCGTCCGGTCCACCGGGCAGACGACCCGCCGCGGCGACGTCTACCAGGCGTACGGGGTCGCGACGTTCGCCAACCCCTACCTCGACGCGATCGCCCAGCACGGTCGCTTCGGCATGATCGCGAGTGGCGACTGGAACCGTCCGACGTCCGCCCAGCTCCGCACCGACCTCCAGCTGCCGCGCAACCTCCCCGGGAGCATCCGCGCCGCCGCCGAGCGCGTCGCCGGGACGGCGGGCGACCAGTACGAGCAGGCACGCGCACTCGAGTCGTGGTTCCGGAGCGGCCGCTTCACCTACTCCGAGACGGCGCCCGTCGAGCAGGGGTACGACGGCGACAGCATGGACGTCGTCGCGAAGTTCCTGCAGGTGCGGGCCGGGTACTGCGTGCACTTCGCCTCGGCGATGGCGGTCATGGCCCGGGTGCTCGGGATCCCGTCGCGCATCGCGGTCGGGTACCGGCCGGGCGGCACGCAGAAGGACGGCGAGTACGTCGTCTCGAACCGGCAGCTGCACTCGTGGCCCGAGTTGTACATCAAGGGTGCCGGCTGGGTGGGCTTCGAGCCGACGCCGGTCGCACAGGACCAGTCGGACGCCGAGCTGCCCGCCACCGCGTCGCCGACCTCGCTCCCGACGGTCACGCCGCTCCGCTCCGCGCCCGCGAACCAGCCGACCGCGCAGCCCTCGTCGGCGTCGCCGACGCCGGATGCTGCGTCCGGCGCTGGCACGGGCGGATCGGACGGCGGCTCGGCGACGTGGGAGATCGCCCTGGCGGTCCTCGTGGCGCTCGGTGCGCTGGTCGGGCCGGGACTGTTCCGCACCCTCCGTCGTCGTCGTCGTCTCGGACTGGTCCAGACCGGTCGCGATCCCGCCGCGAACGCCTGGCGCGAGGTGATCGACGACGTCGCGGACCACGGGTTCACGCCGGCGACGGTGCCGCCGGACGATCCCGCGCTCGCGGCCCGGACGGCCCGAGCGGTGCTGACGCGCCTGGGCGCCACCCTGCCGCCGGCGACGCTGACGCCGCTGGGGACGGTGGTCGACGCGCTCGACCGCGAGCGTTACGCACGACCGGGTACCGCACCGGTCGACCAGGACCGGTTGCGGGACGCCGTTCGGGAGGTCCGGGTCGGGCTCGACGCAGCCGTGTCACCCTGGCGCCGGGTGCTGTCCCGGGTGTGGCCGCCGTCTCTCGCGCCGTCGAGAGCGTGGACCGGTCGCGGGCGCCGACATGCCGCACCGCAGGCGCCGCGACCCGCCGAGTAGGTCCCGTCGCGACCCGCCGAGGAGGTCCCGTCGCGACCCGCCGAGGAGGTCCCCGCCGCGCTGCTGAGGACGTGCTGCAACCGACCCCGAGGCGGTGTCCCGGCCCGCCGCCGAGTAGACAGGACGGGTGGACGGACTCGAGCTCGCCGTCGTGCTCGGCGCGACCATCCTCGTCGGGGGCGTGGTCGCCCAACGCATCCGCGTCGCGGCGCCGCTCGTCCTCCTGGTGCTCGGCGCGGGGGTCGGGTTCCTGCCGGGGCTCGGCGGCGTGCGGCTGCCGTCCGAAGCGGTGCTGCTGCTGTTCCTCCCCGCGCTCCTGTACTGGGAGTCCCTCAACACGTCACTGCGCGAGATCCGGAGCAACCTGCGCACGATCGCGCTGCTCGCGGTGGGTCTCGTGTTCGCCACGGCCGCGGTGGTCGCGGTCGTCGCACACCTGCTCGGGCTGACCTGGGCGCTGTCGATCACGCTCGGCGCGGTCCTCGCCCCGACCGACGCCACGGCGGTCGCTGCGGTGGCCGCGCGGTTGCCCCGGCGGCTCATCACGACGCTGCGGGCCGAGAGCCTCGTCAACGACGGCACCGCGCTCGTCCTCTACTCGGTCGCCGTGGGCGCCGTGGTGAGCGGGCAGGACATCGACGTGTGGGGCGCGGTCGTGCGGTTCTTCGCCTCGTACGGGTTCGGCATCGCGATCGGCCTGGCGGTCGGTCTCATCGTCTACTGGGTGCGGCGGTACCTCGACAACCGGCTGCTCGAGAACACGCTCAGCGTGCTCACCCCGTTCCTCGCGTACCTGCCCGCCGAGCTGTTCGGCGTCTCCGGGGTCGTCTCGGTGGTCACGGCGGGGTTGCTCCTGACGCAGATCGGGCACCGCGTCATCAGTGCGCACGCGCGGATCCAGGGGTACGGCTTCTGGCAGGTCACGTCCTACCTACTCAACGGCGCGCTGTTCGTGCTCGTCGGACTCGACTTCCACCCGACGCTCCTCGCCGTGCTCCACGACGACTGGGTGACGGCACTCGCGCTCGGGCTCGGGAGCACCGCCGCGGTGATCGGCATGCGGTTCCTCTGGGTCAACACGACCCCGTACGCGAGCCGGTTGCTCGACCGGCGGGCGGGGGAGCGCGACCGGCACCTGCACTTCCGGGAGCGCATGCCGATCGCGTGGGCCGGGTTCCGGGGCGCGGTGTCGCTCGCGGCCGCGCTCGGTGTCCCGCGCACCATGTCCGACGGGAGCCCGGTCCACGACCGCGACCTCGTCATCGCGGCGACGTTCGTCGTCATCCTCGTGACGCTCGTGGTCGAGGGACTCACGATGCCCGTGATCGTGCGATGGGCACGCCTGCCCGAGGATCCCGAGGAGCAACGGGAGGAGATCGAGGCAGAGCGGGCGGCCCTGCAGGGGGCGCTCGATTCGCTCGACGACGTCGCGAGCCGGCTCGAGTCGCCCGAGGAGGTCCGCGAGGACCTGCGCGCCGACTACGGGCGCCGCCTCGAGCGGCTGCGGCGCGATGCGGAGGCCGCCGAGGGCGACGCCGCGGCGGCGAGTCGGGCGGCGGCGGACGCCGGGGTGACCGTGTCCGCCGCGGTGATCGGCGGCACGGGCGGATCGGCCGGCGAAGCCATGGCTGCAGGTGCCGACGGCCCCGACGCGGAGGAGGACCCGATCGGCGGGGCTGCTGAGGATGCGACGGACGGCGAGCCCGACGAGATCCAGCTCGAACGGGAGGCCGAGCAGGCCGACATCGCGCTGCGGCTCGCGCTGCTCGAAGCGAAGCGGACGGCCGTCGACGACCTCCGACGCTCCCGGGCCATCGACGACGCGGTGATGCGTCGCGTGCAGGGCCGGTTCGACGTCGAGGAGCTCCGCCTCGCCGCGATCAGCGAGGACGACTGAACCGAGCCCGAGCGGATGGCGGCGGACCGGGACGGCGGGCGACGGCCCTCCGGCGGATCCCCACCGCTCCGGGTGAGGCCGCGGGTGACGCGACGGGCGCGGACCGGTGGTGCCGCGCCTCCCGGCGGATGCGGCGCGCCGCGGTCCCGGCAGCATGCCCGGAACGCCGAGGAGGACCGCCATGCCCACGATCACCTGCGTCATGCCTGCCCGGAACGCGGCCGGCACGGTCGGCACGGCCGTGCGGACGGTCCTCCGCGCGCTCCCCGAGGACGGCGAGCTCCTGGTGCGCGACGACGGCAGCACGGACGACACGCTCGGGGTGCTCGAGCGGATCCGGGACGCCCGGCTCCGCGTCCTGGTCGGGCCGAGCGTCGGGATCGCCGCCGGCATGAACACCCTGCTCGACGAGGTCACGGCGCCCGTCGTCGCACGGATGGACGCGGACGACGTGTGCGCGCCGTTCCGGTTCCGGCGGCAGCTCGCCCTGCTGCGGTCCGCGGACCTCGTGTTCGCGCCCGCGGTCGACTGGCTCCCCGGCACACCCGTCGCGCGCCCGCAACCGCTCCGGCGACTGTCCGCTGCGGCGGCGCCGTTCGCGCTGCTGCTCGAGAACCCCTTCATGAACCCGACGATGACCGCGCGCACCCGGGTGATCCGAGACCTCGGCGGATGCCGATCCGTCGCGTCCGAGGACTACGACCTCTGGCTCCGCGCTGCCGGTGCGGGGCTCCGGCTCGTGCGGGACCGGGTCCCGGCGGTCCTCTACCGACGCCACCCCGGCCAGATCACGGCACAGTCGTGGTGGCGGGCCGCCCGCGCGGACACCGAGCTCGTCCACGAGGCGTTCGACGCGCTCGCGCTCGCGACCGTCGGGTTCCATCCCTCGTGGTTCGCGTGGCGTCGGGCCGGACTGCCGGCGGGTGGGGCGCCGGACGGGATCGGCGAGGAGCTGCGGCGGTTCCGGGGCGCGGTGGCGGTCCTCCCGGCCGGACAGCGGCGGCCGCTGCTCCGCCGGGTCGCGCTCATGGAGCGGCGGGCGTTGCTGCGCTGACGGCGACGGCGACGGCCGTCAGGGGTGTTCGGGAGGCCCGTCCGAGGTCGCGGAGGCCGGCCCGTCCTGGTCGTCGCGCTCGCGGCCGCGTCGGGACCGGCGCAGGAGCCGCATGCGCTCGGGCCGCCGACCCCGGCGGAAGAGCGTCGCGAGCGCGGACTGCGGCTGCCAGTCGCGGCCGTTCGGCAGCCCCCAGCCGTACCGGACGGCGCCGAGCCGGAGCAGGAGCGACAGCAGGATCGCGACGACGATGCCGATCGTCGGGACGTGCAACGCCGACGCGACGACCATGACGATCGACGCGGCCACGGCGACGGACGCGTAGAGGGCGTTCCCGCCGAGCACCGCGGGCACCCGCCGGAGCAGGAGGTCACGGGCCGCACCGCCCCCGACCGCGGTCACGGTGCCCATGATGATCGCCGGACCCCAGCCCAGGTGCGCGTCGAAGGTCCGCTGCACGCCGACCACGGCCCAGAACCCGATGACGGCTGCGTCGAGCACCGTGAACAGGCGGTCCCACGCCCGCTCCGAGATCGAGACGAAGAACGCCACGAGCGCTCCGACGAGCGCCACCGGGACGTACAGCGGGTCGGTCAGCGCGACCGGAGGGCCGTCCTGGAGCAGGACGTCGCGGAGGATCCCGCCGCCGAGCCCCGAGACGAACCCGACCACGAGGAACCCGAACAGGTCGAAGTCCATCTCGCGCGCGAGCGACCCGCCGAGCAGCGCGGACGCGAACACCCCCGCGAGGTCGAGGACGTTCGTCACGGTCGCGAGCGCGTGCGCGGGGACGACCAGTGCGTCAGCGGAGGAGAACTGCACCGGTCCATCTTCGCGGTTCGGGCCGGGCCGTGGACGACACCCGCGCTCTTAGGTTAGCCTTACCTCCGTTCCACTCCGCGGGGTCGTCGCCCCTCACCCCACCGGGATCCCACTCCATGCTCGCCACGCTCGTCATCGGCCTCCGCGAAGGCCTCGAAGCGACCCTCATCGTCGGGATCATCGCCGCGTTCCTCCGCCGCGGTCGCATCTCGCTCGTGCCGATGTGGGGCGGGATCGCCCTCGCCGTCGTGCTCAGCGTCGCCGTCGGCGTCGGGCTCGAGGCGTTCGAGCAGGCGCTCCCGCAGTCCGAGCAAGAGGCGATGGAGTCCGTGATCGGGGCCGTCGCGGTCGTGTTCGTCACCGGGATGATCATCTGGATGCGGACGCACGCCCGCGACCTCAAGGGCGACCTCGAGGCGAGCGCCGCCGCGGCCGTCGGTCGCGGCACCGCCTGGGCGCTCGCGGGCATGGCGTTCCTCGCCGTGCTCAAGGAGGGCTTCGAGACCTCGGTGTTCCTGCTCGCCACGTTCCAGGCCGCGAGTTCGGCGGGTGCCGCGGCGCTCGGCGCCGTGATCGGCGTGCTCGTCGCCGTGCTCATCGGCTGGGGGATCTCCACGGGCGGGGTCCGTCTCGACCTCCGGCGGTTCTTCACCGGCACCGGCGTGTTCCTGGTGTTCGTGGCGGCAGGGCTCGTGCTCACCGCACTCCGCACCGCGCACGAGGCCGGCTGGGTGACCATCGGGCAGCAGCGCACCGTGGACCTGTCGTGGCTCGCGCCGACCGGGTCCGTGCAGGCCGCCCTCGTCACCGGTGTGCTCGGGATCCCGGCGGACCCCCGCGTCGTCGAGGTCGTCGGCTGGGTCGGCTACCTCGTCCCCGTGCTCGTCGTGAGCCTCTGGCCGCGGTCCCTCCGCCCGTCGCCGGCTCGCGTCCCGCGGGTGCGCGTCGTCGTCGCCGCGGGCCTCGCCGTCGCGGCGGTCGCGCTCGCGGTGGCCGTCCCCACCGGCCGGGAGGCCCTGCCCACCTCCGCCACCCTCGCCACCGGTGCCGCGGACCCGCACCCCACCACGCGGCACACCGCGACGGCGACCGTCGACGGTGCCAGCGCGACCCTCGTCGTCCGCGCCGGCGACACCGTGCAGCGCGCCCGTTTCTCCTCCGCCGACCACACGACCACCACGCACGCCGGCGTCACCGCCGACCGCTGGCGCGCCACCACGCGCGTCCCGAGCACCGGCCGACCCGCGACGCTGACCCTCGACCAGCTCACCGACCTGTTCGGACGCGTGCCCGTCGGCATCTCGCCCGCGCAGCAGCCCGGCCCGTTCACCGCGCACTGGACCTCGACCGCGACCCGGACGCTCTGGGCCGTCGACGGCGGCCTCCTCGACGCGCGCCGGACCGAGCGTGCCGTCCTCACCGTGTCGGGCGGCGGCCTGCCGAGCAGCCGGACCTACTCGTTCGACGCCACCGCCTGGGCGGTCCCGGCCACCCGGGTGACCGCCGCGGGCGAGGCGATGGCGAGCGGCGCCTCCGCGGACCGCGAAGCGCTCCTCTGGAAGGCGTGGCTCCCCGTTGCGCTCGCGATCGCCGCGATCGCCCAGTGCCTGCTCGCCCTGCGGGACCGCCGCCGACTCGGGGCGGCGACCCGTTCCTCCCGACCGACCACCACGACCCCCGTCGCCGACCGGCACGGGGCGACCAGCAGGAAGACCGCCGATGCCGTTCGCTGACCGCCGCACCCGATCCGTCCTCGTCCTCGGAGCGACCCTCGCCGCCGCAGCCCTCGCGCTGACCGGCTGCTCGACCGCGTCGTCCTCGGCCGAGGACGCCGCGACGCCGTCCGGCGCGGTGCACCGCGTCGCCGTGACCCTGACGAACGACGGCTCGGACAAGTGCGCCGTGTCGACGACCTCGGTGCCCGCCGGACCGGTGACGTTCACCGTGCGGAACACCTCGTCGACCGCGATCACCGAGGTCGAGCTCCTGCAGGACCAGAAGATCCTCGGCGAGAAGGAGAACCTGGCTCCCGGACTCGATCCGGTCAAGTTCACCGTGACGCTCGGCGGCGGCAAGTACCAGGTGTACTGCCCCGGAGCGACCAAGGAGCTCACGACCTTCACCGTCACCGGCACGGCCGCATCGACCGCGAACAGCAGCGCGGCGACCCTCCTCCGACAGGGCGCCAAGGGCTACGCGGACTACGTCGACGCCCAGGTCAACGACATGGTGACCGCCGTGCGGCAGCTGCAGGAGGACGTCGACGCGGGGGACCTCGCCGCCGCGAAGACGGACTACGCGAACGCGCGCCCGTACTACGAGCACGTCGAGAGCGACGTCGACGGGTTCGTCAAGAAGGGCCACAAGGCGACCGACAACGCTGGGAACCTCGACTACCTCGTCGACATGCGCGCCTCGAACCTCGACCCGTCGGTCGGATGGCACGGGTTCCACGCCGTGGAGCGCGATCTGTTCCAGGGCGGCGCCATCACCGCGAGCACGAAGCAGCTCGCGGCCGAGCTCACCGAGAACGTCACCCTGCTCGACAAGCTCGTCCCGACGCTCACCTACAAGCCCGAGGACCTCGCCAACGGCGCGGCCGGCCTGCTCGAAGAGGTCCAGTCCGAGAAGATCACCGGCGAGGAAGAGGGCTTCAGTCACATCGACCTCGTCGACCTGGCAGCGAACGTCGAGGGCGCGCGGCAGGCGTTCGCGTACCTCAAGCCCGGACTGCAGAAGCTCGACCCGTCGATCACGAAGCAGATCGCGACCCAGTTCGACAGCGTCGACACGCTCATGGACGGCTACCGGGACGGCACCGCCCTCGGCGGCTTCCGCACCTACGACGCCGCCACCCGCACGGCCGACGCGAACACGATCTCGCAGACGATCCAGGCGCTGCAGGACCCGCTGTCCCGGCTCGCCGAGAAGGTCGCCACCGCGTGAGCCGAGAGCAGGAGCAGATGCGCGGGGCGTCGTCTCGTCCGTCGGTGTCGCGCCGCGGACTCATCGGCGGACTCGCAGCCGCGGGAGCAGGTGTCGGTGCGCTCGCGGGCATCGGTGGCAGCCTCGCCGCGGGAGCCGCCGGACATGCCCCCGACGACGAGTCCATCGACCTGTCGCGGATCCATCCGTTCTACGCGACCGCGGCGGGGCAGCCGCAGGGTGGGATCCGGACCGAACCCCAGCGGTACTGCGTCTTCATGACGTTCGACATGGCGTCCACCCTGGCGACGGACCTGCAGGTCCTGCTCGCCCGGTGGTCCGCCGCCATCGCGCAACTGCAGTCCGGCGGCACCATCGGCACCGTGGTCCCCGCGCACGCCGACGGCGTCGGTGCCGACACCGGGGAGGCCCTCGACCTCGGCCCGGCATCGCTCACCGTCACCGTCGGGCTCGGCCCCGGGCTGTTCGACGAGCGGTTCGGCCTGGCGGCCCACAAGCCCGCCGCGCTCGCCCAGATCCCCGCGCTGCCGAGCGACGCCCTCGACCCCGCCCTGAGCGGTGGTGACCTGTCCCTGCAGGCGTGCGCCGACGACCCCCAGGTCGCCTACCACGCGATCCGCGACCTCGCCCGCATGGCCCGTGGCACCGCGACCGTGCGCTGGACCGTGCTCGGGTTCGGGCGTGCGTCGGCTGGAGCGAACCAGACCACCCCCCGGAACCTCATGGGGTTCAAGGACGGCACACGGAACATCACCACCGACGCGGACTATGAGCGCTTCGTACGGCTCGGGGACGACGCGGACTGGATGGCGGGCGGCACCTACCAGGTCACGCGGAAGATCCAGATGAACATCGAGATCTGGGACGCCGACGTGATCAGCGACCAGCAGCGGGTGTTCGGGCGCACGAAGGTCGAGGGTGCGCCGCTCTCCGGGGGAACCGAGCACACGACGCCCGACTTCCACGCGACCGACCATGCCGGCGACACGAAGATCGACGCGCGCGCACACGTCGCCCTCGCCGCGCACGAGAACAACGGCGGCGTCAAGATCCTGCGTCGCCCGTACAACTACACCGACGGGCTCAACCAGTACGGGCAGCTCGACGCCGGGCTGTTGTTCACCGCGTTCATGAACGACCCCGATCACTTCACACGGATCCAGCGTCGGCTGGGAGCGTCCGACCGGTTGAACGAGTACATCTCGCACATCGGCTCGGCCGTGTTCGCCGTGCCGCCGGCACCGCGCAAGGGCTCGTACATCGGGGAGCGGCTCTTCCGCTGAACCGTGGGGCCGGCGCCGGTCCGGCCTACCGCCGGTCCGGCCTACCGCCGGTCCGGCGCCAGCAACGCGGTGACGACGTCGCTGAACGGGCCGGTCAGGTCGCTCGCCGACGCGTTGACCAGGGGGCCGAGCCGGGTGGAGGCACGCAGGAGCGTGATGCCGAAGGCCGTGGCCAGCGCGACCTCGGCGCGGAGCAGGATGCCGTTCGTGTCGACGTCATCGGGGTCCCACCCGGCGATGCGCGCCATGCGCTCCGCGTACGAGGTGAGTGTCGCGTTGCGGATCCGGTCGGCCTGCTCGTCTCCGGAGGACCGGATGAGCAGGAGGAGCTCGACCGCGTGCTCCCCGGTCGGCGCGTTCGTCACCCGCTCGACGAGGCTCTGGAGCATCCGTTCGACCGAGTCGTCGTCCGGCCGGGGGGCATCGAGGTCCTCCACCGCGCGCTCGAGACAGGCCTCGAAGAGGCCCTCTTTGCTCGTGAAGTAGCGGTTGATGAGCGCGACGTTCACTCCGGCGTCGGCTGCGATCTCCCGGACGGTGGTCGCGGAGTAGCCGTCGTACGCGAACCGACGTCGAGCCGCGGCGACCAGGAGCTGCCGGGTCTTCGCGGCGTCGCGCGTCCTCGACGGCACCTGCGACTCGAGCGTCATGACGTCCTCTCCATCTCCGCAACGGTACCCGCACCGGGAGGTGCGGTGTAAACGCGCTTTGACTTCCGCGCGAGGAGCAGTAGGCTCACGACTTGTAAGCGCTTGTTTACGTCTTTCGATCACGGAGAACGATGTCCCGAGTCACCGAGGGCCCCCGCACGGGCTCGACCCCCGTCGCGGAGCGACACAGCAGCCCGAACACAACCCTCATCGTCGTGTACCTCGCACTCGGCGGCTTGGCCTACGCGGTGCTCCAGTCGCTCGTCGCTCCGGCACTGTCCACGATCGGCAAGGACCTCGGGGCCTCGACCAGCAACGTGAGCTGGATCATCACCGCCTACCTGCTGTCGGCGTCCGTCCTCACGCCGATCTTCGGCCGCATGGGCGACATGATGGGCAAGCGGCGCATCCTCATCGTCGTGATGAGCCTCCTGCTCGTCGGCACCGTCGTCGCCGCCCTCGCGCCGAACCTCGCCACGTTGATCGTGGCCCGCTGCCTGCAGGGTGCGGCCGGCGCCGTGCTGCCGCTGTCGATCGGCATCGTGCGCGACGAACTCCCGAAGGACCGGGTGAGCGTCGTGATCGGTCTGCTGTCGGGCATCTTCGGCATCGGGGCCGGTATCGGCATCGTCGCGGCCGGACCGATCGTGCAGCACCTCGATTGGCACTGGCTGTTCTGGCTGCCGCTCGCGCTCATCGTCGTCGGGCTCGCCGGCATCGTGTTCGGGATGCCGGAATCGGACGTCCGGAAGCCCGGGCGCCTCGACCTCGCCGGGACGGCGATCCTCTCGATCTCCCTCGTGGCGCTGCTGCTCGCTGTCAGCGAGGGCGAGACCTGGGGCTGGGGTGACGTCAAGACCATCGGTCTGCTGGCGGTCGGCGTCGTCGCGCTCGTGGTCTTCATCGTCGTCGAGCTCCGCGTGAAGGCGCCGCTGATCGACGTCCGGCTCTTCCGCATCCGTGGCGTCTGGACCGCTCACGTCGTCGCGCTCGTCTTCGGGTTCGCGATGTACGGCACGTTCGTGCTCGTCCCGACGCTGCTCCAGCTGCCGTCGTTCACCGGGTACGGCTTCGGCAAGACCGCCTCGCAGGCCGGCCTGTTCCTGCTCCCGACGGTCCTCATGATGATCGTGGTCTCACCGGTCGCGGGGGCCCTCGTCCGACGGACGGGTCCGAAGCCGCCGCTGGTCATCGGGGGTGTGCTCCTCACCGCGGCGTTCGTGCTCCCCGGGCTCGCGCACGATCAGGTCTGGCAGATCCTGGTGTCCGGCATCCTCACGGGTGCCGGGATCGGATTCGGTCTCTCGGCGGCGTCCAACGCGATCATCGAGAGCGTGCCGATCGAGCAGACGGGTGAGGCGATCAGCGCCAACACCGTCGTCCGGACGATCGGCTCGAGCGTCGGAACGGCCATCATCGCCGCGCTGATCTCGTCGCACACGAAGGTGTTCACGTTGCCCACCGGGCACGTGGGGCTCCCTGGGGCCGCGGCGTTCACCATCGGCTTCTGGGCATGCGCTGGGGTCGGCGCCCTCGCGATCGTCGGCGCCCTCGCCGCTCCCGGCATGCGGAAGCGTCGCGCTGACGCCATCGCGGCGGGCGTCGAGGACATCGACGCTGTCGTCGACGAGCGCTGACGAGGTCAGCTCGACGCTGCCGGTGCATCCGGGCGGGGAGGAGGGGTGCCCTCCGCCGTTTCCCTGGAGACGGAGGGCACCCGCGCCGCCGGGTTCGTCGGGCGGAACCACCGCCCGGGATGAGAGGACACCGCAGCGGCGCCGTCGCCATGCGACGCCTCAGGGTACCGCCGCCGCTGCCGAAAACACAGGGTGCGGCAGACGAGCAGCCTCGTTCCACCCGCCTCGTTACTTCCGATCGCCGATGTGGAGCGCGTCCTTCACCCGCTCGATGCCCTCGGTCGCGAGCGCCGATGCCGAGTCCCGGATCACGCCGGCCTCCATCGGGTCGCCCTTGAGCAACGACTTGGCCGTGTTGAGCGCGTACTCACGGGTGATGTGCGGTGGGAGCGGCGGGACGTTGCGGCTGACGTAGGCGTCGATGAGCGTGACCCCGTCGTGCGCGAAGGCCTCGGCCACGGCGGACTCCACCTGGTCGTCACTGCGCACCTGGACGCCCCGGAACCCGAGGAGCTCGGCGTAGCCGGCGTAGTCCATCGACTCGACGTCCTGCGAGCCGCGCCACAGCGGATTGCCGTCCTCCGTGCGCATCTCCCACGAGACCTGCGCGAGGTCGTCGTTGTGCATGACCACGATGATGAACTGCTTGGTCTCCCACTGCTGCATGTACTTCTTCACGGTGATCAGCTCGTTCATGCCGAGCATCTGGAACGCGCCGTCACCGATGGTGCAGACCACCGTCTTGTCGGAGTGGGCCAGCTTCGCCGCGACCGCGTAGGGCATCGCCGCGAGCATGGTCGCCAGGCGGCCCGAGAGGTCGCCGCGCATGCCCCGCTTCAGGCGGATGTGGTGCCCGAACCAGTCGGCGGTCGTCCCGGCGTCCGCGGTGACGATCGCCCCGTCGGGCAGGTTCGCGTTCACGGCCTCGGTCACGCGCCGCGGGTTGACCCCGTCGTGGTACTCCTTCTGTGCCTGCGCGTGCATCTCCTGTTCCCAGTCCTGCATCTCGGCGGCGATCCGCTCCTGCCAGGACAGGTCGGCCTTCTGCTCGAGCAGGGGGAGGAGGGCCTCGAGCGTCGACTTCACGTCGCCCCAGAGGTTCAACTCCGTCGGGTAGCGCACGCCGAGCTGTTCGGGCTTGAGGTCGACCTGGATGCCACGCGCCTGGCCCGTCGCGGGCAGGAACTCGCCGTACGGGTAGTTCGTGCCGAGCAGCACGATGGTGTCGCAGCGCTTGATCTGGTGGAGGCTCGGCAGGGACCCGAGGAGACCGACCTGCTGCGTGTGGTACGGCACGTCGGACGGGATCACGTCCTTGCCGCGGAGCGCGGTGATGATGCCCGCTCCGGCCTTCTCGGCGGCGGCGAGGACCTCGTTGGTGGCGCCCGTCGCACCCGCGCCGACCAGGAACGTGACCTTCTCGCCCGCGTTGATGATGTCCGCCGCCTGGCGGATCTGCTCCATCGGGGGCGTGATCGCCGTCGACGGGATGGCTTCGCTCGAGCGCGAGACCCAGTGGGCCGACGGCGTTGCCTTGATGGTCATCGCCTGGACGTCGTGGGGGATCACGACGACCGCGGGCTGGAGACGGAGCCGGGCCGTGCGGAAGGCGGTGTCGATGACGGCGCTGGCCTGGTCGGGCGACACGATCGTCTCGACGTAGCAGGCAACGTCCGTGAACACGCGCTCGAGGTTGCTCTCTTGCTGGGTGAAGGTGCCGATCGAGTCGAGACCCTGCTGCCCGACGATCGCGACGACCGGCTGATTGTCCATCTGGGCGTCGTACAGCCCGTTGAGCATGTGGAACGCGCCGGGGCTCGAGGTCGCGACGCACACGCCGACCTCGCCCGTGAACTTGGCATGCGCCGTCGCCATGAGCGCGCAGATCTCCTCGTGCGTCGGGCGGATGTACTCGATGCCCGTCCCCGCACGATCGGTCTTGCCGAGTGCTCCGTCGAACGCGCCGATGCCGTCGCCGGGGAACCCGAAGATCCGGCTGACGCCCTGGTCCTTGATCCGCTCGATCAGGAACTCGCTCACGGTGGTCATCGCGTACCTCTCTTCGGCGCCGGGGTCGGGCGCCTGGGACTCGGGTGGTGGGACGGGGCCGTCCTCGTGTCTCCAGCGTGCTCCCTCCACGGGGCCGGGTTCCCAGCCCGTCGCCCGGTGGTGGAGGATCGGGGGAGCGGACCGGATGTGGAGGAACGGGCAGCATGACCACGATCGATCTCAACGCAGACCTCGGCGAGGGCTTCGGCCGGTGGACCCTCGGGGACGACGCCGCGATGCTCGATGTCGTCACGAGCGCGAACGTGGCGTGCGGATTCCACGCGGGCGACCCGTTGTCGCTCCGGTCCGTGCTCGAGCAGGCTGCCGCACGGCAGGTGTCGGTCGGCGCGCACGTCGCGTACCGGGACCTCGCCGGGTTCGGACGGCGGTACGTGGACGCCTCCCTGGACGAACTCGCAGCGGACGTGATCTACCAGATCGGCGCGCTGGCCGCCCTCGCCCGGGCAGCCGGGACGACCGTCCGTTACGTCAAGCCGCACGGCGCCCTCTACAACACCATCGCGGAGGGCGGACCGCACGCCGAGGCGGTCGTGCAGGCGGTCCTGGCGGTCGACCCGGGCCTCCCGGTCGTCGGTCTCGCCGGGTCCGCGTTCCTCGACCTCGCTCGCGATGCCGGGCTGCCCGTCGTGGCCGAGGCGTTCGCGGACCGTGCGTACGCCGCCGACGGGTCCCTCGTGTCCCGACGCCTTCCGGGGGCCGTGCTCCACGATCCGACCGAGATCGCCCAGCGCGTCGTCGCGATGGTCACCGGCGGGGCGGTCACCGCGGTCGACGGGACCAGCGTGCCGATCGACGCCGCGTCGATCTGCCTGCACGGGGACTCGCCCGGCGCGGTCGCCGCGGCGCTCGCCGTCCGGTCCGCACTCGGATCAGCGGGCGTGGTCCTGGCGCCGTTCGCGGCGGTCCGAGCGGCGTGACCGGCGCGGAGGGCGAGAGCGGGTCCGGGCGCGTGACCGACTCCGGCGCCCGGGCGCCCCGGGTGCTGCGCCTCGGCGTCGACGGCGTGCTCGTCGAGGTCCCCGACACGGCCGCCGCGCTCGCCCTGCACGCCGCGCTCCGGACGCTCGACCTGCCCGGGGTGACCGAACTGGTGCCCGCCGCGCGGACCGTCGCCGTCCGCTTCGCACCGGGCGCCACGACCGCCGACGCGATCGCCGCCGCGCTGCGCGGCGTACCGCTCGACGCGCCGCCGCCCGCCGCCGACGGTCTCGTCGTGGTGCCAGTGGTCTACGACGGCGAGGACCTCGACCACGTCGCCGACCGCACCGGCCTCAGCGTGGACGAGGTCGTCCGCCGGCACACCGCGCCGGAGTACTCGGTCGCGTTCACCGGGTTCGCGCCGGGGTTCGCCTACCTGGTCGGAGGCGACACGGTCCTCGACCTGCCGCGGCGCAGCAGTCCGCGCACGGCGATCCCCGCCGGTTCCGTCGCGATCGCGGGCGGCCACAGCGGCATCTACCCGCGGCCGAGCCCCGGCGGCTGGCATCTGCTCGGGCACACCGACCTGGTGATGTGGGACCCCCATCGGATCGGGGCGGAGGCCCTGCTCCGTCCCGGCATGCGCGTCCGGTTCCGCGCGGTCCACGCGGCGTCATCCGCCGCTGCGTCATCCGCCGCTGCGTCATCCGCCGCAGTGTCCCCGGCCGCACGCCTGACCGCCGTCGGTCGGGAGGCCCGACCCGCTCCAACGGAGCCGTCGCGTCCGACCGCTCCCAGGCGAGGCCTCGAGGTCCTGTCGCCCGGGCTGCTCAGCACCGTGCAGGACCTCGGCAGACCGGGCCGCGCGGCCCTCGGCGTCACCCGCTCCGGTGCGCTCGATCGCGTCGCCCACCGTCGCGCGAACCGTCTCGTCGGGAACGCGGCGGGCGCCGCGGCGGTCGAGCACGTCGGGGGAGGGCTCACCGTGCGGGCTCGTGGCGAGCTCGTCCTGGCGGTCACGGGCGGCGTCGGCGCGATCGAGGTCCTGCCCACGGCGGAAGGGACGCTCGACGAGCGATCGGTGCTGCTCCCGGGCGACGACGAGCCCGCGCGCCGGGCGGTGCCGATCGAGCCCGACCGTCCGTTCGCGCTGCACGACCGTGAGGTCCTGGTGCTCGGTGCGCCGACGACCGGGGCCGTCGCGACCCTCGCCGTCCTCGGTGGACTCGACCTGCCGCCCGTGCTCGGATCACGCGCGACCGACGTGCTGTCCGGTCTCGGGCCGGCACCGCTCCGGGCCGGCGACGTCCTGCCCATCGGGTCGGACACGGCGGCGGCGGTGGCCGACGCGGCGGAACCGGGCCCGGTCCTCCCGACCGTCGAGGACGTGGTCGACGTCCGGTTCGTGCCCGGACCCCGCGACGACTGGATCGACGGGGGTGCCGACGCCCTGCACGCGGTCGTCTGGCGGGTGACGCCACGCTCGAACCGTGTCGGGGTGCGGCTCGACGCGGGCAAGCACGCACTCGCGCGGAGCGTGGGCGGCGAGCTGCCGAGCGAGGCGGCGGTACCCGGGGCGATCCAGGTGCCACCCGAGGGTCGACCGGTCGTGTTCCTCGCCGACCACCCCGTCACGGGCGGCTACCCCGTGGTCGGCGTCGTCGTGCCCGAGGACCTCGGGCTCGTCGCGCAGGTACCGGTCGGCGGCGCGATCCGGTTCACACCGACGGCGAGTGCTCTTCGGCGATGAGCGGACGTAACGTCCGGTGCGCGATCCGGAGCCCCTCGAGCACCTTGTCGTCCGGGCCACTCCACAGCGGGTCTTCGTGCTCGACCGACAGCGTGCCCGTGAACCCGGCCTCGTACAGGCGGTCCACGACGTGCGACCAGTCGACCACGCCACGACCGGGCACGCGGAAGCGCCACCACCCCATGTCCCACGGGTCGTCGCCCTTGTCGACGAGCCCGAAGAAGCCGTAGCGGTCGCGCCGCGCCGGGAACAGTTCGACGTCCTTCGCCTGCGCGTGCACGATGTGCTCCGCGAACGGCAGGATCGTCTCGACCGGGTCGATGCCGATCCACGTCAGGTGCGACGGGTCCCAGTTCAGGCCGAACCCGAGGCCCGTCACCCACTCCCACAGCTCCGGGCTGTAGGCGATGTTCCCCGGGTAGCCGTCCGGGTGCCAGCCCTCCATGACGCAGTTCTCGATGATGAGCTTGACGTCGCGCTCGCCCGCGTAGTCCACGAGCTCGGGCAGCACGCGGTCGCCCTCTGCCATGTTCTCGCGCACGCTCTTGCTGTTGTCCCGGCCGATGAACGTGCCCACGTAGGGGACGCCGAGCCGCTGCGCTGCATCGATCGCGTGCTTGAGGTGCGTCCGGACCGCGTCACGACGCTCGGGGTCCTGGTGCAGGTTGTTCTCGTAGTAGGCGAGCGCGCTGATCTCGAGTCCCGTGCGCGCCATCAGGTCCTCGGTGGCGCTGGCGTCCTCGTCGGTGAAGGTCGCGACGGGCAGGTGCGAGGCCTCGAAGTCGCGGCCGCCGACGTTCGGCCACACGGCGACCTCGAGTCGCTCGTACCCCTGAGCGGCCGCGAACTCCGCGATCCGGCCGAGGTCCCATCCGGGCAGGCAGGCCGTGAGCATCCCGAGCTTCATGCGATGTCCTTCCAGGCTCCGTCACCGGCACTGGCGACGACGGCGTCGATGACGTGGGCGGCGCGCGCGCCGTCCGCGAACGTGGGCAGGCCCTCCGGCCACACGCCGCCGTCCCGTGAGGCACGGACGGCGGCGTAGGTGTCGCCGACGAACGCCGTGAAGGCGTCGAGGTACCCCTGCGGGTGACCCGATGGCACGACGGCCAACCGCCGCTGGTCCGGCGACCCCTGCGAGGGGTCGCGCACGAGGATCGTGGCGCCGGTCTCGGTGCCGAACCAGGCGGACTCCGGTTGCTCCTGGTCGAACGCGGCGCTCGAGCGGGTCCCGTCGACCTCGAACCACAGGCGGTTCTTGCGTCCGGCCGCGACCTGCGACACGACGACGTTCCCGATCCGGCCGTGGGTCGTGCGGAAGGTGGCCACCGCGGTGTCCTCGGTGGTGACGGGGGCCTGCGCGACGGGCACCGCGCCTCCCGGCACCGGATCGGGGTAGGGGGCGCCGGAGAAGGACGGCCCCGACGACGCCGGGCGCGTGGGGTAGACGATGTCGGCCGTGGCCGTCACGGTCGCGAATCGCTCGCCGGTGACGAACTCGACGAGGTCACACCAGTGCGACCCGATGTCGGCGAAGGCGCGCGACACACCGCCCGCTCCGGCGTCGACCCGCCAGCTCGACGAGCCCTCGTCGAGCATCCAGTCCTGCAGGTACGAGCCGTGGATCGCGAGCACGCGTCCGAGATCGCCGCCGGCGATCCGCGACCGGATCTCGCGCACGATCGGGTGGAAGCGGTAGACGAACGGGACGGTCGCGACGACACCGGCACGCTCGGCGGCGGCCGTGAGCTCGTCGGCCTGTGCGGCGTCGACCGCCAGGGGCTTCTCGCACACCACGTGGATCCCCGCCGCGATGATCGCCATCGTCTGCGGGTGGTGCTGGTCGTTCGGGGTGCACACGTGCACGACGTCGGGTGCGTCGGCGAGGAGCTCGTCGAGGTCGGCGTAGCCGCGCGGGAGCCCGAGGTGCTCGGCGACCTGTGCCGAGCGTTCGGGAGTGCGTCCGAGGACCCCGGTGACCACGGCACCGGCGGCGCGCGCCGATCGTACGTGGACGGTCGCGATCATGCCCGTGCCGATGACGGCGACGCGCAGCGGGGGTGTGTTCATGGATGCTCTGCGTTCCTCGGTTCCGGAGTGAGCGTATTGGTGACGCACGGCCACGTTCAAGGACTCACCGGCGAGCGTAACGTCGGGCCCCAACAGGTGCCGCTGGCCGCCCCGTGTGGTGGACGATCGTTCTCGGCGGACGAGTGTGGAGGAACGATGACGGTGTCCGGGGACTACCAGCTGCAGGGTCGGACCGTGATCGTGACGGGTGCGGGCTCCGGGATCGGGCAGGCGATCGCGCGCGCGTTCATCGGTCAGGGCTGCAACGTGGTCCTCGCCGGACGGCGCGAGGACGCACTCGCCGAGACCGCCGAGGGCGCGCCGGCCGAGCACGTCATCGCGGTGCCCACCGACGTGACCGACCGCGAGAGCGTGGCCGACCTCGTCGCGATCGCCGCCGATCGCTTCGGTCGGATCGACGTCGTGGTCAGCAACGCGGCCGCCTACACGGCGGGCGAGATCGACGAACTCGGTGAGGGCGACTACCGCTCCATGGTCGCGACGAACCTCGACGGCACCGTGCACCTCGTGCAGGAAGCGCTCCCGCACCTCGAGCGGGCGCGGGGCGTCATCCTGTTCACGACGAGCGCCTCCGGGCTCCGGGGGGACTGGCGCCAGGCCGTCTACAACGCCACGAAGGGCGCCATGACGACGCTCATGCAGTCGCTGGCGCTCGACCTCGGGGCGCGCGGCATCCGGGTCAACGCGGTGGCGCCGGCCCTGACCCGTACGGCGGCGAACGCGGAGCACTTCGCCGACCCGGACGTGGTCGCCCCACACGCCCAGCGGACCGCGCTCGGACGCATCGGCGAACCCGAGGACGTCGCGCCGGCGTTCCTCTTCCTCGCCAGCGACGACGCCCGCTACATCACGGGCGTCACGTTGCCGGTCGACGGAGGCACCACGGCGTCGACGGGCCAGGCGCACGTCGTCGGCTGACCACCGGTCGCGACCGCGCCCGGTCCTCAACAGCCGGGAGGCCCGTTCGAGGTTCCACAGTTCGGCCGGCGGTCGGAACCAGATCAGCGGTGCGTCGGTACGTTCGGAGCCATGGCGATCCAGACCACCCTCCTCATCCTCGGTGCCAGCGGCGACCTGACGAAGCGGCTCCTGCTGCCCGGCCTCGCCACACTCCTCGACGTCAAGCAGGACTGGGACATCGAGCTCATCGGCGCGGGCGTCGACGAGCTCTCGGACGAGGACTGGAAGCAGCGCGTCCGCGAGTCCTTCTCGAGCGCCGAGTGCTCCGGCGACCGCTTCGAGCAGATCATCGCGGCCAGCCACTACCGGAAGACGGACGTCACGAGCGCGGACGACCTCGGCGAGCTCCTGGCACAGTGCTCGCACGCGCCGGCGATCTACTTCGCCCTGCCGCCGGCGATCACCGAGCAGGCGTGCGAACAGCTCAAGGGCATGGACCTGCCCGACGGTGTGCGGCTCGCGATGGAGAAGCCGTTCGGCACCGACGCCGCGAGCGCCGAGAAGCTCAACGGGCTCCTCCACTCGTTCATCCCCGAGGAGCGCATCCACCGCGTCGACCACTTCCTCGGCCGCTCGACGGTGCTCAACCTCCTGGGCCTGCGGTTCTCGAACCGGATCATCGAGCCCCTGCTGTCGTCCACCCACGTCGAGAGCGTCGACATCATCTACGACGAGACCCTGGGCCTCGAGAACCGCGCGCGGTACTACGACCACGCCGGCGCGCTCACGGACATGATCCAGAGCCACCTGCTGCAGGTGCTCGCGGTCGTCGCGATGGAGGCCCCCGCCACGCTCGACGCCGACGACCTCCGCACGCAGAAGCAGCTCGTCTTCCGCGCCGTCAAGCCGTGGGGTGACGACCCGGCGACCGCCGGCAAGCGCGCCCGATACACCGCCGGTACCGTCGGAGACCGCCAGCTGCCGTCGTACGTCGACGAGGACGGTGTCGACCCGGCGAACCAGACCGAGACCCTGGCGCAGATGACCGTCGAGGTCGCGAACTGGCGGTGGGCCGGCGTTCCGTTCACCCTCCGCTCCGGTAAGGCCCTGGGTGAACCGCGGCGCGAGATCGTCATCAACTTCCGCCCCTCGCCGCACGTGCCGGACGGCGTCGGCGGCGAGCACGAGCAGGACCGGCTCCGCATCTGGATCGCCCCCGACGAGATGAGCCTCGAACTCAACGTCAACGGTCCCGGCGACCCGTACGTCGTCGACCGCGCGAAGCTCGAGACGAAGTTCAACCCGGGCCGACTCACGGCGTACGGCGAGGTCCTCGCCGGTGTGCTCGAGGGCGACGCCACGCTCTCGGTGCGCGGTGACAGCGCGGTGCAGTGCTGGCGCATCGTCCAGCCGGTCATCGACGCCTGGCGCAACGGCGAGAGCCCGATCGACGAGTACCCGGCCGGTTCGCACGGTCCGTCGAACTGGGACAACCTGCTCCACTGATCCCGGGCGTACGGTCGGACGCGTGGCAACCATCCAAGACATCCTGAACACCGTTCCCGAGCCCGTCGGGGCCGACGTCCGCACCGGCATCGTCGAGTACGACCACGACGGCACTCCGCTCGAGGGCATCCTCGCGAAGGACGCGAACCTCACCGGTCGGCGTCCCGCCGTGCTCGTCGTCCACGACTGGCACGGCGTGAACGAACATGTCGAGGCCCGCGTCACGATGCTGGCCCGCCTGGGCTACGTCGCGTTCGCGGCCGACATCTACGGCAAGGGCGTGCGCCCGACCGGAGCAGAGGCCGGAGAGGTCGCCGGCAGCTTCTACCAGGACCTCGGGCTCCTGCGTGCCCGTGCTCTCGCCGGACTCGACCGCCTGCTCGAGGACCCGCAGGTCGACCCCTCGCGCGTGGTGGTCATGGGGTACTGCTTCGGCGGCTCCACGGCCCTGGAACTCGCTCGGACCGGTGCGGACCTCGTGGGGGCGGTGTCGTTCCACGGCGGTCTGATCACCCACGATCCGTCCGACGCCGGCGACATCCGGGCGAAGCTCCTGGTGCTGACCGGTGCTGCCGATCCGATGGTCGGGGACGACAAGGTCCACGCGTGGCAGGACGAGATGCGCGCGGCGCCGCACGTCGACTGGCAGCTCGTGTCGTACGCGAACGCGATGCACGCGTTCGCCGTCCCCGGTACGGACGCGCCCGACCACGGCGCGCAGTACCAGGCGCTCGCCGACCACCGCTCCTGGCGTGCGCTCGAGGACTTCCTGACCGAGGTGTTCGGTCCGGAGCAGCTCGCGGCCTGACCGTCCGGGCGGGAGGTGCGGCGTGCCTCCCGTCCGGCGCCGCGCTGGCACCACCCGTTCGCGCCTCGATCGGCGCGCCCGGTCCCGTGCCCCGGGTCCCGTGCCCCGATTGGCGCGCCGGGTCCCGAGCCTGGTAGAGTCTTCCACGGCCGTTCGGCCACTGCGCTCGTAGCTCAATGGATAGAGCATCTGACTACGGATCAGAAGGTTGGGGGTTCGAGTCCCTTCGAGCGCACACTGTGTTGAGACAGCAGTGAACGAGAACGCCCCGGCATCGCCGGGGCGTTCTTCGTTGTCCCGGTGATCTCGGAACCGGAGCGACGTCGCGTCGAACGTCCTGGTGGCGACGCCCAGCGGCCGCCGCGTCCGCGCTGCTCGAGAGCGGCTGCTGTCCGCAGTCCGTGCGCAGCGGTCCTCGACCGGAGCCGGGACGGCCACGCGAGGAGGCCGCCCGCTGGACGACGGCGTCGCTGATCGGCGGTATCCGCGCGCATCGGTCCCGCCCTGCGCGTGAAAACTCTGTGTTACAGCCTTGCCGTGACCGATTTCAGCACTGGACGCCGCTTCCGTGACGGATTACCGTCGCCGTATGACGAGTTCGGGTGATCGCGGGTCCGTTGGGCCACCGGCCGCGGGGGACGTCGATGGCACCCCGGCCGACGGCAACGCTGGGACGCCCGATCCGATCGACCTCGCGCTCCTGACAGCGCTCGCTGCGGACGGTCGCGCTTCCTGGGCCGCCCTGGGCGAGGCATCCGGATGCTCGGCATCGACAGCACAGCGGCGGGTCGGTCGCTTGAACGTGCTGGGCTTCGTCCGGATCATCGCCGCGACCGACGTGCTCGCAGCCGGGTTCGGGGTGTCGGCGATGGTCCGGATGCGCTGTGGCGCGAGCCGGACGGCCGATCTCGTCGCACGACTGCAGAGCCGCCCCGAGGTCCGGTTCCTCGCCACGCTGACCGGCACTGCGGACTGCGTCGCCGAGCTCGTGGTCGAGCGGATCGCGGACATCGGACCCCTGCTCGCCGACATCGCGCCGGGCGGTGATGTCGAGACCGAGGCGTTGCCCGTGCTCCGCACGTTCACGGCACCCTTCACGGTGTTCCCGGGGAAGTCCCTCCCGATGCCCCTGAGCGCGACGGCCAACGCGCCTGCTCCGGACCTCGGCGCCGATGACGGGGTGCTGCCCACCGAGGTCGCCGCGACGCCGCTCGAGCGCGCGATGGTCGGCGCTCTCGTCCGTGATGGGCGGACGCCGCTGAACGACCTCGCGCGGCACCTCGATCGAACCGAGACCGCCACGCGTCGCGCGCTCGAGCAGCTCATCGCCTCCGGGCGGGTCCGCGTCGGACCACTGGTCGCGCCGGCGCTGCTCGGCCTGGGCACCGAGCTCATGGTCTGGATCTCGGTGGCGCCGGACCTGCTCGGTGCGGCCGCACGACAGCTCGCCCAGCACCCCGCCGTGCACTACGCGGCCGCGACCCTCGGACGGTACAACCTCATCGGCCAAGCGTTCCTCCGGGACTTCGCCGCGGTCTACACCTTCGCCACGGACGTGCTCGGAGCGCTGCCGGGTGTCCGCGAGGTCGACGTCACCGTGCAACTGACCACCAGGAAGCGCATGTGGCGCCGCATCGAGGACGGCCGGTTCGTCGACGCCGACGACGCGCAGGCCCCCGTGCTGACATGACCGGCACCGCGGCGGCCCCGACCGGGGTCGCCGCTCCGACCAACCCACCCGACGAGGAGTGACCCCATGAGCGAGATCGAGCAGCAGGAGCCCTGGCGCTGGCCCGAGGAGGTCTGGCGCGGCCACGTGGAGCGGGTGCGGGCCGGCCGCAGCCTCCTGCCCCCAGCGGGCCCCGGCCGCTGGCCGGACGGGGCACGCGTCGCGGTGGCGATCTCGTTCGATTCGGATCACGAGACCCCGGCACTCCGCGACGGCGAGACGTCACCCGGGCGCATGGCGCAAGGGGAGTACGGGGCCCGTGCAGCAGTGCCACGCATCCTCGAACTGCTCGACCGGTACGAGGCGCCCTCGTCGTTCTACATGCCGGCGGTCTGCGCGCTGCTGCGTCCGGACGAGGCCCCGACGTACGTCGAGCACGGCCACGAGGTCGCGGTGCACGGCTGGATCCACGAGCGGAACACGCTGCTGGCGCACGACGACGAGCTCGATCTGCTCGGGCGTGCGATGGAGGTGCTCGAGTCGCAGACGGGTGTGCGCCCGACGGGCATCCGAACGCCGTCCTGGGACTTCTCGGACTCGACGCTCGCCGTCGTCCGCGAGCTGGGGTTCACGTACGACTCGTCCTTGATGGCGGACGACGACCCCTACGAGATCCTGCAGGACGGTGAGCGCACCGGCATCGTGGAGATCCCGGTGGACTGGATCCGTGACGACGCTCCGTACCTGATGATGGAGCGGTTCCAGTCCCTCCGGCCGTACACGCCGCCGCGCGAGGTGGGCCGGATCTGGCGTGACGAGTTCGACGCCGCGTACGCGGCCGGTGGTGTGTTCCAGCTGACCATGCACCCCCACTTCATCGGGCACCGGTCGCGGCTGCTCGTGCTCGACGAGCTGCTCGCCCACATCCGCACGCACGACGACGTCTGGTTCGCCACACACGCCGACCTCGCCGCGCACGTGGCGCCCGGCCTGGCCGACTGAGTCGCCGGCGAGCACCCCGTCCGTCGACCGCGTACCGCTCCACCCGCCCATCCACCCCGTCCCGTTCCACCGACCAGAAGGGGTCATCGTGACCCAGGACGCAACCCCCGCAGCAGCGCTGCCCAACGCACCGACGGCGACCAGCACACCCCCGCCCGTCGCGACGAGTGACACGAAGCTGTCCCGCCGTGGCCGCAAGGCGATCCTCGCCGGCGGCATCGGCAACGTCGTCGAGTGGATCGACTGGTCCGTCTACACGACGTTCTCGTCCGTCTTCTCGCACCACTTCTTCCCGTCCGGTGACGACGCCGCCGCGCTCCTGGCGACGCTCGCGGTGTTCGCGGTCGGGTTCGTGATGCGCCCGGTGGGTGCGGCGGTGCTCGGGGCCTTCGCGGACCGCCACGGGCGCAAGAAGGGCCTCATGCTCACCATCGGGTTGATGGCGGCCGCGTCCCTGGTGATCGGCGTCACGCCGAGCTACTCGGTGATCGGGATCGGCGCGCCGATCGTGCTGCTGTTGGCCCGGCTCGTCCAGGGGTTCTCGGCCGGTGGCGAGTTCGGCTCCTCCTCCGCGTTCCTGGTCGAGTCCGCGGCACCGCGCCGCCGGGCGTTCGCGGGCTCGTGGCAGCAGGTCTCCGTCGGGGCGGGGGTGCTCGTGGCATCCGGCATCGGCGCGATCATCACCTCGACGTTCTCGGCGAGCGCCCTCGACGCCTGGGGTTGGCGCGCCGCCTTCGTGTTCTGCGCCGCGATCGGGCTCGTCGGGATCTGGCTGCGCACCAGCGTCGAGGAGACCGACTCGTTCACCACCCAGCGCCGCGACGACGAGGCCGGGGAGGTCCGGCGCCGCAACCCGATCGTCGCGATGTTCCGCGACCACCCCGGTGCCACGGCACGGGTGTTCGGCGTCACGATCGCGGGCACGCTCCTGTACTACATGTGGGTCTCGTACATGCCCACCTACGCCGCCGTCACGACGGGCCTGCCGCTCAACGAGGCGCTCCTGGCCAACGTGATCGCGATGGTCGTGTTCCTGGTGCTCCTGCCGTTCGCGGGTCTCCTGTCCGACAAGATCGGACGGAAGCCGACGATGTCGATCTTCGCCGGCGGGTTCCTCGTGTTCGCCTGGCCGGCGTTCACGATGCTGAACGGATCGTTCTGGATGCTCGTCCTCGTCGAGGTGATCGGGATCGTGCTGTTGCTCGGCTACTCGGCGAACTGCGCCGTGATCATGGCGGAGCAGTTCCCGCCCGAGGTGCGAGCCACCGGGATCGGCCTGCCGTACGCGTTGGCCGTCGCGATCTTCGGCGGAACCGCGCCGTACATCACCACCTGGATGAGCGGCGCGGGTCTCGGTCACGTCGTCTGGGTCTACTGCGCGATCGCCGCGGCGATCGGACTGGTCGTCTACCTGACCATGCCCGAGACCAAGGGCAAGGTCCTCAAGTGACGCGGCACGTGCTCGTGACCGGCGCCGCGAGCGGCATCGGTCTCGCGGTCGCGACCCGGTTCGCGACCGACGGCGCGCTCGTGACCATGGTCGACCTCCGCGCCGAGCCACTCGACGCGGCGTCCGCGTCGGTCGCGTCGGTCGCCGCACTCGGTCGGGAGGCGGTGGTCACCATCACCGCGGACCTCCGCGAACCCGACGGGCCCGCCGCGGTCGTCGACAGGGCATGGGACCGGGCGGTCGTCGACGTGCTCGTCAACGCGGCGGGCGTCTACCCGGCGACCCCGTTCCTCCAGCTCGAGGCGGCCACGTGGGACGCGGTCCAGGCGATCAACGTCCGCGCCCCGCTCCTCGCCACCGTCGCGCTCGCGCGGCGGGCCGAGACGGCGGGGACGCGGCCGTGCGTCGTGAACATCTCGTCCGGTTCTGCGCTGCGTGCGCGTCCCGGCGCGGCCCCGTACAGCACGTCGAAGGCCGCGCTGGAGATGGTGACCCGTGCCTCCGCACTCGAGCTCGGCGCCGCCGGCATCCGCGTCAACGCGGTCGCACCCGGGTTCGTCGACGTCGACAGCGACGTCAACCGTGTCACCGACGAGTACGCCGCAGCGGTGTCCGCCAACCCGCTCGGTCGTCGAGGCCGCCCGACCGACATCGCGAACGCCGTGGTCTGGCTGGCCGACGACACGGCGGCCGAGTGGGTGACCGGCTCGATCCTCCGGGTCGACGGCGGATCGTCGACCGGAGCTCACGCACTGCCCCTGAGTTGGGACCCGGTCGACGCGCGTGCCGACACGGACGACCAGCCCATCCGAGAGGAGACATCCGCATGACCACCGACCGCACCACCACGATCGTCGGCGCCGGCGCGATCGGGGGCACCCTCGCCGTGCACCTCGACGCCGCGGGCGTCCCGGTCCAGCTCGTCGACGCCGATCCCGCCCACGTGGCAGCGATCCGTGAGCGCGGGCTCACCCTGCTCACGCCCGACGGGGCGACGACCGCGCACGTGCCCGCGTACACGCTCGAGGACGCGCCCGACGAGCTCGGCCGGGTCCTGCTCGCCGTCAAGGCGCTCGCCACCGATGCGGCTGCCGCCTGGATCGCACCGCGGCTCCGCTCGGACGGGTTCGTGGCGTCGCTCCAGAACGGACTCAACGAGGCCACCATCGCCGGACACGTCGGTGTCGACCGGACCGTCATCGCCTTCGTCGACCTCTTCGCGGACGTGATGGAGCCGGGGGTCGTCAAGGACGGCGGCCACGGGGGCATGGCCCTCGGCGAGTTCGCCGGCGGGACGAGTGACCGCGTGCGCGACCTGGCCGCCGATCTGGCGCACTGGGGAAGCCCGGTCGTGTCCGCCAACGTCGAGGGCTTCCTCTGGTCGAAGCTCGGCTTCGGCGCGATGCTCACGGCCACCGCGCTCGCGGACGACGACATGAGCGACCTCATCGACCGCAACCGCGCCGTCATGACGACGCTGGCGCGCGAGGTGTTCGACGTCGCGGACGGCCGGGGGATCGCACTCGAGCCGTTCGACGCGTTCGACCCGCAGGCGTTCCGTTCCGGTGCCGATCCGGCGACCACCGAGCGTGCCCTCGACGACCTCGTCGCCTGGCTCGCCACGCAGTCGAAGACGCGGTCCGGCATCTGGCGGGACATCGCCGTCCGGCACCGGCGGACCGAGGTGCCGGCGCACTACCGCCCGGTCGTCGAGATGGGTACCGCGCAGGGCGTCGCGCTGCCCGCGATCGAGGCGCTCATCACCGCGATCGTGCGCCTCGAGGAGGGCGAGAGTGCGATGGACGAGGCCGCGATCGCCGCGCTCGCGCCGTCGACGGTCGGGGAGGCGCGATGACCGCCACCGGGACGACCACCGATCTGCTCGACTGGGTCGCCGGGCACCGCGACGCGATGGTGGGCGACGTCCTGGCGTACGTCGGGATCGAGACGCCCTCGGACGCGCCGGCGCTCCTCGCGGAGGGCCTCGCGTGGGTCGAGCAGTGGCTCGGCGAGACGGTCGGTGCTCCCACTGCTCGCGCCGTGCACCCGACCGACGGCCACGGTGACGTCGCGGTACTCGACCTGGAGGCGCCGCTCGGCTCCGACGTGTGGGTCACCGCGCTCTGTCACTACGACACCGTGTGGGCCGCCGGGACCATCGCTGCGCGTCCTGCCGCCGTGGACGGCGACCGGATGACCGGACCCGGGGTCTACGACATGAAGGCCGGACTGGTGCAGCTCGCGTGGGCGATCCGTGCCGTGGACGCCGCCGCACTCCCGCGTCCGAACATCCGCCTGCTGCTCAACGGCGACGAGGAGGTCGGCAGCAAGGGCTCCCGCACCGTCATCGAGGACACGGTCCGGCGCACCGACGGGCCCGTGCTGGTGTTCGAGGCGTCCGCCGGAGAGCACGGCGCACTGAAGACCGCCCGGAAGGGCGTCGGGCTGTTCGACATCGAGATCACCGGCGTCGAGGCGCACGCGGGACTCGACCCCCGCGCCGGGGCGAGCGCGGTGGACGAGCTCGCCCGGGTCGTGCTGACGCTCCACGGCGCGACGGACCTCGAGGCCGGGACGAGCTGCAACGTCGGTGTCGTCGCGGGCGGGACCCGTCCCAACGTCCGTGCGGGACACGCGTCCGCGGCGCTCGACGTCCGCGTCTCGTCGTCCGAGGAGGCGGACAGGATCGACGGCGTGCTCGCGGCGCTCACCCCGGAGGACCCACTGGCGACGATCACCGTCCACGGTGGGTGGAACCGACCGGTCATGGAGCGCACCGAGGCCAACGTCGCGCTGTTCGCACGTGCTGAGTCGGTCGCCCGCGGCATGGGGCTGACGGTCCAGGAGACGGCGGTCGGCGGCGCCAGTGACGGGAACTTCGCCTCTGCGCTCGGTCGCGCCGTGCTCGACGGACTGGGCGCCGTCGGTGACGGAGCGCACGCGCGGCACGAGTGGGCGAGCGTGCAGGGCATGGTGGAGCGGACCGCACTCGCGGCGGGCGTCCTCGTCGACCTGGCGAGTGGGACCGACGTGCGACGCTGAGTCCCGCGAGCAGGACGGCGGACGGGAGGCCAGGCCTCCCGTCCGCCGGTGTCAGGGGTGGGCGGGCCCGACCACGACCGCGCCCGTCGTCAGCAGGTGCACGGTGCCCGATGCGCAGGCCGTGTACGCCGTGTCCTTGATGAACAGCGACGTCTTCGACCCGGGCGGGTAGACCCGGAACCCGTCGGCCGGCTGCGGCGAGCACTCGGCGGCGTCGTACGCGGCGGCCTGGGTGATCTTGAGCGCGACCTGACCCTGCGCTCCCGGCCCGAGGGTGACGGTGTCGTGCTCGGAGGTCCGGTCGAGCTCGGCCGGCGCGCCGATCTGCTCGCCGTCCCCGCCGCCGACGAAGGACACGCCAGGCCAGCCTTGCAGGGTGCACGGCGTGGTGCCGGTGTTCGTCAGCGTCAGGACGATGCCGACGCTGCCGGCCGCACCGCCGGTGCCTTCCGCGGTACCTCCGCTGAGCTGATCCGTGGTGCAGCGGCCGCCGGCGGCCGAGGTCGAGCCGTCCGAGTCTCCGGTGCCGCTCCCACCGGTGCCGCTCCCGCCGGCGGTGACCGACGGGCTGGCGGTCGCGGTCGTGGTCGCCGTGGCGGTCCGCGTGGCCGTGACCGTCGGTCGGTCGGAGCCGCTGCCCGAGCCGGCGCAGCCGGTCAGGGCGATCACCGCGGCCAGGGCGGTTGCGGACGTGAGCACCATCGTCGTCGTCTTCACCAGGCCGACCCTAGCGCCGGCCTGGAACGGACCACGATGCGACTCGGAGGCTCCGATGCGGAATCGATACGTCAGTACCCGGCGTTCCGCGCGAGCTCGAGCGCGATGGTGTTCCACCAGGTCCCCGCGGCCGGTCCACCGTTGCACGTGCCGTCGGAGGCCCCGACGGTCTTGATCCACAACGCGGCGTCCTCGTTGCCGTGGCTGCTCGCCGCCGGTGCCTGGCCGATCGCGCGTCCCCGGGCGTTGCACCACTCGCCGTCGGAGCCGTTGCCGTTGCGCGACGTGTCGATGACGTAGTGCGCGCCGCCGAGCAGTCGGGAGACCTCGTCGGCGTAGGCCTGGACGTCGCTCGTCGACTTGTAGTTCGACACGTTCACGGCGAACCCGCGCACGCCCTGCACGCCGGCGGCGAGGAGGCGGGACACCATCGTCGCGGTGTCGACGCCGGAGTTGCTCGTCCCGGCGTCGAGGTAGACGGTGGCGCCCGCGGCGGTCAGGGTGGTCGCCGCAGCGCGCAGGAGGCCCGTGCGGTCACCTTGCACGTCGGGGCATCGGCCGAGTTGCAGCAGCGCATCGGGTTCGAGCACGACGGCGACCCGTCGGTGCGCGATGCCCGCGGCGATCTGGGCGATCCACCTCGGGTAGTCCGTCGCCGAGAAGCCCCCGGCCGAGTAGCTCCCGCAGTCGCGGCCGGGGATCCCGTAGACCACGAGCGTCCCGGTGCGGCCCGCGGCGACGGCGGCTCCGACGTACGCGGACGTGGTGGCGGCGACGGTCGCGATCGTGTTGCCGCTCCCGAGCCACCGCGTGCCGCCGTGCGCGCTGATCCGGTCGAGCACCGCGGCGTCGGTGGTGTCGCCGCTGGCCCGGAGCGCCGCAGCGGCGGCGACGGAGGGGTAGTCGGGGTCGACGTAGGGCGCGGCGGTGGTGAAGGGGTCCGTGCCGACGCTCGGCACCGGGGGCACCATCGGCGTGGGGGAGCCCTCGGCCCGCCACTGTGCGGTCGTGATCGGTGTGCTCACCCCGGCGACCCGCTTGACCACCTGCGACGATCCGACGCTGCTCAGGTAGTACGTGTCGGCCCGGTACGTCACGGACGATGCCGGGATGCTCGCGGTCTCGGCGGCCGTGGCGTGCCGCCAGACCCCGACCGGGGTGCGCACGATGATCTCGGAGGGGTTCGACGCGTAGCTCGAGTACTCCATCGCCGGGACCCGGTCGACGATGCGTGGCGTCGGCGTGCCCTGGGCCGTCCACTGCGCCGTGGTGACGGTGCTGACGAGGTCGCTCGACACCTTGTAGATCGGGCCGGTGGTCCCGACCCGGAGGAACTGTGTGTTCGCCAGGTACGTGACGGCGTCCGGCGGCACGGCGGCGGCCTCGGCCGGCGTGAGCAGACGGTAGCCCGCGGCGGTCTTGCCGATCACCTCGGCGGGCGCCGAGGCGTAGCGGACGTAGCCCGTGTAGGTGGTCGCCGCCGACGCGGCGCCCGGGCGGGCGAGTGCCGCCGCGAGGACGGCCACGACGACCGCGAGGAGGGCGACGACCGTGCGGACGTTGGACACGAGGGCGCGCCGGAGACGCGGCGCACAGGGGTTCGACACTGGTGCTCCGTGGTGGGGGGAGGGCGGGGGGAGTCGGCCGGAGCGGTGGCCGGGCCGCTCCTGATCAGCGGTCCGGCCCCTGGCCGACATCGAGGATCGCTCCTGCTCCCGGTGTCGGGGCAGCCTCCGTTCGGGGGGTGGTTCTGCCCCAGAACGGGGGTCGACCGCCACCCCCGGCGCGAGCGGTGGGGATCGTCGCCGTGATGTCCCGGTGGCCGCGCACGTCCTGACCCGGCGCGCCGCCCGATGACGGACGGTTGTGGCGGCCCGGCTGAACGACCACGCAGCCGTCCCGGCGTGCTCTGGACAGAACGCTGCGTCGAACGGCCCATCGCCGGTCACGTTCGCCGTCAGCGTTCGAAACGGGGAGTGAGCGCTCACTGTGAGCGCTCACCTCGACGTACACTCGACCGGGCGCCGAGCCAACCGGACTCGGCGGATGGGATGACGACGGAGTTGTGATGACATCGACGGAGATGACCGCGCGGGACGCCCGCAGGACGACCGGGCACCACCGCAGGGGGATCGTGGTGTGGGCCTCGGTGATCGCAGGGCTCGGAGGGTTCCTGTTCGGCTACGACACGGGCATCGTGTCGGCCGCGCTGCTGTACGTGGCGCCCGAGTACCACCTCGGTGAGTTCGGACAACAGTTCTTCGTGGCGATCCTGCTCGCCGGCGCCGTGATCGGCGTCATGGGCGGTGGTCCGGTGGTCGACCGCCTCGGTCGACGCCGCACCCTGATCCTGCTCGCCGCGATCTACATCGTCGGCGCGCTCGGCAGCTCGCTCATCGGCTGGCTCCCGCTCATCTACGTGTCGCGGTTCCTGCTCGGCCTGAGCGTCGGGTCGTCCTCGCTCGTCGTGCCGATGTACATCGCCGAGATCGCCCCGGCCCGCATCCGTGGCCGCCTCGTGTCGTTCAACCAGCTGTTCGTGGCGCTCGGCATCTTCGTGTCCTACCTGGTCGGCTACGCGTTCGCCCCGATCGAGGGTTGGCGTTGGATGATCGGCCTCGCCGCCGTGCCGGCCGTCGTCATGCTGGTCGGCCTCCTGCCGCTGCCCGAGAGCCCGCGCTGGCTCGCCGCGAAGGGCCGGGTCGACGACGCCCGCGCCGTCCTCGAGCGCATCCGGTCCACCGTGGCCGAGGCCGCGGCGGAGCTCGGTGACATCACCGGCGCGATCAAGTCCGAGCACGCGGTCAGCTACCGGTCGCTGTTCCGGACCCGCGGTGTCCGTCGCGGCATCGTGATCGGCGTCGTCGTCGCGGCCACGAACCAGCTGTCCGGGGTCAACGCGATCCTCTACTACGCGCCCACCATGCTGAAGTCCGCCGGATTCGGGGACTCGTCCGCGATCCTCAGCTCGGTCGGCATCGGCGGGGCATTCCTGCTGTTCACCCTGATCGGACTGCTGCTCGTCGACTTCCTCGGCCGCCGCTGGCTCCTGATCGGCGGGACCCTGATCGTCGCCATCGCGCTCGCCGCGATCGGTGCGCTCTACCTGTTCCCGCAGTCGTCGACGGTCGGCGTGCTCCTCGTCATCGGCCTCATGATCTACGAGGGCGTGTTCGCCGCGAGCCTCGGCATCGCGATCTGGCTCGTCAACAGCGAGGTCCTGCCCAACCGGGTCCGTGGCAAGGCGCAGTCCTTCGGCACGGTCACCCACTGGGGCCTCGACCTGATCATCTCGCTCGTGGTCCTCAGCGTGATCTCGGGCCTCAGCGCCACGACCCTGTTCTGGGCGTTCGCGGTCTTCGCGATCGCGGGCACGATCACGATGTGGAAGATCCTGCCGGAGACCAAGGGTCGGAGCCTCGAGGACATCGAGCGCCAGCTCGAGGAGGCGTAGGACCGGCGACGGGAGGAGCGGTGCGGACCCGCACCGCTCCTCCCGTCCGACGACGAGGATCGGGTGTCCTCCCGCTTCGGGTCACGGGAGGACACCCGCCGTTCGCCGCCGTGTCCTGCTGGTGGTCCAGGGACACGGGAGGCGCCGACCGGAACGGGGATGGTCGGCCTTCGCGACCCGATCGGCCGCGAGGAACGTCTGTGGTTGTCGGTGAGACGCCGACCCGGAACTGTTCGAGTTCCGCATTCACCGTCCCAACAGCGCACTGTACGTGTGTCCAGGTCCGGAGACAAGGGGTTGCGCGGAGCGTTCCCGTCCGTCGCCGGGGTCAGAAGTAGGCGATCTGGTGGGGGGTCCGGATGGGGACGAGCATGGCGCGGAGCCGCGCGGCCGCCCCGGCTTCCGCACGGACGAGGCCAGCGGCGACGAGCGTGCCGACGTCCACCGCGCCGAGCACGAGTGCGCCGAGTTCCGCGACGTCGAGTTCGACGTCGGCCTCGTCCTGTCCGCCCGCGGTCCGCTCGACCGTCGCACGGCCCTGGACCACCGACAACCGCAGCGTCCCGTCCGAGAACCCGAGTGCGTCGTGGACGCCGATCGTCACCGTGCCGTCCACCGCGAACGGGCGGGACGCGAACGTCGCCACCGGGTCGAGCACGCGGAACCAGACGTGGTCCTCCTCGAACACGGTGGACAGCGCACGGTCGTCGGCGAGCACGTGGAGGACCGGGTCGTCGACGCGGGCCGTCCCGTACCGGACCACGCGCACGAGGTCGACGGCGAGCAGGTGGTGCCAGAGCGCGATGTACGCCTCGTCCGTCGCGGCGACGAGGTCGACGATCTCGAGCCGCACCGCGTGCCGCTCCGTCTGCTCCGCCTTGTACGTCACGTAGCCGTCGACGGGCTCCGACCGGGAGGGCCGGTGCACGACCGCGCGCACCGCCCGGTTCGGCTCACCGTCGCCCTGGCGACCGAGGAGGGCGTTCCAGGTGCCCTCGTTCCGGGTCATCGAGCCCGGCGTCCGCGCGTGGAACCGCTCGTACACCTGTCGGGCGAGCCCCTGGGCCAGGACGGCGGTGTCGACCGGGGCGATCTCGCCCCTGGCCGGCACCAGCAGCGGGAGCGCCGCGGATCGGTCGACGTCGATCGTGCGCTCGCGGATCGCGGCGCCGAAGCCGAACCGGCGGTAGATCGTGCCTTCGCTCGCCGTCAGGCTCGCGAGCGGGTACCCCTCGTCCGCGGCACGCTGCAGGGAGTCGGTCATCATGCGCCGGAGGATGCCGCGTCGGCGTTCGGTCGGACGGACCGTCACCGACGCGATCGCGAAGGTGTCGATCTCGGTGCCGTCGCCCCAGCTCAGGCGCTTCGGGAGACTGCCGAACGTGCCGACGGGAGCGTCGACCTCGAGCGAGTCGGGCATGGGGTCGCGCCGGTGCACGCCGAGCAGCTCAGTCCGGTCGTCGATCACGTGCCGGACCATCCGCCCGAGACGGTCGGGGGCCACCTCGGGCTGGTGGAACCCGGCGTCGACGCTCGCGAAGAACGCGGTGGTCTGCGCGTCGGCCGTGCCCTCCGGGGTCAGGCCGGGCGAGAACCGGCGGATGGTGTAGCGGTCGTCGAAGCTGCTCTGGTCCACGTGCCCACGCTACCGACCGGCCTCTGCCCCCTTCCGCGGGATCGCAGTCGTTGCCGTTCTGGGATCGGTCAGAGCGGCGACGACTGCGATCTCGCCGAGGGGCGGCGCGGTCAGCCGACCGTCACCGGGGCTGCCGGCGGCTTCGTCCGGGTGCGCCGCCACACGAAGAACCCGGTGAGCGTGAACACCCCGTAGAACACGTACATGAGACCTGAGGCGTAGTAGCCAGCCGAGAACAGCAGCGGCACCCCGACGACGTCGACCGCCACCCAGATCAGCCAGAACTCGACCCAGCCCTTCGCCATGCCGTAGGTGGCCAGGAGCGACCCGACGAAGATCCACGCGTCGCTCCAGACGGGCTCGTACGACCCGAGCGCCCGGAAGATCGGGGTGAGCACGAGCGTCCCGCCGACCATGCCGACAGCGAGCAGGGCGCGCGTCCGCCACGAGGCCCACCGCGGCTCGACGACGGCGTCGCCGGGCTCGGGTCGCCGCGTCCACCGCCACCACCCGTACACGGACACCACGATGAACATGATCTGTCGCCCGGCCTGACCGAGCAGGTTGACGGGGTTCGGGGTGTCGAACACCGCGCCCATGAACACCGTGAACAGCAGCGCGTTGCCGACGATGCCGACGGGCCAGGCCCACACCCGACGGCGCATGCCGCCGAGCGCGCTGAGCAGGCCGAACACGTTGCCGACGATCTCGCGCCACAGCACGGTCTGGTCGCCGATGACGAGCTGCGCGTCGAACAGCCACCGCAGGAACGCCATGTTGCTCCACTCCGGGTCCACGGGTCGGGACCGCACCGGTCCATGCAACCGCATCCAGCGTGGTCGCATTCCGGGCGGCGCGTCCCGCTCCCGCCACCCGGCCTACGCTCGTCGGCGTGGATGCGACGACGGACGACGCGGACGCGATCACCCGCGCCCGCACCGCGATCGCCGAGGCCGTGCAGCGGCTCGAGGCCGCCGGTGCGCGTGACGAGGCCGTCGGCGAGTACGTCGAACCGCGCCGCGTGCTCGGGATCCGGCGGGAGCCGACCATGCGCGACCTGGGGCGCGCGTGGCGGCTCGGGGTGCTGCTCGTCGACCGGGTCGGCACCGTCCGCGCGACGGGCCTGATCACCCGCGTGACGGAGCCGGGCCGACCGCAGTACCAGTCGACGTCGGCGGAGATCCGTCGGGCGTACCGTGCGGCGGCGGTCAAGGGTGGGTTCCGCGCGGGCGACACCGTCAACCACGGCACCGTGCCGATCCCGCTCGACGAGCACCTGCGCGGCGCCGCAGGTCCCCTGTCCGTGCGCGACGGCGAGGTCGTCGTCCGCTGGAGCCCCGCCGTCGCGGACGGCGATGCCCTGCCGCTCGCGCAGTACCTCGCCGACCGCGTCGACCTGCTCGTCCATCCGCCCGAGGGCGCCTGAAGCGCGAGATCGCGGTCGTTGCCGTTCTCACCGGAGCCAGAGCGGCAGGGACTGCGATCTCGCGGACAGGGGGACGGGCGGCCGGCTGCGGCACGCCCGGGTGCCGGCCGTGCAGGCGCCCCGGGGCCGATGGAGGACACTGGGAAGGCAGCCGTCCAGGAAAGGAACAACCCGTGACCGACGTCTCCTCCCAGCCTCCCGCCGAGGGTGACGACCGCGAGGTCCTCACCAACCGTCAGGGCCACCCGGTCTACGACAACCAGAACCAGCGCACCGTCGGCGCCCGGGGGCCCGCGACGCTCGAGAACTACCAGTTCCTCGAGAAGATCAGCCACTTCGACCGCGAGCGCATCCCGGAGCGCGTCGTCCACGCCCGTGGCTTCGTCGCCTTCGGGTACTTCGAGGCGACCGGCCAGTGGGGCGACGAGCCGATCGCGCAGTACACGCGCGCCAAGCTGTTCCAGGAACCCGGCAAGCGCACCGACGTCGCCATCCGCTTCTCGACCGTCATCGGTGGCCGGGACTCCTCCGAGGCCGCCCGCGACCCGCGCGGCTTCGCCGTCAAGTTCTACACCGAGGACGGCAACTGGGACCTCGTCGGCAACAACCTCGGCGTCTTCTTCATCCACGACGCCATCAAGTTCCCGGACGTCATCCACTCCCTCAAGCCGGACCCCCAGACGTTCCGCCAGGAGCCGGCCCGCATCTTCGACTTCATGTCGCAGACACCCGAGTCGATGCACATGCTCGTCAACCTGTTCAGCCCGCGCGGCATCCCGGCGAACTACCGGACGCAGCAGGGCTTCGGCGTGAACACCTACAAGTGGGTCAACGCCGAGGGCGAGACGAAGCTCGTCAAGTACCACTGGATCCCGTCGGTCGGCGTCAGCAGCATGACCGAGGCCGACGCCGCCGCGGTCCAGGCGGGCGACCTCGGCCACGCGTCGAAGGACCTCCACGAGGCGATCGAGCGCGGCGAGTACCCGGAGTGGGAACTCCGCGTCCAGATGATGGACGACCACGACCACCCCGAGCTCGACTTCGACCCGCTCGACGACACGAAGCTCTGGCCCGAGAACGAGTTCCCGCCGAAGAAGGTCGGCACCATGGTGCTCAACCGGAACGTGTCGGACTTCTTCGCCGAGAACGAGCAGATCTCGTTCGGCACCGGTGTGCTCGTCGACGGCCTCGACTTCTCGGACGACAAGATGCTCGTCGGCCGCACGTTCTCGTACTCGGACACGCAGCGCTACCGCGTCGGGCCGAACTACCTGCAGCTCCCGGTCAACCAGCCGAAGAACGCGCGCGTGCACACGAACCAGCGCGACGGGCAGATGGCCTACCACCAGGGCGGCGGACCCAACCCGCACGTCAACTACGAGCCCTCGATCACGGACGGCAGCCTCCGCGAGGCCGAGTACCCGACGCACGACGAGCAGGGGCCGGAGATCGTCGGGCGGCTGACGCGCAAGCGGATCCCACGCACGAACGACTACACGCAGGCCGGGCAGCGCTTCCGGCTCATGGAGGACTGGGAGCGCGACGACCTCGTCCAGAACTTCGTCACGCTCATCTCGCAGGCGGCCCGCCCGGTGCAGGAGCGCATGCTCTGGCACTTCTACATGGTCGAGGACGAGCTCGGGCAGCGCGTGGGCGAGGGCCTCGGCATCACCCTCGAGGAGGTCGCCGACCTGCCGCCGCTGCAGTCCCAGACCCTGTCCGACGACGAGCTCGCCCGCCTGGGGAACCTCGGGCACAACGGCCCGCGCGACGTCGAGGGGCTGCTCATGACGCACTGCGTACCGGACGAGCGCGCCGTCATGGCCTGATCGGGTCGTCCGTCGTCCGGGAGGCGCGGTGCGGGTCCGTCCCGCACCGCGCCTCCCGTGCGTCCGGCGTCGTGCGACGCCGCGCTGGACGCGGACAGCAGGACCGCGCACGTCAGGACGGACGCGAGCCGCCCTCGAGCAGGAGCACCTGCCCCGTGAGGTAGGCGTTCCCGAGCACGGCGAGCGTGAGCTGGGCGACCTCGTCCGGACGCCCGAGCCGTCCCACCGGCGGCGTCGGGACCGACGAGGGCATGCCGTCGATCATCCCCGTGTCGGCGATGAGCGCCGGGGCGATCGCGTTCACCGTGACCCCGTGCGCGGCGGCCCTCGCGGACAGCGCATGCACGAGCCCGTGCAGCCCGGCCTTCGACGCGGCGTAGTGCGGGCCGACGAACCCGCCCGTGAACGCGGCGACGCTCGAGGTGAAGACGATCCGTCCCCAGCCGCGCTCGACCATGCCGGGCAGGAGTGCCTGCGCGAGGACGAACGGCGCCGTCAGGTTGACGCGGAGTGCGCGCTCCCAGTCCTCAGGGGTGATCTCGTCGAGCGCGCGGACGTCGCCGACGCCGGCGATCGGCAGCAGGACGTCGACCGGTCCGAACGGGTCCGCGGCGGCCTCCGCCACCGCGTGCAGCCGCTCGGTGTCCGTCATGTCCGCCTCGACGAGCACGAGTCGGCCCGTGCGCCCCGGGTCGAGTTCGGCCGTGGAGGCGCGGCTGCGGTCGCGTACCGTGCCCACCACCGCGTACCCCGCGTCGAGGAGGCCCCGGGTCACCGCCCGCCCGATGCCACCGGTGACGCCCGTGACGAGCGCGACCCGTCCCTCCCGGCTCGGTTCCGACGTGGGCCGTTCGTCATCTGCCATGCCACCTGCCTACTCGCCGGCGGGTTCCCGGCGCCCGGCGGCGCCGGCCTGCGTGGCCGGTGCGGACCCCTACCGCTCGGTGTCCCTACCGCTCGGTGTCCCTACCGCTCGGTGTCCCTACCGCTCGGTGTCCCTACCGCTCGGTGTCCCTACCGCTCGGTGTCCCTACCGCTCGGTGTCCCTACCGCTCGGTGTCCCTACCGCTCGGTGTCCCTACCGCTCGGTGTCCCTACCGCTCGGTGTCCCTACCGCTGGATGCCGCGGAGGACGTCGACCGCGCGGGTGATGTCGTCGCCCGTGGCGTCGAGGTGCGTCACCATGCGGATGCGCGTCCGGCCGGACTGCATCACGCGCACGCCCTGGGCCTCGGCCTCGTGCGCGAACCGCGCCGCGTCGGACACGTCCGCGAACACGATGTTCGACTCGACCGTCGCGGGGTCGACCCCGACGGCCGCGGCGAGGAGTCGGGCGTTCACGTGGTCCTCGGCGAGGCGGTCGACGTGGTTCCGGAGGGCGTACCGGCCGGCCGCGGCGAGCATCCCGACCTGCCGCATGCCGCCGCCGTAACGCTTGCGCCAGATGCGGGCGGCGTCGATGCGCTCCTGTGAGGCGACGAGCACCGACCCGACCGGGGCGCCGAGGCCCTTCGACAGGCAGACCGAGACCGTGTCGAACCCGGCGGCCAGCTCGCGCAACGGCGTGCCCGAAGCGACGTGCGCGTTCCACAGCCGAGCGCCGTCGAGGTGCACCGCGAGCCCGTTCGTCCGCGCGTACTCCTGCACGGCGCGGACCTCGCTCTGGGGCTGCACGGTGCCACCGCCGAAGTTGTGGGTGTTCTCGATCGCGATCGCAGCGGTGGACACCATGTACGACCCGGCGTCCGGCTCCGCGATCTGCTCGACCGCCCGGTGGTCGAGGCGGCCGTACGGCGTCGCCCACGTCCGGGTCGTGATCCCCGAGAACACCGCGGCGGCGCCGAGTTCGGCTCGGGCCACGTGGGCCTGGACGTCGCAGACGAGCTCCTGACCGGGCGCGACGAGCATCCGCAGTCCCAACTGGTTCGCCATCGAGCCCGACGGCGCGTAGAGGCCCGCTTCGAACCCGAGGAGATCGGCGACCTCGGCCTCGAGCGCGTTCACCTCCGGGTCCTCGCCGTACACGTCGTCGCCGACCTCGGCGTCGAGCATCGCGGCGCGCATCGCGGCGGTCGGGCGGGTGACGGTGTCGGAGCGCAGGTCGATGGGCACCCGATGACGGTACTCCGACCGGTCGTGGAGCCCCGCATCCGGATCGTGGTGTGACCGGCCTTCCCCGCGGTGTATCGGCTGTGGAGACGGCGGCACGGCGGCAGCCAGGACGTCGGCGCCTGCTGCGCGACGAACGGGACCGCGGGATGTGACGCGGCCCCGTTCGTCGATGTCATTCGGTCGGTCGGCTCACTGCTGGCTACTCGTGGTACTCGCGGCCGTAGGTCTTGACGCCTTCCATCATGTTCCGGAGATTGTCGGGTGCGTTGTAGCCGAAGGTGCGCTCGAAGGACTGGTAGCCCTCCTGGGAGGATTCGGCGCTGCGGGGCAGCATCCGTTGGGCGAATGCGTCGAACGCGGCGTTGATGTCTCCTGCGTGCTCGACGATCAGCGCGCCGAGTTCGGCGCCGTCGAAGAGGGCCCAGTTCGCGCCGTCGCCGTCCGGCGGTGTCAGGTGCGCGGCGTCACCGACGAGCATCACCCCGGGCATGCGGTCCCACGTGTGACCGAGGGGGAGACCCCAGATCGGCCGGATCACGGGGTCGGTGTCGCCGGCGGTGATGAGTTCGCGCAGTTCTGGAGCCCAGCCCTCGCCGAGCTGGTCCGCGATCAGTCGGAGCGCCTCCTGACGGTTCCTGGAGTCGAGCGTGTCTGCCCAGGCGAGCGGCTTCTTCATGACGACGTAGCTGTGGATGACGTCGCCCGCTTCGCGGTGCCCGAAGATGCCCCGGCCGGGCTGCATTGCGAGCATCGCGCCTCGACCGACGAGCGCTGCACTGGCGGTGTGGCGTTCTTCGACGTCGTGGAGGAACGTCTCGGCCCAGATGGTGCCGGTGTACTCCGGCACGGCACCGTTGAGGTAGGTCCGGACTCGTGACCAGGCTCCGTCGGCGCCGATGAGCAGGTCCGCGTCGACGGAGTCGCCGTTGGCGAAGACGACTCGGTGCGCTCCGGCGTCGGCATGGACCGACGCGACCTTGTGACCCCAGTGGATGGTTCCCTCGGGCAGCGATTCGACGAGGATGCGCCGCAACTCTCCCCGGAGCACCTCCGGGTTGGTCAGTTCGCCATCGTCCGGGATCTCCCCGACGAGCTCACCGTCGGCGCCGAGGAACCGCATCGCCTCAGCGCCCATGTTGATGATCGACCGGAACTCGTCCATCAACTGGCACTGTTCGAGGGCGACCTGCCCGTTGAAGTCGTGGATGTCGAGTTGACCGCCCTGGGTCCGTGCGTTCAGGGACTCTTCCCCCTCGTACATGGCGACGGGGATGCCGTTGAGGTGGAGGACGCGAGCAAGCGTGAGCCCGGCGAGGCCGGCTCCGATGATGACGATCGGCTTCATGACTGGTTGGTCTCCCTTGTGGGCCGGAGGACGCCCGACGGGCTGTCCAATGTGATAAATGCTGCATAATCATTATGCGACAAAATAGTCAGGTTGCAAGCGGTTCCCCTGGACAGCCCCACTCGCCCTTCCGGGTTCGCCCGTCGACATGCTGTGTCTGCTCACCAGTGGGCCGTGGACCTCACTCGGCGAGGTCATCGACCACACTCAGCGGGTCGACGCGCTCGACGAGTTGCCGTTGCCCTGGACGCTCCGATGACGATGACCGGAATGTTCTGCCGCTAAACTCTGTCGTTCGGACCGGCCAGGAGATGAGTGCAGCGATGAGCGAGGTCACCCCGCAGCCGACGGGCCGCGAGCAGATCATCGCGAGCTTCCTCGGGTTCAGCGCGGCGCAGAACGAACTCATGCGGCTCTTCGCCCGCCAGAACCAGATGCACTCCACCGACGCGGCCGCTGTCGTGCAGATCATCGAACACGAAGACCGTGGCCGTCCCCTCACCCCTGCGCGCCTCGCCGAACGCATCGGTCTCTCGCCCGGAGCGACCTCGATCCTGCTCTCCCGCCTCGAGACCGCCGGATTCGTCGAGCGCACCCGTGAGGTCGCCGACCGACGCGTCGTGACCCTGCGCTCCACGAAGGCGATCAACGACGCCGCGGACGCCTACTTCCAACCCCTTGCCCGGCAACTCGATGACGCGTTCGGGGCCTTCACCCCCGATGAGATCGACGTGCTCAGCCGCGCCGCCGCCCGCCTGCAGTCCGTGCTCGAGACGTACGTGCGTGCAGCGGCAGCGGAATCCGAGACTGAACCGAGCTAGGGTGCGTCTCCTCGTCGTTTCGCCCAGGCGATGACGGCGTTGAGGACGACGGCGGCGCGGTAGACGTTCGCGAGCGTGTCGTAGGGCCGCTGGTGGGTTCAGGGCTCGTCGACGTCCCTGAACGGGCCGCGTTGCGTCTGACCGCCAAGGGCGTCGCGCGCTCCCGGTCGTCAACACGCTTCCTGGGCTGGTGAACGCCCCGGGTTCGCAGGGGATCGCAGACCCCGGAGCATCGACGACCGGTTCGCGTGCGACCGGCAGACTGGAGGCCCAGCGTGGTCAGCAGGCGGCTCACGTCCGGCTCCGGTCGCCACCACCGTTCACCGATCCGGGAGGACCCCCCATGACAACCGAACCCCTGCGCGGATCCGTCGCGCTCGTGACCGCAGCCTCCCGAGGGATCGGACGCGCGATCGCGCTCGACCTCGCCGGTCACGGCGCCGACGTCGCCCTCGGTGTGCGCGATCCGGACGCCGCCTCGCCGCTCGCCGACGAGATCCGCGCACTCGGGAGGCGCGTGGTCACCGTCGCGATGGACGTGACCGACCTCGCGGGGTGCCGCACGGCGGTCGACCAGGTCGTCGAGGAGCTCGGGACCATCGACGTCCTGGTGAACAACGCCGGCGGCAGCATCGTCGAGGACGCCTTCGACGTCACCGAGGAACACTTCGACGCCGTCTGGTCGCTCACCACCAAGTCGACGTTCTTCATCTCGCAGTACGTCGCGCGCCACATGCGCGCCGCGGGTCGAGGGTCGATCGTGAACGTCGCTTCGCAAGCCGGGCTCGTCGCGCTGCCCGGCGAGTCCTCCTACTGCACGAGCAAAGCCGCCGTGATCCACCTCACCAAGTGCCTGGCGGTCGAGTGGGGCCGGTACGGGATCCGTGTGAACGCCGTTGCGCCGACCTTCGTCGAGACGGACGGCACCGCCCCAGCCCTGTCCGACGAGGCGTTCCGGGACGACACGGTGGAGCGCATCGCCGCACTGCACCGCATCGGACAACCGCACGAGGTCGCCGCCGCCGTGACGTTCCTCGCCGGCGAGGGCGCCTCGCTCATCACGGGAACCGCGCTGCCGATCGACGGGGGCTGGACGGCCCGCTGACCGGAACGGAGACGCGGCGCCGGCGGGGGTCGGTCGCGCCGAGCCGATGCTGAGGCGCCAACGAGCTCTACCGCTGTAGCCCGTCGAGCGCGACGTCGGGGAGTGGAGCCCGGTGGTCCTGTGCGCCGGGGATCTTCGACCTGATCCGCAACACGCCCGCACTGACCGAGTGCGCACGTCAGCGCTGGGTCCGATGCCAGGACGTGCGCGCCAGGGCGCTCGCGGACATCGTCGGGAACGGCCCTCCGTGGTGCTCGCGTGCCCCTCGGCGAGGGTGCGGTCGTTCGCTGGCGGTCGTATGGTGGCCTCTGCGGAACGCGGTCCCGTCAAGTGGGGGTGTCATGGCCGGGGAGCTGAGGTTGGATGAGGACGGGCTGGCGTCGCTGGCCCGGGGGCTGCAGGTGCATGGCGGCAGCAGCGGCGAGCACGCTGCACAGGCGGACGCGGCGCTCGCTGCCGCGGAGGAGGCGGTGTCGTCCGCCCCGCTCGCAGGGGCGATGGGCAGGCTGGCGGCGCGGTTCAGCGGGCGCTCCGACGACATCGGAACGAGGATGACCAGCCTCGGCACGTCGTTGACCGCCGCAGGACACGCCCTCACCACGACGGACAGCGCCCTCGCGGAGACGGCCCGGGGCATCGAACGGTGAGCGTCCTGGATGGCGCCTTGACCGCCGACGACGTCACGGACGTTCCCGACGACGCTGACGGTCTCCGCTCGGCCGCGCGCCGGTTCTCGACCGCGGCGGACGGCGTCCTCGACGCCGCCACGAACGCATCTCGGTCATGGTCGGGGCTGCCGGCGGTGTTCTCGTCCAACGCGCTGCAGCCGGCGCTGACACCGTTGATGGACCCGGCCTTGCAAAAGGCGCAGCAGATGCAGGTCGCTGCGCACGAGTTCCTCCGCGTCGCCACCCGCGCCGCGGACAGCATCGATGACCTCGCGCACGAGCACGACCGGCTCGTGCGGCAGATCGCGCAGTTCCACGCCTCCGCGCCGGGGCAGGTCGCCGCGGCGGCGGCGGAGCAAGCCGCGAGCGGTGACCTGCTCGGCGCGGTCGGTACGGTCGTGACGAACTGGCAGCAGGTGCCGGAGCTCGTCGGCGAGGAGCTCGGGCTGCGGATGAAGGTCCGAGCGCACAACGACAACGTCACTGCGACGCTCAGTGGCATCGCTACGCAGCTCGACGGCATCAGCCCTTCGACCGTGGACGCTCATCCCGTGCACACGGCTGCGCACGTCTCCGGAGCGGGTGGTGGCGGCGACCACAACTGGTTCGAGCGTGCATGGGACACCGCGAAGGCGGCGGTCGGCGTCGGCGGCGCGGTGATCGGTGCGGAGGCAGCGGCAGCGTGGCCCCACATGCAGGACGCCGCAGCGGTCGCAGGGAACGTCTTCGCGTCCTTGGGCAACGCGATGGTCGATCACCCGGACGAGATGCTCGAGCTCCTCGGCGGTATCGCGACCATGGTCGGCGGTGCCGCGATGGAGGGCGGCGGTGTCGTGCTCGACATCACGGGGGTCGGCGCGATCGCCGGGGTCCCGCTGAACATCTCCGGCGCCGCGGTCATGACAGCCGGTGCCGGTCTCGCGGCGACCGGGGCGACGCAGTTGGGCGTCCACGCGATGACCGACGACCGCGTGAGCCCGAACCAGACCGACCACGTCCAGCGGTGGCGGGAGAAGAACGAGCAGTACGAAGGTCGCGACAAGAAGGGCCGCTACCGATCCGAGGACAACGACAAGGCTCGAGCGGACTCCGCGGACAAGCAGCAGCGGGGGCTGGATGACTACGAAGAGGAGACCGGCATCACGCCGAACCCGAAGGAAGTGGTCGCGCGCGTGGACAGCGTCGGACACACCCGGAAGTTCGACGGCCTGGCGGAGAAGCCCGACGGCACCTACGAAGGGGTCGAGGTGAAGAGCGGGACCGCGACCAAGTCCACGAGCCAGGAGGAGTTCGACGACGCGGTCAGCTATGACAACCCGGCAACCGCCACACTGGACGGGAAGAAGATCCTCATCACCTCGACTCGGCTCATCAACGTCAAGTAGGAACCATGTACATCACGGACTGGCCCGGACGCAGCACGACGACACTGTCGAACAGCTTCCGCCCGTACGACGAGCAGATCCGCCGCGAACTCGGGTTGCTGGACAACGACCGCAGGTTCGCGTACGTCCTCTACTACCTGCCCGACGGCCTCCGCTGGCAGGACCGGCCGAAGGACGACAACGGCGTCGAGTACGAAGACCAGTACTTGCAGGCCGGGGGCACCGCCGAGCGCATGGGGGTGGAACTCCGACGAGCGGAGGCGGACGGGCAGCTGCGGTTCTACGTCGTCGGTCGGCAGCACGACCTGTCCGAGCCGTTGACGGAGACCCTCGACGTGCAGTCGGCCCACGAACCACGGCACCCGGCGGAACTGTTCGACGCGGACGAGGCGGCACGGATCTTCCACCACTACTTCCGGCACCGGACCGTGCCCGACGAGTACACGCTCCGCCTCATCGACGACATGTGATCGCCGCCCGAGCCGGGGCACCCCTCGTCGACATCGAAGGTCCTCCGTCGGGCGGAGGAGGCCGGATCCGCCGATCGTCGGATGGACGTGCTCCTGCTGGCGGGCGACGCGGCTGTGGCCGCAGGTGGAGGCTGACGACATGTCTGGATCCAGCACCTCCCGTCTCCGTTCCATGACCGCGATCGCCATCGCCGCGTCGGTCGCACTGCTCGGTACCGGGTGCAGTTACATCCACCAGCAGATCGGTGACGCGTGGGCGGTCACGTACGAGATCCACGTCGACCGACCGACCGGCGCGGAACTCACCGAGGTCGAGGTCGAGGGTGCCAGGGAGCGTGGTGACGCCCCGGAGATCCAGCGGCTCGGGTCCGCCACGACGGACCGCACGGACGGTGACGGGTCGCGGTGGACGCACGACGCCGTGGTCCTGGCCGAGCAACGAGCGTCGGTGACCGCGACGCCCGGGGAGGGCGCGACGGCGACCTGCCGGATCCTGCTCGACGGGAAACGCGTGATCGCGACCGCGACATCCACCACGCCAGGAGCGCGTGTGCAGTGCTCAGCGACGACCCCCGAGTTCAACGAGAGCGCCCGGCACTGACACGATCGTTCGTCGCACGTGTGCCAGGACCGTCGCTCGCGCGGGTTCGAGATGGCGTGTCCTCGAGCGCGGCTCGGGCTAGGGCGCCTCGTCGACGAGGGCGACGAATCGCGTGCCCACGCCGTCCACTTCGTGCCGCACGAGCCCTGCGGCCGGTTCCGGCGCCTGGTACCCCGCGTGGTAGTCACACATCAGGTAGTCCCAGTCGGGCCACCACTTCTTGGGCCGCGCATCCTCGCTGAATCCGCAGACGACGCACTCGAGGTGCACCCAGACCTTCTTGCCCGTGCGGTTGGCCCTGGACTGCACGAGCCAGGCCGGCGGATCCTGCTCGATCGCCGCGAGGTCGGCCTCGCTGAGGCGCGAGGGGATCCCGTGATGGGTCGCCATCTCGATCGGGATGTCGAGCCGGATGGCGGCGTCACGTCTCGAGAGCATCCGCCCAGGGTAGGTTCTGCCGCTGGGTGCCGCGACGACCACGACATCGGCACCGACGGGGCCGGCATCGATCGCATCCGGCTGGCGGAGGGTCAGGAACAGCGGCTGGCGTACACATCGTTCTGCGTCGAGCAGGGTCGCACGCTCCGTGCAGGCGGTCCTGGATGTGTCGCGATCCATCGGCGTTCGGGCGCAGGGGATCGGGGACCAACGTCGTTCCCGATCCCGGTGCGTTCGAACTCGCCGCTGAGACCTTGCACACGCACGTCGTCCAGCAGGACCGTAGCCGGAGCGAGCTCGTGCAAGCAGAGCAGTGGCTTCATGACGTCTGGGCACGTGAAGCACCCGTACCCGCCCTCGCTCAGCTCGACGAAGACCTCGTTGAGCTTGCTCGCCGATAGCAGGGCAACCGGACTGGTCGCCGGTCGGTCATCGAGACGTCGACGTAGGTTCAGAGCATGACCCTGCGCGGCGTACTCGACTACATCGGCATCACACGGCCGAAGGGTGAGCGCACCTGGCTGCTCGAGCTCCTCGACCGGCGCCGCGCCCGCTGACGGATCGCCGGTCGGGTGCTGGCGGGAGGCCGAGCGCCGCGCGGATCAGCGCTCGGTCAGGCCGCACTTGTAGAGCGGGTCATCCACGACGGTTTCGAGGGGCTGGGTCGTCTCGATTCGCACCCAGCTGGTGTGTCAGCTCCGGTCGAGTGCAGCCGGCGGACGAGCGCACGCTCTTCGAGTCGGCCCGCTCCTGCCCGAGCATCGTCGTTCCGCGCGTCGAGTCGCCGCTCACGGATCGCGTGGTCGACCGTGAGGATGAAGAGCTCGTCGAAGATCTCGAAGAACGACCCGACGTTGCGCGATCCACCGCAGAAGAACCTCACCGGCTCCGACCGATCCGCCGCGATGGGTCGAACCTCTTCGACCTGCCGTACATCGTGTGATGGAAGCCGTTCCCGGTCGCGCCGGAGACCGGCGCTCTTGTCGCATCGCTGCTGTCGCCGGCGGTCGCTATCGTGACGGCATGCTGCCCGTCGCGCCCGGCGCCCTCCGCGTCCTCCACCTGTCCGACACCCACCTGACCGGTGACGGCTCGCTGCACAACGGCGTGGTGGACACCGCGGCCACACTCGGCGCGGTCCTCGCCCGGGTCGCCGACGTCCCCGGTGTCGGCCTGGTCGTCGTCTCCGGGGACTGCTCGGACGACGGCACGCCCGCCTCGTACCAGGCCCTGCTCGACCGCGTCGGGGCCTGGGCGCGTGCGCACGGTACGGCCGTCGTCGCCGTGCCCGGGAACCACGACGGGCGCGCCGGGTTCCGTGAGGTCCTCGGGAACGGCCATGTGTTCGCCGAAGGTGGGGCACCGGTCGCGCACACGCTGCAGCACGTTGCGCCGAGCGTCCCGGTCGATGGCGTCTCGATGGTGGCCGGGCGCCGGATCATCACGCTCGACACCTCGGTCCCCGGCGCCGGCTACGGCCTGCTGCGGCCCGAGCAGCTCGAACGGCTCCGCGAGCTGCTCGCCGATCCCGCTCCGTACGGGACCGTCCTCGTGCTGCACCACTCGCCGTTGCCGGCGCCGACCGCCCTGCACGAGGCGTTACGACTGCAGAACCCGGACGAGCTGGCGGATGCGCTGCGGGGGAGCGACGTGCGCGTCGTCCTCGCGGGGCACTACCACCACCACATGGTCGGCACGATCACGGGGGTCCCCGTGCTCGTGGCGCCCGGGGTCGCGAACGACACCGACATCGCGGGCGTCTACGAGCGGGAGCGCATCCTCGCCGGCGCCGGAGCGCTCGTGGTCGACGTCCCCGCCGAGGGCACCGTGCTCTCGACGCCCGTGCACGTCCCCGTGCCGGACGAGGGGCGCGAGCTCTTCACGTTCGACGAGGCGCGGGTCGCACGCATCGCGGCGGAGTCCGGCCCGCGCCGCTGAGGAGTTCCACTGGACGCTGAGCAGCCCCACCGGGCACGGACGCCGGCACGATCAGCCGCAGCCGCAGCCGCAGCCGCAGCCGCAGCCGCAGCCGCTGCACCCGCACCCGCGGAACCGGCCGCGGACCCAGCCAGGGGAGCGCATGCTCGGCGGTACCGCATCACGGTTGCGACGGCGACGGCGACGGTGCCGACAGCAGGAGCGTGCCATGCGTGTGGGATCAGCGGTCGAGTTCGACCGGTACGGCGGGACCGACGAGCTCCACTTCGTCGACCAGGAACGACCGACCCCGGCGGACGGTGAGGTCGTCGTCGAGGTCGTGGCGGCCGGCCTCAGCCACATCGAGATCGCGACCCGCGAAGGGGCCCTGGCGGACCGGCTTCCGACAGTGTTCCCCTCGCGGCAGGGATCGTGCTTCGCGGGCATCGTCCGGGCGAAGGGGCGGTCGGTGCGCGGGGTGCACGCCGGGCAGGCCGTGATGGGCCACGCCGTCGGTGGTGGCGCCCAGGCGAGCTGGGTGTGCGTCCCGGCGGCGGCGATCGTGCGCAAGCCGGAGAACATCCCGTTCGAGGTGGCCGGCGGTCTGTACCTGGCCGGGACGACGGCCTGGCGGATCATCGACGACCTCGCGATCACCGCGGACGACGTCGTGGTGATCGCCGCCGCCGCCGGTGGGGTGGGGCACATCGAGGCGCAGCTGGCGCTCGCAGCAGGCGCCCGGGTCATCGGCACCTGCGGTGAGCGGAACCACGACTACCTCCGGCAGATCGGCGTGCTCCCGGTGACGTACGGGGATGGCATGGTCGAGCGGATCCGTCAGGCTGCCGCAGGGCACCCGGTCACCGCGTTCGTCGACAACCGGGGCGACGGTGCGGCCCTGTCGACGGCGCTCGGGGTCGACCCGGCGCGGTTCGTGTCGCTCGAGCGGCGCCGTGACGTCGAGCTGCACTTCGTACAGGCTGGCGGCGATGACACCGACCCCGCGACGATCATGCAGGACCTCGGTCGGCGCATCGAGGCGCACCAGCTCCGGGTGCTCGTGTCGGGGTTCTACCCCTTCGAGTACCTGGTCGACGCCTACGAGGACCTCGCAGCGGGCCATTCCCGCGGCAAGGTCGTCGTCGGCATGCAGCCCGTCGAGACCGGGATGCGGCAGGAGTGGTACCGCTCCGAGAAGGCGCGCACGATGGCGGAGCGCTGACGAGCGCGAGCACGAGCGCGAGCGCGAGCACCTCCGCGGAGGCGTACCCCTGCGTCAGCGCGGACGCATGCCCGCGTCCACGTCAGCTCAGGACGTCCTTCCGCACGAACCGCAGTGTGGCGAGGCCGCCGAAGACCACGACGTACGCCGCCTGCAGGAGCGCGTTGTGCCCGAACGACTCGAACGACAGCGGGTCGCGTAACAGGTCCCCGAAGCCGAGCCACAGGTGCGAGAACAGGAACGGGTGGAGCCAGTCGAGCTGGGGGAGCGCGTCGGCGATCTGCGAGGCGCCGGCGAGGACGACCGTGGCGGCCATCGCCCCGACGGGCACCGCGGTGAGCGTCGACGCGAACAGCCCGATCGCGGTGAGCCCGAGCATCGACAGCGTCACGTAGGCGACGAGCAACAGCGCCCGCACGGCGTACTGCACGCCGCCGACCTGGGTGCCGGAGAGCAGCGTCACCGGACCGATCGGGAACAGCGCCGCCCCGATCGCGACACCGACCACGACGATCGTCAGGGTCGCGGCCAGGGCGAACGCACCCGCACCGACGAACTTGACGAGCACGAGCCGGAGCCGGCCGGTCGGCGCGACGAGCAGGTAGCGCAGGGTGCCGAGGTTGGCCTCGCCCGCGATCGTGTCCCCGGACGCGACCCCGATCGTCAGCGGCAGGAACAGCGGGATCGACACCGTCAGCGCCGTGAACGCGACGAACAGCCCGTTGTTCGTGATGTCGGACAGGAACGCCGGGCCGCCCGACGTCCGATGCGTCGCGACCCGGACCGCGACCGCGATGAGGATCGGTACGAGTGCGAGCGCGCCGAGCATCGCCCAGGTGCGCCAGCGGCGGAACAGCACGCGCACCTCGGAGCCGAGGAGCGCGGTGGCGCGCGTGCCCCGGCGACCGGTGTCGGGCCTCCCGGTCGGCGTGACGGCGGTGCCGTCCACCGCGACCGCGCCCCCGTCAGCGGCGCGGTGGCCCGTGCCCGCTGCCTCACCCTGCGACATCGAAACCCTCCCCGGTCAGCGCGACGAAGCGGTCCTCGAGCGTGCCGCCGCCGACGGCGATGCCGCGCACGCGGACGCCGGCCTCGACCAGTGCGGCGGTGACGGTCTCGGCCGGCACCTCGTCCGGGAGGTCCGCCACGAGTCCGTCGGACCGGCTCGTCGCGTCGACGTGGAGGCCGAGCCGCGTGAGCACGATGTGCGCATCGCCCCGGTCCGGGGTCTGCACCGTGACCCGCGCGGTGCCCACCCGTCGGAGCTCGTCGAGCGAACCCTGGGCGACGAGGCTGCCGGCGCGCATCACACCGGCGTGCGTGCACACCTGCTCGATCTCGGCGAGCAGGTGGCTCGACACGAACACGGTGGTGCCGTCGTCGGCGAGCGACCGGATGAGGTTCCGGACCTCACGCGTGCCCTGCGGATCGAGCCCGTTCGTGGGCTCGTCGAGCACGAGGAGGTCACGCTGCGTGAGGAGCGCGTTCGCGAGGCCGAGCCGTTGCTTCATGCCGAGGGAGTAGGCGCCGGCCTTCTTGTCGGCCGCGTGCGTGAGCCCGACGCGGTCGAGGGCGGCGTCCACCCGGCGCGTGCGCGAGGTCGGATCGGAGCGGGGATCGGCGGCGTCGAACCGGTGCAGGTTCGCCCGCCCGGACAGGAACGGGTAGGACGCGGGACCCTCGACGAGCGCGCCGACCCGCGGCAGCACGCTGGGGAGCGCGCGAGGCATGCGTTCACCGAGGACCTCGATCGTCCCGGCGCTCGCCGCGGTCAGGCCGAGGAGCATGCGGATCGTCGTGGTCTTGCCGGAGCCGTTCGGGCCGAGGAACCCGAACACCGAGCCGCGCGGCACCGCCAGGTCGATGCCGTCGACGGCGTGCTGCCGTCGGAAGACCTTGCGCAGACCCTGGGTGCGGATCGCGAGGTCCGCGGTGCTCACTCGGCTGCGGCCTCGAGCGCCGACACCGGCACCGCGCCGGCGAGGACGCGGCCGTCGTCCGTGATGAGGATCGACACGAGCGAGGTCTGCACCGCGCGGCCGCCGTCGACCGCCTTGGTGAGCTGCCCGAACAGCTGCGAGCCGTCGGCGTCGAGCTGGCGCTTCGGGAACGTCCCCGCGGGCAGGGTCACGATGCTCGACCAGCCGTCGCCCTGGACGCTCGGGGTCGGTGCGCCGGAGGCCCGCACGTCACCGGGGGCCACGAGGCCGGGGTGCTTGGCCGTCGAGCTGTGCTCCGCGGCATCGGAGAGGTCCTTCGTCGTCACCTTCGCATCGCTCGGCGGCGTGAAGTCGAACAGAGACGCCTTGGGTGCGCCGTACGAGAGCGCGCTGAACCGCACCGACACCGCTGCCGTGGACTGCCCGCGAGCGTCGATCCGGGCGCTCAGCGGCAGGCCGGTGGACTTGTCGATCGCGATGACGACGTCGTGCACGAGCGTCGACGAGGACTTCGGGGTCAGTCGCACCTGCCAGGCGGCGTGCCCGGCGACCGAGGTGGTCGTCGGCGTGCCGACGTGGGTGCTCGGCGTGATCCCGGCGATCGCCCGCGCGGCGATGTCGGCGGGCGACGCGGACCCCGTGTCGGTGCCGTTCGCTGCCGCGGCGGACGACGGGAGCGTGACGTGCACGGCCTTGTCCGCCTTGGAGTCCCAGGTCCAGACGTCGCGCCCGTTGCGGATGACGTCGCGCTCGGCGAGCTGGTCGAGCACCTGCACGCGGGCCTTGCTGCGACCGTCGACGTAGACGCGCGCCTCGTGCGACGCGGTCAGCAGATCGAGCACGTCCGATGCGCCGGACTGCGCGCTCGACGCCCCGGACGAGCCGCTCGTCGACGGCAGCGACGGCAGACCGAGGTCACTCGTCTGGCTGATCCGCCCGGAGTACGACAGGGTGTCGCTGTGTGCGACGCTCGCGAGCACCTGCGCCGCGGTGGGGTGGCTGCCGGTGGTGGCGGGGGACGGGGTCGCGGCGCTGGCGGCGAGCGGGGCGGCGACCGCCCCGGCGACGACGACCGGCGCGACGACGGCCGGGAGCCAGGTCGACTTCTTCTTCATGACGCATCCCCTTCGACTGCAGGTCCGCTGACGGTACGTCCACAGCCCGAACGTCCGCTGTGGAGGTGCGGATCAGGCGCGCGGTCGGCGGACGTCCGCCAGGTGGTGGACCGGGTCGTGCAGGTAGTACCGGGCGAGGGACTCCACCGTGAACGCACTGCCGTCCGAGCGGAGGCCCGGGCGGTCGACCTGGTCGTCGCGCACCGCGGCGAAGGCGGCTGCGGTCCGATCGGCGGCGGCCAGGAGCTCCTCGGCGACGACGGCCGGGTCCTGCTCGCCGTACCGGTCCTCCACAGCGGTGGCGTCCTGGTCCCAGTTCGGGAACCGGGGCGCGTCCTCGGCGAGCATGAGCTCGAGCCGACCCGCCATCACGCGGTGCACGTCGCGGACGTGGGCGCCGTACTCCAGCGGTGACCACGTCGCGTCGTCCGGACGCTCGCGGACGTCGTCGCGCGCCAGCTCGGCCGGCCACGCGGCGGCGTTCGCACGGACGAGCCCCGGGACCTCGTCGAACGTCACGGTGCGACCGTCGAACCCGCACTCGGGGCACCGGTCCTCGAGCACCCAGGTCCAGTTCTTCGTGTCGGGTTCGATCGGCATGGCGGGACGCTACCGTACCGGGGCCCGCCCGTTCACCGGGGTCCGTAGGCTCGGCGCATGCGTCTCCTGCTCATCCGCCACGGTCAGACTCCCGCGAACGTCGACGGGGTGCTCGACACGCTCGTGCCCGGGCCGGGCCTCACCGCGCTCGGCCGGGAACAGGCGGCCCGGTTGCCCGAGGCGCTCGGCGACCGCGGTGTCGGCGCGGTGTTCGTCTCGGACATGGTCCGGACGCACGAGACGGCGGCACCGCTCGCCGAGGCGCTCCGACTCGAGCCGGTCGAGCTCCCGGGACTCCACGAGATCGACGCGGGCGACCTCGAGGGCAAGCGCGACCGCGCCTCCGTCCTCGAGTACATGGGCACGGTCTCCGCGTGGCTCGAGGGGGACCGCGACCGGCGCATGCCGGGCGGACCGGACGGGCACGCGTTCTTCGCGCGCTTCGACGCCGCCGTGTCGACGATCGCCGCGGGCGGCGCCGACACCGCTGCCGCGTTCAGCCACGGCGCGGCCATCCGGAGCTGGGCGGGTGGGACCGCGACGAACCTCGCGGACCACGCGCTCGCGCGCCACACACTGGAGAACACCGGCATCGTCGAGCTCGACGGCGACCCCGCCAGCGGGTGGACCGTGGTCCGCTGGGAGGGGCAGCCCGTCGGTGGCGACGAGGTCGCGGACCGCAGCGCGCCCGATCCCACGGGCGAGGCGTTCACGCCGCCGGACGGAGCGACGCCCGCCTCCCGGTGATCGGGAGACGGGCGTCGGGGGCCGGCCGGGGCGAGGGTCAGCGCGCCGCGACCGGGGTCGATCCGAGCGGGACGACCACGCCGTGCGCGACGCGGAGCTCCTCGAGCGTCGCGGCGATCTCCTCGTCGCGCTCCTCGGAGGTCCACTGCAGCGCCGTCGCGAGGACGTCGGCGAGCTCGGTGAGGAGCTCGATCGTCACGCCGCCGACGAACGCCAGGTTCGTCCGGCGGAGCACGACGTCGGACAGGTGCACGGCGTGCTCCCGCTCGGCGAAGAACGCCACCTCGGCGGTGGTCAGCTCGGGGTCGGTCTCGAGCGGCACGACGGGCTGGTCGAGGAGCACGTCGATGACCTCGGTCGCCCGGGTGCCGTACCGGGTGAGGAGCCGGTCCACGGCTGCGGGGTCGAGCCCGTCGCGGTGCGTCTGCACCCACAGGGCGCGGTCGCTGTCGGTCGTCGGGAAGTCCTTGCCGCCGCCGATCGGCATACCCGTCGTGTCGACCTTCCGGGTGACATCGAGGCGGTTCGTCACCTCGGTCGACAGGTGCGCGGACAGGGCGCGGAACGTGGTCCACTTGCCGCCGACGAGCGAGAGCACCGTGGCGGACCCGAGGCCGTCGATCGGCGTCTCGACGATGCGGTAGTCACGTGAGACGAACCCGGGGGCGGTGTCCTCGTGCCGGGGGAGCGGCCGGATGCCCGAGTAGCGGTAGACGATGTGCTCGCGGTCGAGGGCGATCTGCGGGAACACGTGCCGGACGAGGTCGAAGAAGTAGTCGACCTCCTCCTCGGTGCACACGGCGGGCTCGGCGGGGTCGGCGTCGATGTCGGTCGTGCCGATGAGCACCCGGCCCTTGAGCGGGTAGATGAGCACGATGCGGCCGTCGTCGTTCTCGAAGAAGATCTCGCGGCCCTTCGTCGCCGCGAGCAGCTCCGGGTTGTCGACGACGATGTGGGAGCCCTTCGTGCCGCCCATGTACGCCGTCTCGCCCCCGAACGCCGCGTTCGTCAGGTCGGTCCACGGCCCGGAGGCGTTGACGACGACCGGCGCGGTGACGACGAACTCGGTCCCCGACTCGACGTCGCGGAGCAGGACGCCGCCGTCGCGCGTGGCGACGGCCTCGACGTAGTTCGCCGAGCGGGCGGTCGCGACGCTGCCGTTCCCGGTACCCGCGGCGAGCCCGTCCTTGAGGACGTCGAGCGCCAGGCGCTCGGGCTCGTGCACGGACGCGTCGTAGTAGGTGCCCGTGTACTTGAGGTCGTGGTTCAGGGCGGGCATGTCCTCGAGCGCGGCCTTCTTCGTGAGGAAGCGGTGCTTCGGCACGGATCCGCCGTCACGCGAGAACGAGTCGTAGAGCGTCATGCCGATCTTGATGAGGGCCGCGCCACGCTCCTTGGTGGACCGCTGCTTGTGCGTCAGCATCCGCAGCGGGGCGTTCATGATCCCCGAGAACGTGGAGAACACCGGCATCGTCGTCTGCAGCGGCTTGACGTAGTGCGGGGCGATCTTGATGAGGCCGTTGCGCTCCTGCACGGACTCGCGGACCAGCCGGAACTCGCCGTTCTCGAGGTAGCGGATGCCGCCGTGGATCATGTGGCTCGACGCGGCCGAGGCCCCCGACGCGTAGTCGTTCCGCTCGACGAGCACGACGTCGACGCCCTGCAGCGCGAGGTCGCGGAAGGTCGCGATGCCGTTGATGCCCCCACCGACGACGAGGACCTGGGCGGTGGGCCGGTCGGTGATGGCCGCGACGTTCGGTCGCAGCGCGGTCTTCTTCGACATGTGGTTCGTCTTCCTCCTCAGCGACGCGGCCGGATTCGCCGCGGCGACTCCTCGATGGTGCGCGCCACTGACAGGAGGGGCAACCCGCCTGCACGAACGTGCACCGGGCCTCCAGAGCGGCGCCGACCGGTGGCAACGCACGTCCGCTGGGGGCGAGAATGGAGCCAGCGGCCCTGCACGTGCGTGCAGGGCGCGCGAGCATGGTGCCGCGCGACGCTGGTGCCGCTGCACGGCACACGAACGCGGAGGACGCACGATGAGCGACGCGGCACAGGCGGTGCGGACGCAACAGGCGCTCCGCGCCGCGCACCTGTACTACATGCAGGACCTGACGATGGAGGCGATCGCCGACGAACTCGGGACGTCCCGGTCGTCCGTCTCGCGGCTGCTCAAGTACGCCCGCGACACCGGGCTCGTCGACATCCAGATCCGGTCCCCGCTCGACCAGGCCGCGGCCCTGAGCCGTGCCCTGCGCACCCGGTTCGACGTGCACGCGCACGTCGTGCCCGTGCCCGACCACACGAGCGACGTCGACCGGCTCGAACGCGTCGCGCTCTCCGCCGCCCGGATCCTGACGCAGTACATCGACTCGAACATGGTGATCGGGATCTCGTGGGGCTCGACGGTGAGTGCGATCAGCCGGTACCTCGTGCCGAAGGCGACGCACGGCTCGACGATCGTGCAGGTGAACGGTGCGGCCAACACACGCACGACCGGCATCGTCTACGCCAGCGAGATCCTCCGCCGCTTCGGCGACGCGTACGGGGCGGTCGTCCAGCAGTTCCCGGTCCCCGCGTTCTTCGACGACCCGGCGACGAAGGCCGCGCTGTTCCGCGAGCGGAGCCTCCGCCCGGTGCTCGACCTGCATCAGCGCATGGACCTCGTGCTGTTCGGGGTCGGCTCGCCCCAGGCCCTCGTCCCGAGCCACGTGTACTCGGGCGGGTACCTCGACCCGGCCGACCGCGAGGAGCTCAAGCGCGACGGCGTCGTCGGCGACGTCACGACGGTGTTCTACCGGGCCGACGGTTCCTGGCGGGACATCGGCCTGAACGCCCGCGCCGGTGCGCCGGACCTCGACACCCTGAAGCGCGCGCCGCGGCGGATCTGCGTCGTCGCGGGGCGCTCGAAGGTCACGAGCCTCGAGGGGGCGCTGGCGGCCGGGCTCGTGACGGACCTCATCGTCGACGAGAGCGCGGGACAGGCGCTGCTCGGCTCCTGAGCGACGGGGAGGCCGACCGCCGAAGCCGGGTCACGGGGGACCCGTCGGGGGACACGGGTCGGGGGACGAACCCGGACGTGTTCCCAGCTGGGCGGGCGTAGGCATGGCGAGCTGTCCGACCACGCAAGGAGCCCTCCATGGCCGTCCTCGACGCTGCCGACGTCCTCACCCAGACCCCGATGCCGTACCCGGCACCGCGCGGGCCGCTCGGCGAGGCGATCCGCGCCGTGCTCACCGAGCGTCCGGAGGCCGACCGATCCGCGCTCACCGACACCGCCCGCCGCGCGATCGCCGACGCCGAGGACCTCATCCGCGACGACGACGTGCAGAGCAGCCTCTTCGTGCTCCAGGAGCTCGCCTACGGGGGCATCCAGGGTGTCGACGACCGCTTCGAGTGGGACCCGGACCTCCTCGCGGTGCGTGCCGTGCTCGAGGAGGCGTTCGAGGCCGAGCTCCGCCGCAGGGTGCCGATGCCCGAGCGACCCGAGCCGACCGCGGACGCCGTCGCGGCGGCCCTGTTCGCGATGACCTCCGCCGACTCGGGGCCGAGCCTCTCGCGCTACGTCGCCCGGAAGGCCACGCTCGAGCAGGTCCGCGACCTCCTCGTGAACCGGACGGTCTACACGCTCAAGGAGGCCGACCCGCACTCCTGGGCGATCCCGCGCCTGACCGGCCGCGCCAAGGCCGCGCTCGTCGAGATCCAGTCGGACGAGTACGGCGGGGGCCGGCCGAAGCGCATGCACTCCGCGATCTTCGCCCGCACCGTCCGTGCCGCCGGACTCGACGACTCCTACGGCGCGTACGTCGACGCCGTGTCGGCGCTGACGCTCGCGACGAACACGATGATGAGCCTGTTCGGGCAGCACCGTCGGTTGCGCGGTGCGACTGTCGGACACCTGGCGGCGTACGAGATGACCTCGTCCATCCCCAACAAGCTGTACGGGGACGGTTTCCGGCGCCTCGGCTTCGACGAGGACGCCACGTGGTACTTCGACGAGCACGTCGAGGCCGACGCGGTCCACGAGCAGATCGCCGGGCGCGACCTCGCGGGCGGCCTCGTCGAGGCCGAGCCCGCGCTCCTCGACGACGTGCTGTTCGGCGCCGCCGCGTCGCTCACCGTCGACGGCTGGGCCGCCGCCGAACTGCTCGAGGCGTACCAGGCCGGGCGGTCCTCGCTCCGCGCACCGGTGCAGGTGGCCGCACCGTCCCTCCAGGCCGGATGACCGCACGCGGCGGGGGTCCCCGTCCCGTCGGCCACGCCGCCGACGGCGGCGCCGAGCGCCTGCCGGCCGAGTACGTCCTGCCGCTCCGGTGGGACGACGACACCGACCCGACGGAACTCGCCGCCTACCTGGCGCGCCTCGTCGGGGTCGTCGACGTCACCGTCGTCGACGGCTCGTCGACGGTCGCGGTCGAACGGCACCGCGCCGCGTTCCCGCCGGGGGTCCGGCTGCTGCCGCCACGGGACCGGGCCGGGAGGAACGGCAAGGTCCGCGGGGTGGTCACCGGTGTCGAGACGGCGCGGCACGACGCGGTCGTGGTGGCGGACGACGACGTCCGGTACGACGAGCCCGCGCTCGCCCGTGTCGTCGCGCAGCTCGCTGACGCGGAGGTCGTCCGGCCGCAGAACCACTTCCACCCGTCGCCGTGGCACGCCCGCTGGGACACCGGCCGCACGCTGCTCAACCGCGCGCTCGGGTCGGACTGGCCCGGGACGCTCGGCGTCCGACGCGGGGTGCTGCTCGCGACGGGCGGGTACGACGGGGACGTCCTGTTCGAGAACTGCGAGCTCGTCCGGACCGTGCTGGCCGTCGGGGGCCGACAGGTCCGCCTCGACGACTGCTTCGTCTCCCGCCGTCCGCCGACCGTCCGGCACTTCCTGGGGCAACGCGTGCGCCAGGCGTACGACTCGTGGGCGCAACCGCTCCGGCTCGCCCTGGAACTCGCCGTCCTGCCCGCGGTGCTGCTCGCCGTGCGTCGGCCGCGGTGGCTCGTGGGCGGGGCGGTCGCCGTGGTCGGGCTCGCCGAACTCGGCCGCCGCCGCGCCGGGGGGACCGCCGTGTTCCCGCCGACCGCGGCGCTGTGGTCGCCGCTGTGGCTCGCCGAGCGCGCGGTGTGCTCCTGGCTCGCCGTCGTCGCCCGGGCCCGCGGCGGCGTGCGGTACGCGGGCGAACGGCTCCCGCGCGCGGCCAGCCCGTTGCCGCTGCTCCGCCGACGCCTCGCCGGTGTCGGCTCCGTGACCGACACCCCGACGGAGGGACCCCGCCCATGACCCACGACCCCGACATCGAGATCGTCGCGTGCCCCGACGGGCCGCTCCTCGTGCGCGGCGACGTCCGCATCACGAACCCCGACGGCGAGGACCTGCCCCGCCGCCGACGCACGGTCGCGCTCTGCCGGTGCGGCAAGTCGATGCTCAAGCCGTACTGCGACGGGACGCACAAGATCATCGGCTTCCGGACCGAGCCGGAGCTGCCCGCCACGGACGTCGCGGCCGACCCGGTCTGACCGTCACCATGACGACAGCGGGCCCGCGACGATCGTCGCGGGCCCGCTGTCGTGCGTCCGGGGCTGTCAGCCCACGGTGCGGATGCGGTCGTCCCGGCGGCTGCGCGAGCGCGGCAGCACGAAGCCGAGCAGGATCATGCCGACGGCGAGCACGAGGTGCAGCCAGTTGTCGGCCGTGTTGAGCGGCACGAAGTTCGCCCCGCTCGTGTGGTTCGCGGTGAACAGACCGTAGATCCAGAGGACGGCGTAGACGATGCCGCCGATGATCAGGTACGCGCGCGAAGCACCGGCACCGCGGGCGGCGATGACACCGACGACACCGAAGGCCAGGTGCACGATGTTGTGGAGCACGGACACCTGGAACACGCCGAGCAACATCGCCATCGAGCCTGATCCGGCACCGCTCAGCGAGCCGGTCGTGATCCCCGGGATGAACCCGGCGATCCCGACGACCAGGAAGACGATCCCGACGATCAGCGCGCCCTTCTGGACGGCGGTCGCGGCGTAGGGCGGGTGGGCGGAGGAGTCGGACATGGGAGTTCCTTCCTGATCAGCGCGGCATGGCCGGGTTGGTGGGATCGCCGTGTGACGGCGGGTTGATCGGCGGCCCGGAGGTCGCGGGGGTCACGCCGCCCCCGGGCACGCCGGCCTGGACCTCCGGCAGGTGGTCCGGCACGGAGCCGTGGGGTTCGGCGCCGGCGTCGAGGGCCTCGAGCCGGTGGCGCAGGACCTCGACGACCGGCAGGCGGTCGCCGTGGGCCCGTTCGTGGTCGAGCAGCGCCTGCAGGTCCGAGCGATCGAGAGCGACGATCCGTTCCCGGAGCGCCCCGAGCGGCACGTGGTCGAAGTCGGGGATCGCGAGTTCCTCGTTGGTCATCACAGGTCCTTCCCCTCGACGGCTCGTCGTCGAGTGGCCTGGACGGTACCCGGATCGGACTGCCCGGTCGCGCAGTGAACGGGGGACAGTCCGGCCGGGAGGCCCGCCACCGGTCGATCCTTCGGCGCACGCCCGTGCGGGGCGCCCCGGACCGAATTGACGAGCACGATCAGCGCGTGCGACCGAACGATGTGCTGCTGTGACACGGCCGGTCGAAACGGATGCCTGAATGACTTCGACCCCGCGGGCCGCCGCGGGCACGACCACGAGGAGTCTCCATGCTGATCGGTGTCCCCACCGAGGTGAAGAACAACGAGTTCCGGGTCGCCGTGACCCCGGCGGGCGTCGCCGAGCTCACCCTGCACGGGCACCGGGTGCTCGTGCAGGGTGGCGCGGGCGCGGGCAGTGCCTTCACCGATGACGAGTACGCGGGCGCCGGTGCCGAGGTCGTCCCCGACGCCGCCGCCGTCTGGGGTGCCGCGGACATGGTGCTCAAGGTGAAGGAACCCGTCGCGAGCGAGTACCCGCTCATCCGGCCCGGCCAGGTGCTGTTCACCTACCTGCACCTCGCGGCGGACCGGCCGCTCACCGAGGCGCTCCGGGCGTCCGGCGCAACGGCGATCGCGTACGAGACGGTGCAGCTGCCCGACCGGTCGCTGCCCCTGCTCTCGCCGATGTCGGAGATCGCCGGGCGGCTCGCCGCACAGGTCGGCGCGAACCAGCTCATGCGCACCGCGGGCGGTCGTGGCCTGCTGCTCGGCGGCGTGCCCGGGACCCCGAAGGGCCGCGTCGTCGTCATCGGCGGCGGGGTCGCCGGCGAACACGCGGCGGCGATGGCCCTCGGGCTCGGCGCCGAGGTCACCGTCATCGACATCGCGCTCCCGCGCCTCCGTGCCCTCGACGCGCGGTTCGACGGCCGCGTGACCACCCTCCGTTCGAGCAGCTACGCGATCGCCGAGGCCCTGCGTGACGCGGACCTCGTGATCGGCTCGGTGCTCATCCCCGGGGCCGCCGCGCCGAAGCTCGTGACCGACGCCATGGTCGCGGACATGCGCCCCGGCTCCGTGCTCGTCGACATCGCGATCGACCAGGGCGGTTGCTTCGAGGGCTCCCGGCCCACCACGCACGACGACCCGACGTTCGCGGTGCACGGCTCGATGTACTACTGCGTCGCGAACATGCCCGGCGCGGTGCCGCGGACGAGCACGATCTCGCTGACGAACGCGACCCTGCCGTACGCCGTCGCGATCGCCGACGCCGGCTGGGAGCGGGCGCTCGCCGCGGACCCGTCGCTCGCGAAGGGCCTCAACGTGCACGCCGGCGCCGTCGTCAACGCGGCCGTCGCCGCTGCGCACGGCCTCGAGGTCGCCACGGCCTGACCGCTGGGGCGTGGGTGGTCCGACCCAGCGCGAGCGGTCCCGTACGCTTCGGGGCGGAGGACCCATGCCCGTCGCGCTCAACACCGTCTTCGTCGACCAGATCGCCCCGATCTCCTCGACCTCGCTCGAGGAGACCTTCCGGATGGTGGCGGAGGACCAGGCCGCCGCGTGCCTCTGCCTCGACCACCCCACGCCCGAGGAGCTCGGGGACGTCGCCGTGGCGTTCGGGCTGCACGAACTCGCCGTCGAGGACTCCGCCCACGGGCACCAGCGGCCGAAGCTCGAACGCTACGGGGACACCCTGTTCGCGGTGCTGCGTCCCGCCCTCTACGTCGACGCCGACGAGGTCGTCCGGTTCGGCGAGATCCACGCGTTCGTCGGTCCCCGCTTCTTCGTCGCCGTCGTCAAGGAGGACCCGCGAGGGTCCGTCGCCATCACCACCGCCCTCACCCGCCTGGCGCACAAGTCCGGCCTGGTCGGCGCGGGACCGCAGGCACAGCTCTGGGCCCTGTTCGACTCCATCGTCGACGGGTACCGTCCCGTCGCCGACGGGCTCGAGGAGGACATCAACCAGATCGAGGACCAGCTGTTCGCCGGCGTCGCGAACACGTCGCGACGCATCTACGAGCTGTTCGGCGAGGTCGTCGACTTCCAGCGTGCGACCCGGCCGCTCGTCGCCATGCTCGAGGCGCTGCACCGCGGCGCCGACAAGTACCACATGCCCCTCGAGCTCCAGCGGCGGTTCCGCGACGTGCTCGACCACGTCATCCGGATCACGGACCGCGCCGACACGTTCCGTGCGCTCCTCCAGAACGCGCTGACGGTCGACGCCACCCTGGCGGCGCAGAAGCAGAACGACGACACCAAGCGCATCTCGGCGTGGGCCGCGATCCTGTTCGCCCCGACGCTCATCGCCGCGATCTACGGCATGAACTTCACGAACATGCCCGAGCTGCACTGGCGGTACGGGTACCCCCTGTCGATCGTCGCGATGGTCGTGTTCGCGGTCGTCCTGTTCGTCGTCTTCAAGGTCAAGCGGTGGTTCTGACCGGAGCCGGGCCGCGCGCGCACTCCACGCCGCACTGGACCCTCCGCATCGTCGTCGTCACCGCGCTCGTCGGGGTCGCGGGCGGCGTCGCTGGCATCAGCGTGTGGGTCGCGCTGCACCTCATCCAGGTCGTCGCGTTCGGGTTCCCGTTCCACACGGGGGACGAGGCGGCGGACGAGCCGGACGCCCTGCACCGGTTCCTGGCGGTCTTCGCCGCGGGCCTCCTGGCCGGGGTCGCGTGGTGGGCGCTCCGCCGGTGGGGCCGCCCCGTCGTCGCCGTGCAGGGCGCGGTCGACGGCCGGCACATGCCGTCGCTCGTCACGGTCGCGAACGCCGGGATCCAGATCGTCATCGTCGGACTCGGAGCCTCGATCGGCAAGGAGGTCGCACCGCGTGAGATCGGGGCCTGGCTCAGCCAGCAGATCACCGACCGTGCCGGGCTGACCCGCCGCGAGACGCGGATCCTCGTCGCCTGCGGTGCCGCGGCGGGACTCGCCGCCGTGTACGACGTGCCGCTCGGCGGAGCGCTGTTCGCCGTCGAGGTCCTGCTCGGTGAGATCACCTTCGCCACCGCCTTGCCCGCGTTCGCGACGAGTGCGATCGCCGCGCTCGTCGCCCGGGCCGTCGTGCCCGTCGAGACCCTCTACACGGTGCCGACGCTCACCCTGTCGCCGTCGCTCGTCGTGTGGGCGGTGCTCGTCGGACCGGTGCTCGGCTTCGCCGGGATCGGGTTCGTCCGCCTGACGAACCGGCTGCAGACCGCACGATCGCGCGGGTGGCGCGTCATGGTCGTCATGCCCGTCGTGTTCGCCGGTGTGGGAGCGGTCGCGATCTGGTTCCCCCAGGTCCTCGGCAACGGTCGCGCCCTCGGACAGGCGGCGTTCGGCACCCACCTGCACGACGCGGCGGTGCTCGGACTGGCCCCGGTCCTCCTGGTCGGCGTCCTGTCGCTGGCGAAGACCGCGACGACGACAGCGACCATCGGTGCCGGGGCCGCCGGTGGCACGCTCACCCCGTCGATCGCGATCGGTGCGACCGCGGGGGCGTTCCTCGGCGGCGCGTGGCTGCTCGTCTGGCCGGGGTCGGGGCTCGCCGCGTTCGCGTTCATCGGCGCCGCCGCGTTCCTGGCGACGACGATGCGCGCCCCGTTCACGGCGCTCGTCCTCGTCGTCGAGTTCACCGGGCAGGGGCCGACGATCCTCATCCCGGCGCTCCTGGCGGTCGGCGGTGCCGTGGCCGTCGGGTACGTCCTCGGGCGGCGTCGCCTGGTCGGGGTGGCGTAGCGCCGGAGCGGCCACGGGTGCGCCGTTCGTGACGGCGGGGTCCTCGCTGGGCGCCGGGGCCGGCGCGGCCTACTTCCCGAGCGACGCCAGCAGGGGGAGCATCAGCCCGGCCACCCAGATGAGCACGAAGAGCAGGCCACCCAGGACGGTCAGGCGCCGCCAGCGGCGGGTCGGGAGGTCCGGGGTCGAGCCCCACATCTGCGACCGGGTGACGACCCGGTTGGCCTGCGCGACGACCCGCGCGACGTCCGGATCGGACGTGTCGAGCAGCCCGTCGGCCGCGTTCGTCGAGATCCGCTCGGCCTCCTCGAGCGGCATGGTCAGCCGTGGAGGTCGCTCGCGGCGGGCGACGCGTGCGGACCGCTCGTTGCGCATGGGCGTCCTCGTTCGTTCGGGGTGTGCCCCGAGTCTGCTCCGTCCGGCGGGTGTCCGTCCAGGGCATCGCGCCTAGGATCGCGCGCATGGCCGGGTTCGATGACATCAGCAAGAAGGCCCAGGAGTTCCTGGGCAACGACAAGGTGAAGAACGCCCTCCGCAGCGAGCAGGCCGAGGGCCTCAGCGACAAGGTGCTCGACGCGGTGCAGGGCGCGGTGGACAAGGCCACCGGCGGCAAGTACAGCGACCAGCTCAAGGGCGCGCGGGACCAGGCCGACAAGCACATCGGCAAGGTCGTGGGGCCAGGAGGGGACGACCGGGGGCACGACGCGCAGGCACACGGCGACCACGGCGTGGCGGGTCACGGGGGCCACGCGGCGCACGGCGCACCGGACCAGGAGCACGACGGCGGACCGCACCACGGCGACGGATCGGGCAAGCACAAGGCCTGACCGCGGTCACCGACTGGACGGGATCCGGAACAGCGGGGACCATGGACGGGTCGCCCTCGGGTGACGACGTCGCCGGCACCGTGCCGAGCGACACCGCCCACCCGGGCGCCAGGAGGACCGCACCACCGTGACGACGACCGTGACCACCGCCCCGCTCACCGACGCCGAGGTCCGCGCCATCCGCGCCGACTTCCCGATCCTCGGTCAGGAGGTCGGCGGCGTCCCGCTCGTGTACCTCGACTCCGGTGCGACCGCGCAACGGCCGTCGCAGGTGCTCGACGCCGAACGGCGGTTCCTCGAGACGAGCAACAGCGCCGTCCACCGCGGAGCACACACGCTCGCCGCGCTCGCCACCGACGCGTACGAGGAGGCCCGGGCGACCGTCGCCGGGTTCATCGGCGCCGCTGCCGCGACCGAGGTCGTGTGGACCGCGAACGCCACCGACGCGCTCAACCTCGTCGCGTACGGCATGGGCAACGCGAGCCGAGGACGGGGCGGGCCCGCGGCCGAGCGCTTCCGGCTCACCGTCGGCGACGAGATCGTCGTCACGGAGGCCGAACACCACGCCGACCTCGTGCCGTGGCAGGAGCTCGCCGCCGCGACCGGGGCGACGCTCCGCTGGGTCCCCGTCGACGACGACGGTTGCTGGACCGCCGAGGACGCCGCCGCCGTGATCGGCCCGCGGACCCGGGTCGTCGCGTTCGCGCACGTGTCGAACGTCACCGGGATGATCGCGCCCGTCGAGCAGGTCGTCGCGCTCGCCCACGGCGTCGGCGCCGTCGTCGTGCTCGACGCCTGTCAGTCCGCACCCCACCGGCCGCTCGACGTCGGCGCCCTCGGGGTCGACTTCGCCGCGTTCTCCGGGCACAAGATGCTCGGCCCGAACGGCATCGGGGTGCTCTGGGGACGCCAGGAACTCCTCGACGCGCTGCCGCCGTTCCGCACGGGTGGGTCGATGATCACGACGGTCACGATGGAGCACACCGAGTTCATGCCCGCGCCCGAGCGGTTCGAGGCCGGGACGCAGCCGGTGTCGCAGGCCGTCGCGCTCGCCGAGGCCGTCCGCTACCTGCAGGGCATCGGGATGGAGCGCGTGCGCGAGCACGAGGAGGCCCTCGCCCAGCGCCTCGTCGGAGGACTCACCGCGATCCCGGGCGTCCGCGTCGTCGGGCCCGGGGTGGGCGTCCCGCGGTCGGGACTGGCGGCGTTCGACGTCGACGGGGTCCACGCGCACGACGTGTCGCAGGTGCTCGACGCGCAGGGGTTCGCCGTCCGCGCCGGGCACCACTGCGCGCAGCCGCTGCACCGCCGACTCGGCCTCGTGGCCACGAGCCGTGCGAGCACGTACGTGTACACGACCGAGGACGAGGTCGACCGGTTCCTCGAGGCCGTCGCGGGCGTCCGCGCGTACTTCGGGCTGTCGGACGCCGACGCCCGGGCGGACGCCGGCGCGCCGGTCGAGGTCGGAGTGGACCGATGAGCGACGCGCTCGCGGGGCTCTACCAGCAGGTCATCCTCGACCACGCGAAGGCCCGCACCGGCGAGGGTCCGCTGCCCGACGCGGACGCCGAGCACCACGAGCGGAACCCCACGTGCGGAGACGAGATCACCGTGCGGATCCGGCTCGAGCCCGGTACCGACCGCATCGCCGACCTCCGCTGGCAGGGCGCCGGGTGCTCGATCTCGATGGCATCGGCGTCCGTCCTCGCCGAGATGGCGCCGGGCCGGACCGTCGCGGAGTTCACGGCGCTCGCCGACGCGTTCCGGACCATGCTGCGGTCGCGGGGCGTGGGTGAGCCCGACGAGGAACTGCTCGGCGACGCGGTCGCGTTCCAGGGGGTCGCGAAGTTCGTCATGCGGGTCAAGTGCGCGATGCTCGCCTGGGTGGCCACCGAGGCGTCCGCGGAGCTGGCCGTGGCGCGCTGACCCGACCCGTCCCTCCCGGTCGGCCCCCGTCACACGAGGTCACACACCCGGCAGCGGGGTCGGGGGCGGCCGTAGCGTCGGAGCGTGACCGAACTCCAGGACGTCCGACGGATCCGCTTCAACGCGTTCGACATGAACTGCGTCGCGCACCAGTCCTCCGGGCTGTGGCGCCATCCGCGTGATCGTTCCCGCCACTACAACGACCTCTCCTACTGGACCGACCTGGCACGGCTGCTCGAGTCCGGGGACTTCGACGGGATCTTCATCGCCGACGTGCTCGGCACGTACGACGTGTACGGCGGATCGAACGAGGCCGCATTACGGACGGGGTCGCAGGTCCCCGTGAACGACCCGATGCTCCTGGTGTCGGCGATGGCGTCCGTCACCGAGCGCCTCGGCTTCGGCATCACCGCGGGGACGGCCTACGAGCACCCGTACCCGTTCGCCCGACGCATGTCGACGCTCGACCACCTGACGAAGGGTCGGATCGGCTGGAACGTCGTGACCGGGTACCTGCCGAGTGCGGCGCGGAACATGGGACAGACGGACCAGCTCGCGCACGACGACCGCTACGACGTCGCCGACGAGTACCTCGAGGTCCTCTACAAGCTGTGGGAGGGCTCCTGGGAGGACGACGCGGTGGTCGCCGACGTCGAGACCGGCGTCTTCACCGACCCCGCGAAGGTGCACCCGATCGAGCACCACGGCCGGCACTTCGACGTGCCGGGCATCCACCTGTCCGAACCGTCGGTGCAGCGATCGCCCGTGATCTACCAGGCCGGTGCGTCCCCCAGGGGGATCCGGTTCGCGGCCGAGCACGCCGAGGCGATCTTCGTCGGCGCGCCGACGATCCCGCAGCTCGCGGCCACCGTGGGCAAGATCCGGGACGCACTGGAGGCGGCGGGTCGCGACCGGTACGCCGCGCGCGTCTACACCCTGCTGACGGTGATCACCGACGCCACGGACGAACTCGCACGGGCGAAGTACGCGGACTACCTGTCCTACGCGTCCGAGGTCGGCGCCCTCGTGCTCAACTCCGGGTGGATGGGCGTCGACCTGGCGCAGTACGACCTCGACGAGCCGCTCGGCAACATCGAGTCGAACGCGATCCAGTCCGCGGCCGCGAACCTCTCGGCCGCGACCGGCGAGGACGGTTCGACGTGGACCGTCCGGGACATCGCGCGACGGACCGCGATCGGTGGGCTGGGGCCCGTCGAGGTGGGCAGCGGCGCGACGATCGCGGACCGCCTCCAGGAGATCGTGCGCGAGACCGACGTCGACGGCTTCAACCTCGCGTACGCGGTCACCCCCGGGACCTGGGAGGACGTCGTCGAGTTCGTCGTGCCCGAGCTCCGGGCCCGCGGGGCCTATCCGGAGGCATCCGGAGCGGGGTCGTTGCGCGACAAGCTGTTCGGTCGGGGCGACCGGCTGCCGGACGAGCACCGTGGCGCGTCCCACCGGGTGGGAGCGCGGACGGCAGCCGTGTGAGTGCGTCGACACCGCCTCGACGAGCGCCCTCCGCGTGCACGCATCGGGCTCTTGTGGTGCACCCGCTAGCGTCGAGGTGAGCACGCCGACGGACAGCGCGTGCCGGACAGGAGCGTGCTCGTGAGTGGAACAGGGACGTCGGTCGTCGTCATCGGAGGCGGGGCGAGCGCCGTGTACGTCACGGTCGCGCTCCGCGAGCGCGCCGGAGCGCGGGACCTGCCCGCACCGGACGTCACGATCGTCGCCCGTGAGACGCCGGTCGGCCGGGGGCTGGCGTACGGGCACGCCGAGGCGCACCACCGGCTCAACAGCCCTGCGGGCAAGATGAGCGTCTCCGCGGGCGACGCTGCGCACTTCGTCCGGTGGTGCGCCGACCACGGGTACGACGTCGCGCCGGGGGACTACGTCGAGCGCCGGCTGTTCGGTGACTACCTCGTCGATGTCGCGGAGCACCTCGTCGCCGACCCGGACCACCCGGTGCACGTCGTGCAGGGCGAGGCGGTGGGCTGCACGACCGACGACGACGGCGCGCACGTGGTCCTCGCGGACGGCTCGACGATCGACGCCGACGTCGCCGTCCTCGCGCTCGGGAACCCGCCGCCTGCCACCTGGCCGACGGGAGCGGCGGTCCAGATCGGCGACCCGTGGGCGTCCGGTGCGCTCGACCGTGTGCCCGACGGCTCGAGGGTCTTGCTCGTCGGGACGGGCTTGACGATGGTGGACGTCGCGACGTCGCTCGCCCGCCGGGAGGCCGGGATCACCATGACCGCGACGAGTCGCCATCTCCTGCTCCCGGCGGAGCACCTGTCGGCTCCGGTGGCGCCCGGGCCGGGCCTCGACCCGACCGTGTCGACGCTCGGCGGCCTCGCCCACGAGCTCGGCGTACAGCTCCGTGCCGCCGAGGACGCCGCCACACCGTGGCAGGCGGTGATCGACGGCATGCGCCCTCGGCTCATGGAGCACTGGACGGGGATGGACGAGGCCGACCGCCGCCGGTTCGTCGAGCACCTCGCGCGCCGGTGGGACGTCCACCGGCACCGCATGGCGCCGTCGGTCCACGCCGAGCTCCAGGGGCTCGTCGACGGCGGCGTCCTCCGGTTCGTGGCCGACGCCGACCCGTCCGGGTTCGACGCCGTCGTGTTCTGCACCGGCCCCACCGCCGTGACGACACCCGGCTGGAGTCCCGTCGTCGATGCGTTGCTCGAGCGCGGGAGGATCCTGCCCGAGCCCCTCGGACTCGGACTGGACGCCGACTGGTCCGGCGCGGTCCGCGACGACCACGGCGACGTGGACGGGCGGCTCCTGGCGATCGGGCACGCGCTGCGCGGGGCGCTGTGGGAGACGACGGCGATCGGCGAGATCCGGATCATCGCGAACCGCGTCGCCGATCGGGCCCTCGACACGGTCGCGGCCGTCTCTGCCTGAGTGGGACTGTCAGGTCAGCGCGAGCCGGGGCGACCCCGCCTGCACGAGCGGCAGGACGTCCCGCGCGATGCGGGGGAGCTCCTCGTGGAGTGGCGACGCCTGCACGAGGAGCAGGGTCACGCCCGCGTCGGCGAACGCCAGGATCCGCTCTGCGACCTGCTCGGGCGTCCCCACGAGGTCCGGACGGAGCCCCCGCGTCCCGACGGAGTACTCGCGGCGGGACAGCTCGACGTCGAGGTTCGAGTTCGCCCGGAACTCCTCGAACGAGGCGTACCCGGGCGACGCGGGATCGACGGTGGTGATGCGCTCGAGCTCGGCGCGGGCCTCCGCCTCGGTCTCGCGCACGATGACGTAGGCCGCCATGCCGATCTCGGCGAACGGGGCGCCCTGCAACCGCTCGCGACGAGCGTTGACGTCGGCGACCTTCTCGCGGAGCTCCTCGACGGTGCCGCCGTGGGTGACGTAGGCGTCCGCGAACCCGGCGATGGACTCACGGCCGGCGTCGCTCTCGCCGCCGGCGAACACCCGCGGGGGCACGGCGGGTTTCGGCGACAAGACCGCGTCGACGACGTCGTAGAACGACCCACGTCGGGTGGCCGGGAGCTCCGTCCACAACGCCCGGAGCACGTCGACGAACTCCTCCGCCTGCTCGTACCGGCGGTCGTGCGGAGCGAACACCCCGCCGTACTGCCGGGCCTCCTCGGCCCACCACGCGGCGACGACGTTGAGCGCGAACCGATCACCGCCCGCGATGTCGGTGATCGTCGCGGCGGCCTTGGCGATGACGGTCGGCAGGTGGAACCCGGCGCGGACCGCGGTCATGACGCGGAGCCGTTCCGTCGCGGCGAGGATCGCGGTGCTGAGCGACCAGGCCTCCAACGAGGGCGCCTCCACGCCCTTCCGGTCGTTGAGGTAGAGCTCGGGCACGAGGGTGGTCGTGAACCCGAGGTCCTCTGCCTGTCGTGACACACGACGGATGTAGTCCCAGGTCGCGGGCATGCCCTCGTCGCCGACGTTGCGGAGGAACCCGCCGTAGACGGGGGTCCAGTAGCCGAGTTCCATGTCGTTCCTCCGAGGTGCTGGTCGGGTCAGTGGGCGGCGTCGAGCGCCTGCACCAGGTCGGCGACGAGGTCGTCCGGGTCCTCGAGGCCCACCGACAGCCGGATCGTCGCGTGGGACAGGCCCGCGGCGGCGAGCTGCTCGGGCGACAGGTGCCCGTGCGTGGTCGACGCGGGCGGGATGACGAGCGAGCGGACGTCGCCGATGTTCGCGACGAGGGCGAACCGCTCGAGCGCGTCGACGACCGGCGCGACGGCGTCGGGTCCGGCGGCGAGGTCGAACGAGAACACGGCGCCCGCACCGCGGGGCAGGTACCGCCGGGCCGCGTCGTGCCCGGGTGAGCCCGCGAGGCCCGGGTGGTGCACGCGGGCGACGGCCGGGTGCTCGGCCAGGACCTCCGCGATCCGCAGCGCCGACGCCGCCTGGCGGAGGACCCGGAGCTCGAGGGTCTCGACGCCCTGCAGGATCTGGAACGCGTTCCACGGCGCGAGCGACGGGCCGAGGTCGTGCACCCACTTCGTGCGGGCGAGGACGGTGTACGCGCTGCCGTTGCCGCCCGCACCCGGACCGAAACGGTTCCACAGGACGATGCCCCCGAACCGCGGGTAGGGGCCCGTGAACTGCGGCCAGCGCGCGGGGTCGGCGCCGAAGTCGAACGACCCGATGTCGACGAGCACGCCGGCGAGTGACGTCCCGTGCCCACCGAGGAACTTCGTCGCGGAGTGCACGACGACGTCGGCGCCGTGGTCGCCGGCGCGTTGCAGGGCGGGGGTGGCGAGCGTCGCGTCGACGACGAGCGGCACACCGGCCGCGTGCGCGATGTCGGCGACCTCACGCACCTGCAGCACGTCGGCGAGCGGGTTGCCGATCGTCTCGGCGAAGAACGCCCGGGTCTCGGGGCGCACGGCGTCGCGCCACGCGTCGAGGTCGTCCTGTTCGACGAACGTCACGTCGATGCCGAAGTCGATGAACCCGTCGGTCAACAGGTCGACCGTCCCGCCGTAGAGGCGTCGGGCGGCGACGACGTGACCACCGGCGCGGACGAGCGTGAGCAGCGCGACCGCGACGGCGGACTGCCCGGACGCGGTGGCGACCGCGGCGACCCCGCCCTCGAGCGCGGCGATCCGCCGTTCGAGCACGGCCACGGTCGGGTTGGCGTTGCGGCTGTACAGGTTGCCCGGTTCCTCGAGCGCGAACACCGCTCGCGCGTGCGCCGTCGACGCGAACTCGTACGCGGCGGTCTGGTAGATCGCCGGCGCCACGGCGTTCTGCGCCACGGGCGTCTGGACCCCGCCGTGGATCTGCGTCGTCGCGATCTGCTCGGTCGTCGTCATGCCCCCACCCTGGCCGGGAGGCGCGGCTCGGCACGACGAGGACGGTCACGGTCCGTAACACGGTGACGACGGACGCGTCACATCGGTGCGGTGGTCCGGCCCGGGGGTCCAGCATCGCGGCCATGACGACTGCTGACCCCATCGCGACCGCTCCGTTCCTGCGCTCCCCGACGACACCGGCGCGAGGTCGCCTCGTGGTCCTCACCGGCCGCGGTGAGCACCCCGACGTGTACGAACGGTTCGCCACCCGGATCGCGTTCGACGGGTACGCGGTCCTCGCCGTCCGGGCCGACGACCCGGCGGAGCTCGTGGCGGCGGGGACCTGGCTCGACGAACGGAGTGCCGGTCCCGCCGTGCTCGTGGGCGCTGACGCCGCGGCCGCGCGCGCGGTGCGTGCCGTCCTGGGCGGCGCGGTCCGCGTCGACGGTGTCGTGCTCGCCGGGGTCCTCACCGACGCGGCGGTGTCGGTGTCGGACGACGAGGACGAGGTGGCGGCACGGACGGCCTGCCCGGTGCACGGGGCACGGCTCCGCGACGGCGGGGTGCTCGTCGCCGGGCAGCTCACCCGTCCCGAGGCCGAGGACGTGGTGGCTCGGGCGGAGCTCGCCGCGCTGCCCGTCGCGGTGCTCGCCTTCCACGGCACCGACGACCGCGTCAGTCCGGTCGACGCCGCACTCGACGTGCTCGCTCCGGCGGTCGGGCGCACTCCGGGCGGCGTGCGCGTCGTCGAGGGCGGTCGGCACGACGTGCTCAACGACGTCACACACCGCACGGTCGCCGCGGCGGTCGTCGAGTACGTCGAGCGGCTGCGCACGCCGGAGGCGGGGATCCGCACGATCTGAGTCCGCCGGCCCAGCCCGGGCGGCGCTGTGTTGCGGTTCATGACGCGTTCATCGCCGACCTGAGGAAATTCTTACCCGTCCGCCGTACCGTCTTTGATCGAGAAGCGCGATCGGTGATCACAAGCACCGATGAGCGGGAATGGAGACACCATGACGCAGTCCACGATGAAGCTGGGGGTCGTCCTCACCGGTGCCGGCGGCCCGGGGCACCCGAAGACCTGGCTCGACGAGGACCTGCCCCTCGACTCGAGCGTCGACGTCGACTGGTACACGGAGTACGCACGCCTGGCGGAGGACGCCCGGTTCGACCTCGTGTTCATCGTCGACTCGCAGTTCATCACGCCGTCGTCGCCGCCCCACTACCTCAACCGGCTCGAGCCGCTGACGCTCCTGTCGGCGCTGGCCGCCCGGACGACGCACATCGGCCTCGTCGGCACGGCCACGACGTCGTACAACGAACCGTTCACCCTCGCGCGGCAGTTCGCGTCGCTCGACCTCATCAGCCACGGCCGGGCCGGTTGGAACGTCGTCACGACGGGTGACGGCGGGACGGCCAGGAACTACGGCCGCGACGAGCACTACGACTACGACCACCGCTACGGCCGGGCGCACGAGCACGTCGGCGTCGTCCGCGGCCTCTGGGACTCCTACGAGGACGACGCGTTCCCGCGCGACCGCGCCACCGGGCAGTTCCTCGACCCGACGAGACAGCACCGGCTCGACCACCACGGCGAGTACCTCGACGTCGAGGGCCCGCTCAACATCGTGCGATCCGAGCAAGGGCAGCCGGTGATCTTCCAGGCCGGCGACTCCGACCAGGGCCGGGACCTCGGCGCCGCGATCGGCGAGGGCGTCTTCACCCACGCGAGCTCGCTCGAGCAGGCGACGGCGTTCCGCGACGACATCCGCTCCCGCGCCACGGCGAAGGGCCGTGACGCCGACGGGGTGCTCGTCCTGCCCGGGATCCAGTGGTTCATCGGCGACACCGACGAGCACGGCCGCGAGCTCGAGCGCGCCGCGCAGGCCCGTGACTGGGACTTCGACCGCGCACTCGCCGAGTTCGGCCGCTCGTTCGGCTGGCACGACTTCTCGCAGTACGACCCCGATGCGCCGTTCCCCGCCGAGACCTCCGCACTCGGCGAGACGAGTTGGAAGACCCAGACCGACCGCATCCGCGCGCTCGTCGAGGCCGAGGGACTCACTCTCCGCCAGACGGTCGAACGGGTCAGCGCGCCGAAGCCCGGGTACTTCGTCGGCAGCGCGACGACCGTCGCCGACCGACTCGAGGAGTGGTTCCGCGGCGGGGGCACCGACGGGTTCCTGCTCCACATGGCCGCCCCGTCCCAGTTCCGCCGCTTCGTCGCCGAGGTCGTGCCGATCCTCCGCGAGCGCGGGCTGTTCCGCAGCGAGTACGAGGCCTCGACCCTCCGCGGCAACCTCGGACTGCCGATCCCCGAGAACCGGTACACCGCGGCACGGAGGACGGCGGACGGAACCGCACCGTCCCTCCCGGTCGACGCCACCCAGCAGCCGGCCACCGCCGGCGCGGCCGCCTGACCACCACCCCAACCCCCGAAGGACGTCAGTGAGAACACACCTCCGCTCCCGACCCACCTGGGCGAGGATCCTCGGACTCGGTGCCGGGGCCGTCGTCGCCGCGACGGTCCTGGCCGGATGCTCCTCCGGGTCCTCCACCGCGACCGGCAGCTCGAGCTCCGCCTCCGGGTCCGGCGCCGCCACCGGCACGCTCAACTGGGCGTCGTCGTACGGCCCGTCGAGCTGGGACCCCGTGGTCAACGGCAGTGGCGCGTCCTTCCGGATCACCGCGCTCGCCTACGCGTCCCTGACGAACACGAACACCAAGGGCGAGGCGGTGCCCGGACTCGCCAAGAGCTGGGACTACAACGCGGACGGCACGCAGGTGACGTTCCACCTGCGGAAGGGTCTGACGTTCGACGACGGCAGCGCGCTCGACTCCACCGCCGTCGCGAAGTACCTGACCCGTGCGCAGACCCAGGAGAACTCGGCACTGGTCGGCGAGGGCATCTCGGTCATCAAGTCCATCGACACCCCGAACGCGACCGACGTCGTGCTCCACCTGAGCCAGGCCGACTACCAGCTGCCGCTGGTCCTGGCGCAGCGGGTCGGGCAGATCACGAATCCCGACAAGACCACCACCGAGCTCAACGAGAAGCCCGACGGCGCGGGTCCCTTCAAGCCGGTGAGCATCGTCGCCGGCTCCAAGGCCACGTTCGTCAAGAACCCCCGCTACTGGGACGCGAAGGACATCCACATTCAGAACGTGACGGTCTCGTTCGGCGTCGACGCCTCGAGCATCGTGTCGGGTCTGCAGAGCGGGGTGTACAACTTCGCCGACCTCGCGGCGAGCCAGGTCAAGTCCGCCAAGTCCGCCGGTCTCGACGTCGTGTTCCAGCCCGGGTTCAACGCGGCCAACGTCAGCGTGAACACGACGCAGGCGCCGTTCGACGACCCGAAGGTGCTCCAGGCGGTGAACTTCGCCATCAACCGGAACCAGATCGTCAAGCAGGTCGACTTCGGCTACGGGTCCGCGACGAGTGAGCCGTTCCCGAAGGGCTACATCGCGTACGACGCCGCGTCGGCGAACGAGTACCCGTACAACCCCACGAAGGCGAAGCAGCTCCTCGCCGAGGCTGGCTACCCGAACGGCGTCACGGTGACGATGACGGTCCTCAACAACAGCGCCGAGAACGAACTCGTGCAGGCGCAGCTCAAGAAGGTGGGCATCGACGCGACGCTGAAGGTCGACCCGAACTGGGCCACCTCGTTCTTCGCCAAGAAGCTGCCGCTGTCCACCTACAGCACCACGGGCCGCGACTCGCCCATCCAGACGCTGCAGGCGCACTTCGGTGCGCAGGGCGCGCTGAACTCGTCGGGCGTCGACGCCGGCAGTGCGTTCCAGGCGGCCGTCTCGAAGGCGCTCGCGACGCCGCTCGACTCGCCCGACTACGCGGGGAACATCAAGGCGGCGACCGCCGCGGGGCTCGCCAACACGGGCCTGGTGTTCACCGACAGCGTGCCGAACATCCTCGTCAAGACGAAGGCGGTCTCGAGCATCCCGAAGATCCCGGCGTACATCACCTGGACCGGCGTGACCATCAGCGGGAGCTGACATGGCGAGCGAGATCGAGCTGCCCCGCGTCCGGAGCGTCCCCGCGCTCCGGGCGCGGTCGGCCGGCGGCCTGCACTGGAAACGGGTCGTCCTGGCGGTGCTCCGCCCCCTCGCGGTGTTCGTGCCCGTGTTCGTGTTCGGGACGTTCATCACGTTCCTGCTCGGGGCGATCACCGGCCTGAACCCCGCGTACGTGCAACTCGGCGACGCCGCCACACCGTCGGCGGTCGCCCGGCTCAACCACCAGTGGGGCCTCGACAAGCCGTTCCTCGTCCAGTACTGGACGTGGTTCACCGACCTGCTCCACGGGTCCCTCGGCACGAGCTGGCTCGACGGCATCCCGGTCTCGACGCTCATCGGTCAGCGGATCCTCATCAGCCTGTCCGTGGCGCTCGTCGCACTCGTGATCGGCGTGCTGGTCGGGGCGCTGCTCGGCGCGCTCGCGGCGGTCACCGCGACGAGCTGGGTGGACCGGACGATCACGGCGTTCACGTCGTTCATCTCGGTGATGCCCCCGTTCACCGTCGGCATCGTGCTCGTCGCCGTGTTCGCGGTCCAGCTGCACCTGCTGCCGTCCGCGGGGTTCATCCCGCTCAGCCAGGGCTTCGGACCCTGGCTGTCGCACGTGATCATGCCCGCGATCGCCCTGAGCCTCGACATGGTCGCCGGCATCGCACGGCAGCTCCGCGCGGGACTCGTGTCGGCGTACGACGAGAACTACGTGCTCGGCGCCACCGTGCACGGGCTCAGTCCGCGGCGGATCTTCTTCGTGCACGTCCTCCGGAACGGCGGCGGGCCGGCCCTCGCGCTCCTCGGACTGACGTTCCCGAACCTGCTCGGCGGTGCGGTGGTCACGGAGACCGTGTTCGGCCTGTCCGGGTACGGCGTCTTCGCGAGCACGTCCGCGCTACACGGCGACGTCCCGAGCGTGCAGGGGGTGCTCGTCGTGTCGATCGTGCTCGTCGTCGGGTTCAACCTGCTCGTCAACATCGCGCTGAACCGCATCCAGCCGTCCGCCGCGAGAGGGGTCTGACATGCTCGCTCGCCTCATCCGGCTCCCGTCGTTCTGGGTCGGCACCGGGGTCCTCGCACTCGTCGTCCTGCTCGGTGTGTTCGGCCACCTGCTCGCGCCGCACGATCCCCTGCAGGGTGGGTCGCGGCTCCTGGCGGCACCGTCGGCCGCGCATCCGCTCGGCACCGACTACCTCGGTCGCGACGTCCTGAGTCGCCTGCTCGCCGGCGCCCCGGCGAGCGTCCTCAGCGCGTTCGAGGTGGCCGCCATCGCGCTCGTCGTCGGCACGGTCCCCGGCCTGCTGTCCGTGTACCTGGGGCGCGTGTTCGAGTGGCTCAGCCTCCGCGTCGTCGACACCCTCATCGCGCTGCCGTTCCTCGTGTTCGCGGTCGCCATGACGGCCCTGCTCGGCAACGGGCTCACGCAGGCGATGTTCAGCGTCGGCATCCTGCTCGCCCCGATGTTCTACCGTGTCTCGCGCGCGGCAGCGCTGTCCGTGTCGGGCTCGCAGTTCGTCGAGGCGGCGGTGCTCAGCGGCGCGTCCACGGGCTGGGTGCTCCGGAAGCACATCGCACCGAAGGTCGTCGCGCCGGTCGGGATCGCCTTCGCGAACGCGACCGGGGTCGGACTCGTCATCGTGGCGAGCCTGACGTTCCTGGGCATCGGCGTGCAGCCACCGGCACCGACCTGGGGCGGGATGCTCGCGTCCGACCTCGGGTACCTGTCGTACCAGCCGTACGCGCCGGTGTGGCCGATCGTGCTCATCATGGCGACCGTGTGGTCCCTCAACCTGCTCGCGGACGTCCTCCGCGACGCGTCGGGCGAGTCCGGCCGCGTGATGCTCCGCAGACGCGCCCTGGAGCGAGCTCGGCGTCGCGCCCGCGGCATCGCGACCCCCGTCGCCCCCGTCGTCCGGAAGGCCGGTTCCTGATGTCCGTTCCCACGCCCCGCCCCGCTCCCACGTCCGGCGCGGCGCGCGCGTCCACCGACGGCACGGCCGGGAGGCCCGACACGACCGACACCGCCGCGCCGGTCGTCGTCGTGGACAGCCTGCGGATCCACGACCACCTGCAGGACGTCGTCGCGGTCGAGTCGGTCACGTTCTCGCTGCGCCCCGGGCAGGCGCTCGGCATCGTCGGTGAGTCCGGCAGCGGCAAGACGATCACGTGCCGCGCGCTGCTCGGCGTGCTCCCGGAGTTGTTCGAGGTCACGGCCGGCTCGGTCACGATCGACGGCCGCGACACCGCCACGCTGAGCCGGAAGGACTGGACGGCGCTCCGCGGCACGACGATCTCCGCGGTGTTCCAGGACCCCGCGACCTACCTCAACCCATCGATCCCGGTCGGGAAGCAGCTCGAGGAGATCCTCCGCGTCAAGAAGGGCGTGCCCCGGCGGCAGGCGGAGGACGCCGCGGTCGCCCTGCTCGAGGCCGTGCGCATCCGCGACCCGCACTTCGTGTTCCACCAGTACCCGTTCGAGCTGTCCGGCGGCATGCTCCAGCGCATCCTCATCGCCGCCGCGGTCGCCTGCGAACCCGCGGTGCTCATCGCCGACGAGGCCACCACGGCGCTCGACGTCACCGTGCAGGCGGAGATCCTCGACCTGCTCACCGACCTCAAGGACCGCCTCGGGCTCGCACTCATCGTCGTCTCGCACGACCTCGCGGTCGTCGCGCAGCTCTGCGGCGAGGTGCTCGTCATGCGGAACGGCGTCGTCGTGGAGCAGGGCCCCACCGAGCAGATCCTGTACCGGCCGGAGCACGAGTACACGCAGCTCCTGCTCGACGAGCACCACCGGTTCGGCCTCGAGCGGTTCCTCCGGGCCCCCGGAGACGACCCGGCGGCCAGCGTCGGCCGCGGTTCCCGGACGGAGGCCCCTGCATGAGCACCACGACCGACGCGACCGCGGGTGGCACCGCCACCCGCGCCGACGGAGCCGCCCCGGTCCTCCAGATCGAGGGTCTGCGGGTGTCGTACGGACGCGGTGCGCGGCGACAGCAGGTGATCCACGACGCCGACCTGACGATCGCACCCGGCGAGGTGGTCGGACTCATCGGCGAGACCGGGTCCGGCAAGTCGACGCTCGCGCGCGCGGTGCTCGGACTCGTGCCGGCGAGCGGGGGCCGGATCATCCTGGACGGACAGGACGTCACCCGCGCGAGCGCGAAGCAGCGGCAGGGGCTCCGCCGCTCCGGCCGGGTGCAGTACGTGTTCCAGGACCCGATGCGGAGCCTCGACCCCGGTTTCACCCTCGAGCAGTCGATCGCGGAACCCCTCGTGACGAGCGGCCGGTACGACCGGACGACCATCGCGGCGACGGTCCGCGAGTACCTGGCGAAGGTGCGGCTCGACGAGCGCCTGCTCGACCGGCTCCCCGGGCAGGTCTCCGGCGGGCAACGGCAGCGGATCGCGATCGCCCGCGCCCTGGTCACCCGACCCGGGCTGCTCATCCTCGACGAGCCGGTCAGCGCCCTCGACTCGGCGAACCGTGTGCAGATCCTCGAACTGCTCCAGGGGCTCGCCGGGCCGGACGTGTCACTGCTGTTCATCTCGCACGACCTCGGCTCCGTCGCCGGCATCACCGACCGCGTCGTCGTGCTGTATCGCGGTCGGGTGGTCGAGACGAACACGACGGACGCGATCATCAACGACCCGCAGCACCCGTACACGCAGTTGCTCGTGGGGTCCGCGCCGACGCTCGGCACCGAGGCGGCCACCCGCGCCTGGCGGGACGAGCTGCGCGCCCGCGTCGACGCCGGCTGACGCGCCGCAGGCGCACCCCGCCCGCCAGATCGCGGTCGGTGTCGTTCCGGAGCGTGCCAGAACGGCACCGATCGCGATCTCGCGGAGGGTCGTCGTGCCTCCAGTACCGTCGGCAGCATGACGGACCCGTTCGCGACCCTGCCGTTCCCCGTGATCGACGGCCACAACGACCTGCCGTGGGAGTGTCAGATGCGGCGCAGCTCGTCCGTCGAGGGCGTCGACGGCACCGCGCTCACGCTCCACACCGACCTGCCGAAGCTCCGTAGGGGCGGTGTCGTCGGCCAGTTCTGGTCCGTGTACGTCGACGTCGACGAGCCGGACCCGGTCCGCACGACGCTCCAGCAGATCGACCTGGTCCACCGCCTCATCGCCCGCTACCCGGACGACCTCCGGCTCGCGCTCACGGCCGACGACGTCCGCGCGGCCGTCTCGGCCGGACGCATCGCGAGCCTGCTCGGGGCCGAGGGCGGGCACGCGATCGGCGACGACCTCGCCGTGCTCCGGACGTTCGCGCGGCTCGGCGTCCGGTACATGACGCTGACGCACACCGCGGACACGGCCTGGGCGGACTCCGCGACGGGGGCGCGCGCGCACGGCGGCCTGACCGACCGCGGGCGCGCGGTCGTCGCCGAGATGGAACGGATCGGCATGCTCGTCGACCTCTCGCACACGAGCCCCGACACCATGCGCGACACGCTCGACGTCGCCACCGCCCCGGTGCTGTTCAGCCACTCGTCGACGACCGCGGTGAACGACCACCCGCGGAACGTCCCCGACGACGTGCTCGCCCGACTCACCGACAACGGGGGAGTCGTCATGATCACGTTCGTGCCGGCGTTCGTCTCCGCGGCCTGGGCCGCGTGGGAGGCCGCCGACCCGGCGAGCCGCCCGGCCGACGGCCCGATCGTCACCGTGGCCGACGTCGCGGACCACGTCGACCACGCACGCCAGATCGCGGGCATCGAGCACGTCGGGCTCGGGGGCGACTACGACGGCACGCCCGTCCTGCCCCCGGACCTCCGCGACGTCTCGCGGTACCCGGTGCTCGCCGACGAGCTCCGGCGGCGCGGCTGGTCGGACGACGACCTCCGCGCGCTGGCGGGCGGCAACGTGCTCCGGGTGCTCGCCGCGACGGACGCGGCGTTCGTCGGGGGCTGACGCAGCGTTCGTCGCGAACCGACGACGGACGGACGGACGGGAGGCGCGGGGCCGGGCCCGTCAGAACGCGTAGCGGACGCGGCAGTACGGCATGGTCGCGGCGAGCAGCGTCGTGAACCGGTCCACCGCAGCCCGCTTCAGCTCCCGCCGGTACCGCACGTTCACGGCGCCGTTCTCGGACACCTTCGTCTCCTGCAGTTCGGGGCGCCACAGGACGTCCTCGGCCTTGGGGTGCCAACCGAGGTTCACCCCGTGCAGACCCTCGTTGTGGGTGAGCATGATGACCTCGCACGCCAGCTGCGCCTTGGTCCGCGGGGACAGGACGTCGTCGAGGTGCTCGAACAGCGCCTGCCAGTCCTGCTCCCACGTCGGTGTGAGGATCACCGGCGAGAAGTTGAGGTGGACCTCGTACCCGGCGTCGACGAAGTCGTCGATCGCCGCGATGCGCTCGGCCATGGGTGACGTCCGGATGTCCGTGAGCTTGGCGAGCTCGGCCGGCATGAGCGAGAACCGGACCCGCGTGCGTCCCATCGGGTCCCAGTCCAACAGGTCGCGGTTGACGTACTTCGTGGCGAACGACGCCTTGGCGGTCGGCATCATGCGGAACAGGTCGACGAGGTCGTGGACGTTCGCGCTCACCAGGGCGTCGGCCGAGCAGTCCGAGTTCTCGCCGATGTCGTAGACCCAGGCCTCCGGGTCGCACTGGTTCGGCTCGACCTTCGGCCCCTGCTTGGCGACGTGGCGGGCGATGTGCCGTTGGATCTGCTCGATGTTCACGAAGGTGGTGATCGGGTTGCTGTACCCCTTGCGCCGCGGGACGTAGCAGTACGCGCACGCCATCGCGCACCCGTTCGCCGTCGACGGGGCGATGAAGTCGGCGCTGCGCCCGTTCGGACGCGTGACCAGGGACTTCTTGACGCCGAGCACGAGGGCCTCGGTCTTGATCCGAACCCACCGGCGCACGTTGGTCTCGTCGCCGTGGACCTCCGGGATCTGCCAGTGCGACGGGACCTCGACGACCTCGGCGTCCGGCCACTCGGCGACGATCTCGGCCCCGCGCGGCATCGCGAGCGCGGCCGGCTCGGCGTAGATGCGTCGGACGTCGAGGAGCTGCCGCGGGGCGGTCGTCGTGGTGCCGGTCATCGCCTCCATCGTGGCCCGGACCACCGACACGCCCAGGGCGCGCATGTGCCGTCAGGGTGTCAGGACGATCCGCCCGAAGACGCTGCCGTCGTCCATCCGCCGATGCGCCTCCGCGGCCCGTTCGAGCGGCAGCACCGTGTCGACCACCGCATGGAGTTCCCCGCGCGCGGCGGCCGCGAACGCGTCGACGCGGAACGCGTCCCGTGCCGCGGTCGGGACCGTGTCGAGGCTGAACGTCGCGAACGAGCGTGACCGCTGGAACGACCGGAGGAGCGCCGTACCGAAGTCCGCAGGGGGCATCCCCGCGACGGCGCCGACCATGACCATGCGGCCGTTCGCGGCCAACCGGTCGATGAACCGCCCGACGTCCGCTCCGCCGACGACGTCCAGGACCACGTCGAACGCATCGGGCGCCGTGGCATCGCCCGAGCCTGCGCGATCCAGGACATGGGTGGCCCCGAGCGCGCGGAGTCGCTGCCCCCGCTCCGCCGACGACGTCGTCACCGCGACGGTGCCGGCACCACCACGGACGGCGAGCTCCACCGCGGCGATGCCGATGCTCCCGGCCGCACCGCGGACGAGCACGGACGCTCCCGGCACCAGCCGGGCGTGCTCGAGCGCGAAGTGCGCGACGGGGGCGGCGCTCCCCAGGGTCACCGCGTCGGTCGAGGTGAGATCGGCCGGCAGGGCGACGACGTCCCCGATCCTCGCCACGGCCTGCTCGATGTACCCGCCCCCGCGGCCCGTGAACGCCCAGACCCGGCGGCCGATCCACGCGGTGTCGACGCCGTCGCCGACGGACGTCACGGTGCCGGCGACCTCGCTGCCCGGCACCAGGCCGCCCCCGGCTCCGCGGCCGCCGAGCGTGCCGCGCCGGATGACCGCGTCGACCCCGCCGACGCCGATCGCCTCGGTCCCGATGACGAGCTGCCCCGGTCCGGCGACCGGGGCCGGGAGGTCCGTCACCACCATCCCGTCCGGGTCGCCGAACCGCTCGATCACAACTGCACGCACGTCGTCCTCCGTTCCGAGCACCGCACCCGCGGTACGCTCGGGACGGTAGTGGACGCTCCCGTCCACTTCGCCGAAGTGGGAACCACGGGGGATCGATTGCCTCACATCCTGCGGACCGACGCCCAGGACAACCGCGACCGAGCACTCGACGCCGCGCGTGCCCTGTTCGCCGAGCGCGGCCTCGCGGTCACGATGCGCGAGGTCGCTCGACGCGCCGACATCGGGCCGGCGACCCTCTACCGCCGGTTCCCGACGAAGCAGGCGCTCATGGACGCCGCCTTCGCCGACGAGCTCCGCGCCTGTCGTGCGGCCGTCGAGGACGGCGCGGCCCATCCGGACCCGTGGCACGGCTTCTGCTCGATGGTCGTCGCGTTGGCCGTGCTCAACGCGCGGAACCGGGGCTTCACGGAAGCGATGACGGCGGCCCACCCGTCCGGCGAGGCCCTGCACACCCACCGCACGGCACTGCTCCGGATCATCGCCGATCTCGTGCGGCGGGCGCAGCTCGTCGGCGCACTGCGCATCGACGTGGGGGTCGACGATGTCGTCCTCGTGCTCATCGCCGGACGTGCCGCCCCGTCCGTGGCGACGGCCGACCGGGAGGCCGTGGCGCGGCGGTCCGCGACCCTCGTGCTCGACGCGTTCCGGGCCTCCCGGTCGAACGCGTCGCTCCCCCCGGCACCACCTGCGATCGTCGTGCCCCGCCGCTGACCGCCGGTCAGCCCCGCCCGAGGTGCTGCGTCAGGAAGAGCGCGGCTCGGTCGAGCGCCCGGTCCGACTCGTCGAGCGTCCCGACGAACGTCTGGAACACGTGCGGCACGTCGGCGGTGACGTCGAGGACCACGTCGACCTCGGCCTCCACGGCCCGGGTGGCCAGGCGGACGGCGTCGTCGAGGAGCACCTCGTTCGTCCCGACCTGCAGGAGCATCGGCGGCAGGCCCGTCAGGTCGCCGACCACCGCCGGGGCGAGCAACGGCTGGTACGGGTCCTGGCCCGCCAGGTAGAGCGCGCCGGTCCGGCGCATGCCGGCCGCGGTGAGGAACGGGTCGACGCCGTCCTTCGTGGTCATCGACGCACCCGTGCGGGTGTGGTCGAGTCCGGGTGAGAACGCGACGATCGCGGCGGGCGTCGGCAGGCCGGCGTCCCGCGCCGCGATGCTCGTCGTGACGCTCAGGCCGCCACCCGCGGAGTCGCCCGCGAAGGCGATGGTCGCGGGGTCCTCGCCCTGGTCGACGAGGTCGCGGAAGGCCGCGACACCGTCCTCGATCGCGGCGGGGAACGGGTGCTCGGGCGCGAGCCGGTAGTCGAGCGAGACGGCTCGGACCCCGGTCCGCAGGACGAGCTCCGTGGTCAGGGCCATCGCCGTGTCGGGGGAGCCGAGCAGCCAGGAGCCGCCGTGGAAGTACAGGATCGTCCCCGGACCGGCCTCACCCTCGGGTTCGACGAGGACCGCCGGGCGGCCGCCGAGTTCGACCGCGCTGCGCCGGACGCCCCCGGGGACCGGGAACCGGGCCATCAGCGCCGCGAAGTCGGCGCGCATCTCCTCGATCGATCCCGGCTCGTCCGCGTGCGCCGTCGCCCGCAGTGCCGTGTCCAGGGCCCGTCGTGCTGCTCTCGTCATGTCGTCCTCCTCGTTCGGAAACTGCATGCCGCGGCATGCATCGTAGACTGTATGCCATGGCAAGTACTTCGGCAACCGCCCGCCGCGCGGCGCTCTTCGACGACCTGGTGCGGTGCGAGACCCGCGTCTACAACGCCCTCACCGACCGGCTCCGCACCGACCACGGCATCGTCGCGTCCCAGTTCGAGATGCTCCGGTACCTCCGCGCGCACCCCGATGCACGGGTCGGTGACGTCGCCCGCACCGTCGCCGCCGGGATCGGCGCGATCAGCAAGGGGGTCGACCGCCTGGAGGGCCGGGGCTGGGTCACGCGCGTCCCCAACCCGGTGGACGGCCGGTCCTCGCTCCTCCGGCTCACCGGACGCGGGGCGGAGCTGGTCGCCGAGGCAGAGCGCACCTTCGACGCTCTGCTCGACTCCCTCCTCGCACCGGTGCTCGACGACGACCAGGTCGCCGCGACGGGCGCGGCGCTCGCCGCGCTCCGGCGGTCGCTCGAGGCGGACCGCATCGGCGTCCCCGTGGGCTAGGGGCGCGCCACGAACCCGCGGCGCGCCCACGTGGCAGGCTCCGGAGCGTGACCGTCATCGCCATCGAAGAACACTGGACGACCCCCGACCTCCGCGAGGCCCTCGAACGGCTCCCCGGGGACCGTCGGGACGACAGCCTCGTCCTCAACGAGCACGGGGACACCCTCGCCCTGCTCGAGGACCTCGACGCCGCGCGCCTCGCCGTCATGGACGAGCAGGGGGTCGACCTGCAGGTCCTGTCCGTGGCCCCGCCCGCGACCGGACCACTCGACCCCGCCGACGCGGTGGCGGCGAGCCGCGACCTCAACGACGCAGCGGCCGCCGCGGTCGCGCGCCGTCCCGAGCGCTTCCGTGCGATGGCGACGTTGCCGATGGCGGAGCCGAGCGCGGTCGTCGCCGAGCTCGAGCGTGCTGCCGACCTCGGCTTCGTCGGGGCCATGGTCTACGGCCGTACGGGCGACGTCCCCCTCGACGACCCACGGTACGACGACCTGTTCGCCGCGGCGGCCGCCCGGGGCCTCCCGGTGTTCATCCACCCGCAGATCCCACCGCGGGCCGTGCGCGAGGCGTCCTACTCCGGCTTCGACCCGATGACCGACCTCGCGCTGTCGACCTTCGGGTGGGGCTGGCACCTCGAGGCCGCGGTGGCGGCGCTCCGTCTGATCGCCCGGGGCACGTTCGACCGGCACCCGGACCTCCAGATCGTCCTGGGGCACTGGGGCGAACTCCTGCTGTTCTGGGTCGACCGCATCCAGAGCCTCGCGCGCACCGCTGGGCTCGACCGGTCGGTGGTCGAGTACCTGCGGTCGAACGTCGTCGTGACGACGTCGGGCATGTTCAACCCCGCGCTCCTCCGGCACGCCCTGACCGTCACGTCGGTCGACCGCCTCGTGTTCTCGACCGACTACCCGTTCCAGCGGCCCACGCGCGCGGACGTCGAGCGGTTCCTCGGCGAGTTCGACTCGGACGCCGACCGCGAGGCGTTCACGAGCGGCAACGCACGGCGGGTGTTCGGGCTCGGCGACGACGTGGCGCGGTAGCTCCGCGGGAGGCCCGCCCTACGCGCGCGCGAACACGAGCGACGCGTTGTGGCCGCCGAAGCCGAACGAGTTGAGCAGGGCGACCCCGGTGTCGACCGTCCGCGGTGTCGTCGCCACGTCGACCTCGACCTCGGGGTCCACGGCGTCGACGTTCGTCGTCGGCGGGACCGTCCCGGTCCGCAGGGCCTCGACCACGGCCACCGCCCCGAGCGCGCCGGACGCCCCGAGCAGGTGCCCCGTCATGGACTTCGTCGACGTCACGACGGGGTGCGCCCCGACGGACGACAGGATCGCGCGTGACTCGTTGAGGTCCCCGAGCGGCGTCGAGGTCGCGTGGGCGTGCACGAACCCGATCTCGGACCCGGGGACACCCGCCACCCGCAGGGCGAGCGTCATGGTGCGCGCCTGGTTGTCCGGGTCGGCCTGGACGATGTCGTGGGCGTCGCTCGTCACGGCCGACCCGTCGAGCCACGCGAGCACCCGGGCGCCGCGTGCGCGGGCGTGGTCCTCGGACTCGAGCACGAGCATCGCCGCCCCCTCGCCGAGCACGAAGCCGTCGCGGTCGGCCGCGAACGGCCGGGAGGCACGGCTCGGGTCGTCCTGCCGCCGCGACAACGCGCGGGTCTGGGCGAGCGCCGCGAGCGTGAGGCCCTCGACGCAGGCCTCGGTGCCGCCGGCGAGCACGACGTCGGCCGCGCCGGACGCGATGAGCATCCGCGCCTGCCCGAGGGCCTCGGTGCTCGACGCGCACGCGGACACGGGCGCACTGGCCCCGCCGCGGGCGCCGATCGCCATCGAGAGCCAGGCCGCGGCGCCGTTCGCCATCATCATCGTGACGGTGTGGGGGAGCACCTTGCGGGATCCCGACCGCTCGAGCGCGTGCTGCTGCTCGATGGTCGAGTGCAGGCCGCCGATCGCGGTGCCCACGACCACGGCGGCGCGGTCCCGGTCGTCGTCCGTGAGGGGGCCGTCGTACCCGGCGTGGGCCCACGCCTCCCGGCCAGCGACCATGGCGATCTGCTCCGCGCGGTCCATGCGCTTCGTCTCGCGCACCGTCAGGTGCGCGCCGAGGTCCGCGTCGACGCGCGCACCGATGCGGACCGGCAGGTCCGCCGCCCAGTCGTCCTCGATCAGGGCGACACCGGAGCGACCGGCGAGGAACGCCGCCCAGGTGCTCGGGGCGTCGGCGCCGACGGGGGAGACGGCGCCGAGGCCGGTGACGGCGACGCGGGTGCTGGTCATGCGGTCCATCCTCGCAGCGGGTCCGGGGGTCGAATCGGTGGAGGTCCCACCACGGTTCGGCGACCGGACGGTGGTGATCCTCCAACGAGCGGTCCCGCCGTGTTCGGAGCCGCGGCTAGGCTCGACGGGTGCAGGCGATCGTCATCGAGCGGCTGGACGGTCCCGACGCGGCGGTCGTCCGAGACGTCCCGGAACCCGGACACCACCACCACCGTGCGGGCGGCGTCCGGGTCGTCGTCGAGGTCCGTGCGGTGGGCCTGAGCGTCATCGACGTCCTGCAGAGCCGGGGCCGCTACCAGTACGGCACGCCCACCCCCTACGTGCTCGGCAGCGAGATCGCGGGTGTCGTGGTCGAGGCGGACCCGGCGAGTGGCTTCGCGGAGGGCGACCGCGTCGGCAGCATCGTGTTCTGGGGCGGCATGGCCGAGCGGGCGGTCGTCGCGCCGGACTACACGGCGAAACTCCCCGACGACATGTCGTTCGCCCAGGGGGCGGCGGTGTACCTCAACTACTCGACCGCCTGGTTCGCGCTGCACCGGTCGGGCGTCCGTCCGGGAGGCACGGTGCTCGTCCACGGCGCGGCCGGCGGCGTCGGGACAGCCCTGCTCGACCTCGCCGACGCCTTCGGCGTCCGCGCGATCGCGGTCGTCTCGTCGGACGACAAGGCGGAGCTCGCGCGCCGGGCGGGTGCCGACGAGGTCATCCGGTCGGACGGCCCCTGGAAGGACGACGTCCTGCGCCTGACCGACGGCCACGGGGTCGACGCCGTGCTCGACCCCGTCGGCGGCGACCGCTTCACCGACTCGCTGCGGGCGCTCCGCACGGGTGGGATGCTCGTCGTCATCGGGTTCGCCGGCGGTTCGATCCCCGAGGTCCGGGTGAACCGGCTGCTCCTGCGGAACCTGTCCGTCACGGGGATCTCGATGGACACCATGGACGCCGAGTACCCCGGCACGCTGCGCATGGTCCGCGACGCCGTGCAGGACCTCATGGCGGCGGGACGGATCCACCCCGTCGTCGGGCGTGTGTTCCCGTTCGTCGAGGCCGCCGAGGCGATGCGCCTCATCGAGTCCCGCGACGCCCTCGGCAAGGTGGTCGTCACCGGCCCGTGACCGGACGGGCGGGGACCGCCCTCCTGGTAGCGTGCTGAACGGCAGTGACACGGTGTCGACCCGAACGACACCGGCTGCCAGGTGGACCGGAACGGTGGTGGACCTTGGCACGTGGACCAGCGGACGGTGAGCGGCGCGATCCCTACTCGCCGACCCTCCTCGAGGGCGATCGGATCCTCGTGACCGGCGGCGGGTCCGGCCTGGGCAAGGCGATCGCCGGCGCCCTCGTCGCCCACGGGGCCGAGGTCGTGCTCTGGGGCCGCCGCCGTGCCGTGCTCGACGCCGCCGCGAGCGAGATCGCGATGCTCGGTGACCCGTCGCGGATCGTCGTCGACTCGGTCGACGTGCGTGACGCCGAGGCCGTCGACGCCGCGGTCGACCGGATGCACGCCGGGGGTCGTCCCCTCACCGGGCTCGTCAACGGCGCCGCCGCGAACTTCATCGCCCCGACCGAGTCGCTGTCCGCGCGCGCGTTCGCCGCGGTGACCTCGACGGTGATCAACGGCTCGTTCCACGTCACGCACGCCGTCGGTCGCCGATGGATCCGCGAGGGCCTCCCCGGCGCCGTCGTGTCCCTCCTGACCACGTGGGTCGAGACCGGTTCGGCCTACGTCGTGCCGTCGGCGATGTCGAAGGCCGCCGTGAACGCGATGACGATGTCGCTCGCCGTCGAGTGGGCGCACTACGGGATCCGGTTGAACGCCGTCGCGCCCGGTCCGGTGCCGACGGAGTTCGCCTGGGACGTCCTCGACCCCGGGGACAGCTCGGTCATCGGGGCCACCGACGTGCGCGGCGTCCCCGCGGGCCGGTTCGGGCGCCCCGACGAGGTCGCGAACCTCGTCATGTTCCTGCTGTCCGACGCGTGTGACTACCTGACCGGCGAGACGATCGCGATGGACGGCGGGCAGCGGCTCGCCGGACCGTCGACGTTCTCGGACCTCACCCACCTCACCGCGGACGACTGGGCCGCGATCCGCGCTCGGGGCAAGGCCGCTGCGGCCGCGACGAAGGCGCAGCAGGCGGAGGGTGCCGGGGCCGACCAGCGGTAGGGGCGGTCACTGCCCGGTGAACTCGGGCGGGCGCCGGTTCAGGAACGCGTCGAGCGCCTCGGCCATGTCCGCGGTCCGGGACAGCAGCGCCTGTCCTCGGCTCTCGTACTCGACCGCCGCGGCGTACGACCCGATCTCGAGGTTGTGCTGCAGCGCTCGCTTCGAGAACCGGACGCCCGACGGCGAGTTCCCCACGATCGCGGCCGAGGTGGCCAGCGCCTCCTCGAGCAGGGACTCCGCCGGGACGACGCGGGACACGAGTCCCATCCGCTCCGCCTCGGCGGCGTCGACCGCGCGACCGGTCAACGTGATCTCCGCGGCGCGGCCCGACCCGATCACGCGTGGGAGGAGCCAGGACAACCCGAGATCACCGGCGGACAGGCCGATCCGGACGAACGACGCGACGAAGGTGGCCGTGGGGGCGGCGAGTCGGATGTCCGCCGCGAGGGCCAGCGAGAACCCGCCACCGGCGGCCGGACCGTTCACCGCCGCGACGACGGGGATCGGCAGGGACCGGAGGCCGACGAGCGCGCGTGCCGCGGCCTCCTGGCGGGCGAGCATCCCCATGGCGGTGAGCTGCGGGAGCTCCTTCGCCTCGTCGAGGTCGTAGCCGGACGAGAACCCCCGGCCGGCGCCCGTGAGCACGAGCACGCGGACGTGCTCGTCGCGGGCGAGCGATGCGGCGAGCTCCTCGAGCTCGGCGAACATCCCGACCGTGATCGCGTTGAGCCGCTCCGGGCGGGACAGCGTCGCCAGGACGACGCCCGGCGCGGGGCGGGTCACGACGACGGTGGGCTGTTCGGCGGTCACGGTGCTCCTCGGTTCGGCAGGCGCGGCGCCCGCCGACGTCCAGGGACTCACACGGCGACCGGTTCCGCGACCGGGACGGGCGCGCCGGGTCCGGCGACGCCCACGTGCTCGGGCAGCCGCACGACCTGCGCGGCGTACGCCAGCCCGGCGCCGAACCCGAACTGCAGGGCGATCTGGCCCGGCTGCGCGAGTCCCTCACGCAGCAGCCGCTCGGTCGCGAGCGGCACCGACGCGGACGACGTGTTGCCCGTGTCGACGATATCGCGCGCGACGATGACGTCGTCGGCGAGTCCGAGCCGGTCGTGCAGTCCCTCGACGATCCGGAGGTTCGCCTGGTGCGGCACGAAGACCTCGATGTCCTTCGGGGTCAGGCCCGCGTCCGCGATCGCCTTGAGCGCGAGCTCCGGCAGCGCCGTCTGCGTCCACCGGTACACGCTCGGTCCGTCCTGGCGCGCGGTCGGCCACGGCACACGCTCGTCGTCGGCGGCGTACTTGAAGTCGAGCCACGAGTGTGTCAGCCCGATCGCGCCGTTGAGGCGGCCGTCCGACCCCCACACGGTCGGGCCGATGCCGGGGGTGTCGCTCGGTCCGACGAGTGCGGCTCCCGAGCCGTCACCCATGATGAACGACATCGTGCGGTCGGTCGGCTCGATGAAGTCGGAGATCTTCTCGGCACCGATCACCAGGACGTGCCTCGCGAGCCCCGAGCGGATCATCGCATCCGCTTGGCCGATCCCGTAGCAGTAGCCCGCACAGGCGGCGTTGGCGTCGAACGCGGCGGTGCCGGGTCCGGTGCCGAGCCGATGCGCCACGAGGGGCGCCATCGCGGGCGTGGTCTGCATCCACGAGATGCTCGCGACGATGACGACGTCGACCTGCTCGGGGTCGATCCCGGCGGCCTCGATCGCACTGCGCCCGGCCTGCTCGGCGAGGTCCTCGACCAGGACCTCCTTGCGCGCGTGCCGACGCGTGACGATCCCCGTGCGGCGGCGGATCCACTCGTCGGACGAGTCGATGGGACCGACGAGGTCGTCGTTCGGGACGACGAGGTCCCCGCGGACGCCCCCGACGCTGATGATGCGGGAGGCCGTGGTGGTGGTCGCGCTGCGCATGGTGCTGGACACGCTATGTGTTCGAGGCGGCCCGGCTCGGGGTTTGGTGACCCCAGTCCGGGGCGTCCGCGTCGAGCGGACAGTCCGGCGCCGCGCTGCCGGTCAGGCCTGCGGTGCGGCCAGCCGGGACTCCCACTTGTCGACGACCTGCTCCGCGATCCCGCGCACGTCCTCGGTGGCCGGCCCCGGCTCGGCGACGAACCCCGCGCGCCGGTAGTACTCGAGCTCCCGGATCGACTCGAGGATGTCGGCCAGGGCGCGGTGGCCGCCGTGCTTCTCCGGTGCGTTGAAGTACACGCGCGGGAACCAGCGGCGGCAGAGTTCCTTGATGCTCGACACGTCGACGCTGCGGTAGTGCAGGTGGTTGTCGACCCGGGGCATGTACCGCGCGAGGAACGACCGGTCGGTGCCGATCGTGTTGCCCGCCAGCGGGGCCGAGCCCTCGGCGGGGACGTGCCGCAGGATGTACTCGAGCACCTGGTACTCCGCGTCGGCCAGGCTCACGCCGTTCGGGATCTCGTCGATGAGGCCCGAGGTCGTGTGCATGTTCCGCACGAAGTCGTTCATGTTGTCGAGTGCCGACTGGTTCGGCTTGATGACGATGTCGAAGCCCGGGTGGACCGGCTCGAGATCGAAGTCCGTGACGACGACCGCGACCTCGACGAGTTCGTCGGCGTCGAGGTCGAGCCCCGTCATCTCGCAGTCGATCCAGACGAGGCGGTCGTGTGACGTGGACATGTGCTCGATCCTATGCCGGTCCGGTGACGGTCCTGGGGGCGGGGTCGGGCCTCCCGGCCGGGCCGCGTGCGGTCGGGAGGCGCGGCGGACGTCCGGTGGTCAGCTCACCTCGCCGGCGCTGACGGCCTCCGCCTCGATGCGCTGGGGCTCGGGTCCGTCGTCGACGCGGCGGAGTGCGCGCGCCGCGACGAGCGTCACGACGAAGGCGACCGTGACGGACGCGCCGGCGAAGACGTACGCGGCACTCGGGGCGATCGCGTCCGCGAGCAGCGTCGCGACCGGCGGGGCCACCGCGCCGCCGATGAACCGGACGGCCGAGTAGGCGCTCGACGCAACGGCACGGGGCAGGTCCGTGGCCTCCATGACGCTCTCGGTGAGGACGGTGTTGAGCACGCCGAGCACGAGACCGCCGATCACCACGCAGATCACCAGGCCGACCTGGCTGTGCACCACGACCGCCGCCGCGAACAGGTCGAGCGCCAGCAGCGGCAGCGCGAGCCGGAGCACCGACGTGCGCCGGAGCCGGGCCGTCAGCATCGGCGCGACCCACACCGAGGTGACCGCGAGGCCGACACCCCAACCGAAGAAGGTGAAGCCGATGCCGAGCGCGCCGAAGCCGAGCGGGTACGGCGTGTAGGCGAGGAGCACGAAGAAGCCGATGTTGTAGAACAGCGCGGTCGCGGCGAGGGCGGCCAGCGCCGGACGACCGAGCGCGCGGAACGGGGCGGACAGCGGGGTGGGCGACGGCTTCTCCACCCCGTTGCCCCGGAGGAACACGAGGATCGCCACGAACGCGATCGCCATGAGCGTCGTCACGCCGAAGAACGGCCCGCGCCAGCTGATCGACCCGAGGAGCCCGCCGACCAGCGGACCGATCGCGATGCCGAGCCCGAGCGCCGCCTCGTACAGGATGATCGCCGAGGCCGTCCCGCCCGACGCCGCACCGACGATCGTGGCGAGCGCGGTCGAGATGAAGAGCGCGTTGCCGAGCCCCCACCCGGCGCGGAAGTCGATGATGTGCCAGACGCTGCCGGACGTGGCGGCGAGCACCGAGAACAGCACGATGAGCGCGAGCCCGATCATGAGCGTCTTCTTCGCGCCGATCCGGCTCGAGACCCAGCTCGTGAAGAACATCGCGACGCCCGTCACCGCGAGGTAACTCGTGAACAGGAGCTCGGTCTGCGTCGGCGTGGCCTTGAGGGACTGCGCGATCGCCGGGAGGATCGGGTCCACGAGCCCGATGCCCATGAACGCCACGACGCAGGCGAAGGCGATCGCCCAGACCGCCGAGGACTGCTTGAGAATGCTGCTGCTGCTGCTGCTGCTGCTGCTGCTGCTGCTGCTGCCGTGGCCGGTGGGGCCGTGGCCGGTGCCGGTCGGTGCTGCGTGATCCGTCACGCGGGTGTCTCCGTCCTGACCCTCGCCGTGACGAGGGTCGCTGCTCGGTGCAGGGTGTCCCACTCGTCGGGGTCGAGGTCCGCGAAGAGCGGACCGACCTCGCGCGCGAGGGTGGCGCGCCAGTCCCGGATGGCCTGGTGACCGGCGTCGGTGATCGTGATGAGGCCGGCCCGGGAGTCCTCCGGGTCGGTGGTCCGGCTCGCGAGGCCGTCCGTGACCATGCCCGCGACGAGCTTGGTCATCGTCGGCTGGCTGACCCGGCTGACCGCGGCGAGCTCGCCGAGGCGCATCGTGCCGTCGCTGTCGAGGATGCCGAGGGTCCGCCACACGGCCGACGAGGTCGTGTTGCCGCTGGCGCGGGCAGCGCGACGGATCAGTCGATTCACGGACACGAGGAGCGCCTCGATGGTGGCCTCGCGATCGTCCATGCCGACAATTCTATAGCCGAGCTATGTATCCGACAAGGGCTGCCGTCCCGACCGTCCTCGTGGTGCCCGATGCGCGGGCCGCTCGATGCCCCCGACTGGTAGAAGGGACGAATGAGCGACATCACCATCCACGAGGGCGACGAGTACACCGCCATCTACCACGACGGCCCCTTCAACGGCACGACGGACACCCGCACCGCGACGAGCGACACGTGGGACGACGAGGTGACGGCGTTCGCGATCGTCGACGGGCTCGAGACCGCGTTCACCTACAAGGCCGAGAACGCCAAGCAGGTCGTCGACCAGGTGCACGTCGACTACCGCTGGGACGCCGAGCACTCGGATCCCGTCGACGCACTCGAGAACCGGGGCGACCGCACCGGCGAGTTCGACCGCCCCTGACCCGCGTCCGCCGGCCTCCGGGAATGGAGGCCGGCCGGATCGCGTTCCGCCCCGCATGCACCTCGACCTGTACACGTCCGCGTTCTGCGCCCCCTGCGCCGCGGCACGACGGGTCGTCGGCGAGGCACAGCGGCTCGTCCCCGCGCTAGAGGTGCGGGAGCTCGACGTCGCGGCGCACCCGGACCGGCTCGAGGCGCTCGGCATCCGCTCCACGCCGACCATCGTCATCAGCGGGGCGGACGGTGACGAGGTGTTCCGTGCCGCAGGGGTCCCACGACCGGACCAGCTGCTGACGGCGCTCGCCCGCGCGCTGCCCTGACGCGTCCCCGCCGTCCCGGCACGCGACCCGTCGCCGTCCACGGCCACGCCGTACAATCGCTCGCAGGCCTCCGTAGCTCAGTGGAAGAGCAGATGGTTTCTACCCATCCTGTCGCGGGTTCGAATCCTGCCGGGGGCGCGCGACGACGAACGGCCGCCCCCGTCGAGGGAGCGGCCGTCCATGTGGTCCGTCTGAGCGCGCGCTCGATCAGTCGTCGTCCTGGTCGGCCCGGCGCCGGAGTTCCGCTGCGCTGACCGGCGAACCGTACGGCGCCTCGTCTGTTTCGTCGGGATCGGCCGGCTCGACCGGCGCGTCGGCGATGCGGGTCGGGATCGACGTCGTGTTCGTGGTCGCGGGCCCGGCCGCGTCGACCTTCGGGTCCGTCAGCTCGCCCGCCGGTCGGCCCTGCTCGCCGGACTCATCCGCGCTCACCGGGGCGACCGGGGCCGGGGCCGGGGCCGCGGTCGGGGACTGGGTCGCCGGACGCTCCGACGTCGACGGTCGTGCGAGGGCCACTGCCGGCATCACGGCCGTCTGCCGGTCCGCCTCGGTCCCGCCGGTACCGGACACTGCCGTGCCGGACGGCGCCACCGCTGCCGATCCGTCGGCTCCCGCCTCGCGCTCCGGTGTCCCGACCGGCCGTGCCGAAGGGGCGCGGTCCGCCGGGGCGCTGCTGCTGTCTGCCGAAGCACTGCGGTCGGTCAGTGTGCCGCGAGCTGCCGAAGCACTGCGGTCGGGCAGGGGGCTGCGATCCACACGGGGGAGCACCGGTGCGATCGGCGCCGGACGCGGAGCGGTCCCCGAACCGACCGTCACCCCACCGGCGGCGCCGTCGGCGGTCCCGCTCGCCGCGGTCGTGCCCGTCGCGGTCGTGCCCGTCGCGTCCGAGCGCCCGGCGGGGAGGGGCGTCGTCGTGGCACCGCGCTCGGCACCGGATCCCGCCCGTACCGCGTCGGTCTGGTCCGCGTTCCACTCCTGCTGGCGCTTGACGAGGTCGGCGTCGGGGTCCGGGCTCTCGAACTTCCAGCGCTCCAGGTCCGCGCGGAACAGCTTGCGTGCCCTGGACGGCCGCGCCTGCCACTCGAGCATCCGGTCACGGAACTCGGACAGCGACTGTTCGGCCTGGAAGCTGAAGGTCGACGAGTGCTTCTTGATGTCGGCGATCTCGTGCTGCGCCCAGTTCGCCGCCACGGGTGCACCGACCACGGGCAGGAGCCGCAGCCGGATGTCGGCGTCCTCGGCCAGGTGATCCGCGTAGGAACGCTCGTCGTGGCCCAGCGCACCCCAGGTCGCCGCCTTGCGGGCGGCGGAGATCACGCCGGCGACGGCGGCGTTCTTCGCTTCGCGCTCCTGCATCGCCACGACGCGCTTGGTGGCACCGCGACCGATGAGGGCCGCGACGATGCCCGCGACGACGATCGCGACGAACGGGATGATCGCGCCCGAGATGAGTCGCCAACCATGGGCCGAACCCGACCAGTCGATGAAGCTGTTCCACCATTGCATGTGCGCACCATATCCATGGCTCACGGCGCCGTCGGCGTGCGACAGGCCATTGCGGAGAACCGCCCCGCGGAGGGTCCGATCGGTGTCACCAGCGCAGGCAGTCGACGGCGTCGTCCGGGTCCCACACCGTGGGGAGCGCCACGAAGCGACGCTCGGCGGGGACGTATCGGCGCGCTCGGTACGCCGGAGCGCCCGCGACCTCGACGCGGTCCACGTACCCGACGATCTCGCCGTTCGCGCGGGTCACCCGGCTCAGGTCCTCACGCACGTCGAGGACGCGGAGGCCGCCACGGGAACGCGCGACCGGCCGTGGCGTCCCGATCCGCCAGGGAGCTGCTGTCGTCTCCAATGTCGCCTCCTCGTCCGCCAGGCGGTTCCCGGCTCGACGACGACGCTAGGAGCACCCGCCGACAGCGCAGCGCGCGACCGCGACCGGTGTGGACGACGGGCGCCGTGCCTCCCGTGTGGAGGGCGGGCCGGGGAATGGCGAGGGGCCCGTCGTCGTTGACCACCCAGCCGGGAGTCGCCCGGCCGCGGAAGGTAGGTTGCCCCCATGACGACGTTCGTGCTCGCAGGTGGTTGTTTCTGGTGTCTCGACGCGGTGTACCGCACGCTCCAGGGCGTGCAGGACGTCGTGTCCGGTTACGTCGGCGGGACGGTCGCCGACCCCTCGTACGAGCTCGTGTGCACCGGCCGGACCGGGCACGCCGAAGCGGTCGCCGTCACCTTCGACGAGACCGTGATCCCCGCCGACGTCATCCTCGACGTCTTCTTCACGCTGCACGACCCGCGCCAGCTCAACCGTCAGGGCGCCGACGTCGGCACCCAGTACCGGTCGGCGATGTTCCCGGCCGACGACGAGCAGCGTGCCCTGTTCGAGCGCGCGATCGAGCGTGCGGCTGACATCTGGGACGGCACCATCGTCACGACGATCGAGCCGCTCACGGAGTTCTACCGGGCCGAGGAGTACCACCAGGACTTCTTCGCGAAGAACCCGGGTCAGGGCTACTGCATGGCCGTCGCGGTGCCCAAGGTGAACAAGGTGCGCCGGGCGTACGCTCAGTACATCCTGGCGTCGTAGCCGGACACCGATCCGGTCGTCGGACGGCGCGGGACCACGAGGAGGTGGTCGACGATGACGACGACGGACGAGCGTGTCACCACACGCACGACGGACACCTGGGTCGCGATCGGACCGGCCGGTGCGGTGGGCAGCATCCACCGCACCGAAGCCGGGTTCCGCGTCGCGCTGTACGGCCGGGAGGACCGACACGCGTCGTACCCGACGCTCGAGTCGGCGAAGCGTGCCGTGCACGCGGCGCTCGGGCCATTGGCCGAGCGGCCCGAGTTCCGCGCCCACTGACCGGACGTCGTCCCCAAGGGACCGGTCGGGGCGGTTGTCCACCGGTGTGGTCGACAGCGCCTCGCCGCGTCGGGCCAGGCCCGACGATCGGGGCATGAACGACACGATCACCATCCGCGGCATCGTCGCGACCGAACCACGGCACCTCGTCACGGGGACCGGCCTGGCCATCACGAGCTTCCGACTGGCGTCGCCGTCGCGGCGGTGGGACCGCGCCAACTCCGCCTGGGTGAACGGCGACACGAACTGGTTCACGGTCACCGCGTTCCGCAGCCTGGCGTCGAACTGCACCGGTTCCGTCGTCAAGGGGGACCGGGTGCTCGTCGCGGGGCGGTTGCGGGTCCGGACGTGGGAGCGCCAGGACCGGTCGGGGCTCGCGGTCGAGATCGACGCCGACGCGATCGGGCACGACCTGGCCTACGGGCGCGGTCAGTGGCGCCGCACGCCGCGGCAGACGGCCGACGAGATGGCGGCTCCGGGTGACGCGCCGTCGGCCGAGGAACGCGCGGTGGCCGGTGCCGTCGCGGTCGAGGTCGCAGCCGGCGCGCTGGGGGCGACGCCCGGTGCCGACGACGCTGGCTCCATGGACGGGAACCTGGACGACGGCGGCCCGGATGGCGACGGTCTCGCCTCGACACCGGGGATGTTCGTGGCACCGGAGTTCGCGGGCGTGGGCCCCGACGGCGTCGTGCCCGACGACGACGCCGCACCGGCCCCTGGCCCGGACCGTCACGACCCCTCGGCCCTCGCGGTGGACGCCACGGCGTGACGGGCAGTGGTCTCCCGGCCCGCCCGGGTCCTGCCCGTACACTGGTGCGGCGCCGCCGGGGGGACCGCCGTCGCAGGAAGGACGCGTCCATGCGAGGCAGGCTCCCGATGGTCCTGGCGATCACGATGCTCGCCGGGATCGGCGTGAGCGCCTGCACGGGCGGCGGTGACCACGACACGGTGTCCGCACCGCCGAGCAGCAGCGTCTCCGCGAGCACGACGGCCACGGCGATCTCGACCCCGACGGACGTCCCCGTCCCGACCGCGACGATGGACGCCGCCGCCATCGCGGCGAAGGGCCGGTTCGACGACGCCGCGCACACGCTCACCACGTCGAACGCGCACCCCGACGACGCGGCGATCGTGAACTCCCTCGTGAACGCGGGGTTCCCGAAGAAGGCGATGCAGATCACGCCGGACACGACCTCGATCGGTCGCGCCGCCGACTCGATCCAGGTGTCGGTGCTCGTCGGGTCCACCTGCCTCATCGGTCAGTTCCGCGGCGCGGCGTTCGTGAGCGAGACGGCTCCCGTGCTCAGCACGGGCAAGTGCCTGATCGGCAAGACCGAGAGCATCCAATGACGCCGGGGGTGGTGATCACCGCCCCCGCTGTCCTCCGTACCCCTCAGTAGACTGGACGAGACATGGCTGAGTACATCTACCAAATGGTCCGCGCCCGCAAGTCGGTCGGCGAGAAACTGATCCTCGACGACGTCACGATGTCGTTCCTGCCCGGCGCCAAGATCGGCGTCGTCGGCCCGAACGGCGCTGGCAAGTCGACGATCCTCAAGATCATGGCCGGCCTCGACCAGCCGTCGAACGGCGAGGCCAAGCTCACGCCGGGGTTCACGGTCGGCATCCTCATGCAGGAGCCGGAGCTCGACGAGGACAAGACGGTCCTCGAGAACGTGCAGGAAGGCGTCGGCCCGATCAAGGCCAAGCTCGACCGCTTCAACGAGATCTCCGCCCAGATGGCCGAGCCGGACGCCGACTTCGACGCGCTCCTGGCCGAGATGGGCACCCTGCAGGAAGAGATCGACGCGGCCGATGCGTGGGACCTCGACTCGCAGCTCGAGCAGGCCATGGCGGCGCTCCAGTGCCCGCCGGCGGACGAGGTCGTCTCGCACCTCTCCGGTGGCGAGAAGCGTCGCGTCGCCCTCTGCAAGCTCCTGCTGCAGAAGCCCGACCTGCTCCTGCTCGACGAGCCGACGAACCACCTCGACGCCGAGAGCGTGCTGTGGCTCGAGCAGCACCTGCAGCAGTACCCCGGCGCCGTCCTCGCCGTGACCCACGACCGGTACTTCCTCGACCACGTCGCCGAGTGGATCGCCGAGGTCGACCGCGGGCGGCTGTACCCGTACGAGGGCAACTACTCGACGTACCTCGAGAAGAAGCGTGCGCGCCTCGAGGTGCAGGGCAAGAAGGACGCCAAGCTCGCCAAGCGTCTGTCGGACGAGCTCGACTGGGTGCGGAGCAACTCGAAGGGCCGCCAGGCGAAGTCGAAGGCCCGCCTCGCCCGCTACGAGGAGATGGCGGCCGAGGCCGAGCGGACGCGCAAGCTCGACTTCGAGGAGATCGTGATCCCCGTGGGGCCGCGCCTCGGTTCGCAGGTCATCGACGCGGCCAAGCTGCACAAGCAGTTCGGCGAGCGGATCATCATCGACAACCTGTCGTTCACGCTGCCGCGCAACGGCATCGTCGGCGTCATCGGCCCGAACGGCGTGGGCAAGACGACGCTGTTCAAGACGATCGTCGGCCTCGAGCCCCTCGACGCCGGCGACCTCAAGATCGGCGAGACCGTCGACATCTCGTACGTCGACCAGACGCGCGGCGGCATCGACCCGAACAAGAACCTGTGGGAGGTCGTGTCCGATGGCCTCGACTTCATCCAGGTGGGCAAGACCGAGATCCCGTCGCGCGCGTACGTGTCGCAGTTCGGGTTCAAGGGCCCGGACCAGCAGAAGAAGGCCGGCGTGCTCTCCGGTGGTGAGCGCAACCGACTGAACCTCGCGCTGACGCTCAAGCAGGGCGGCAACCTCCTGCTCCTCGACGAGCCGACGAACGACCTCGACGTCGAGACCCTCGGCAGCCTGGAGAACGCCCTCCTCGAGTTCCCGGGCTGTGCCGTGGTCATCACCCACGACCGGTGGTTCCTCGACCGCATCGCGACGCACATCCTCGCGTGGGAGGGCGTGAACGAGGACGGCGTGCCGAACTGGTACTGGTTCGAGGGCAACTTCCAGGCGTACGAGGAGAACAAGATCCAGCGCCTCGGCGCCGATGCCGCCAAGCCCGGCCGGGCGACGTACCGCAAGCTCACGCGGGACTGACGGTGGCACGACTGCGCGTGCCCGTCCGCATCCGGTGGAGTGACATCGACGCGTACGGGCACGTCAACAACTCGGCGATGCTCCGGCTCCTGGAGGAAGCACGCATCCTCGCGTTCTGGGCGCCGGACCCCGAGGAACTCGAGGGCACGTCCGAGACGCCGCCGCCGATCATCGACGGTCGCCCCGGATCCGGGACGTTGACGGTGATCGCCGGACAGCGGCTCGAGTACCTGCAGTCGATCCCGTACCTCCGGCGGCCGCTCGACATCCAGATGTGGGTCGGGCGGATCGGCGGGGCGAGCATCGACGTCTCGTACGAGGTCTGCTCGCCCGCCGGTACCGACCCCTTCGTCGTGTTCACCCGGGCGACCACCTCGCTCGTGCTCGTCGACGCCGAGACGAACCGCCCGCGCCGCCTCACCGACGTCGAGCGTGCCGCGTGCGAGGCGTACCGCGAGGAGCCCGTGGCGTTCTCGCGCCCGTAGGACCGTCGTGGGCGACGGCCGTGCCGCCGCCCACGACCCGCTTGCCGGGTTCGGCTGCCGGTCAGCGCCCGGGCAGGTTCGCGAGCGCTGCCGACCGTCGTGCCACGAGGTCCGCGTACGTGCCGTCACGCTCCGCCCAGCGGTGCATCTGCACGCCCTGCACCAGGATCTCGTGGGGCGTCGGGTCCTGGGTGAGCAGGTCGGTCACCTCGTCCAGGAACCCCTCCAGCGGCAGGGCCGCGGGGTTGACCGCGCCCTGGTCACCCGTGTCGACCGCGGGCGGGACGAGCTCGGTGACGGCGACCCCGGTGCCGGCGAGCTGCGCGCGGAGGGCCTCCGAGTACGCGTGCACCCCGGCCTTCGACGCCGCGTAGCTCGCCATGAGGGGGAACGGGAGGAACGCGATCCCCGACGTCACCGTGATGAGGTCACCGCCGCCACGCGCGATGAGGTGCGGCGTGAACGCGTCGATGACCCGGATCGTCCCGAGGAGGTTGACGTCGACGGTCACCGCGGTCTGCGCGAAGTGGGCCGGATCGCGGAGGTCCTCGAGGAGCATCACGCCCGACATCGTGACGACGACGTCGAGGTCCGGGTGGTCCCGCAGGACGGTGTCGCGTGCGTGGAGGACGGAGGCCAGATCGGTGACGTCGACGACGACGGTCTCGAGGTCGTCGACACGGTCGACGTTCCGCCCGCCGACGACGACGGTGCTGCCCGCCGCGGCGAACCGTCTGGCGAGTCCGAGGCCGATGCCGGAGGTCCCTCCGACGATGAAGACGCTGCGTCCGTTGATGTCCATGGTGCTCTGCTCTCTGTCTGGTGACGGGGACATGAGCATCGTGGGCGCGCCCGGAGCCGTGGGGGAGTCGTCGGGTCTTCCTGGGACCGTCAGACCCCCGCTCAGGCCCCGGGCACGCGGAGCATGCCCTCCTGCGCGACCGTGGTCAGCAGGCGGCCCGAACGGTCGAACATCCGGCCGATCGCCAGTCCACGGCCGCTCTGCGCGCTCGGTGACTCCTGCGTGTAGAGCACCCAGTCATCAGCGCGGCCGTCGCGGTGCCACCACATCGCGTGGTCGAGGCTCGCGCTCTTGACCCCCGGCGTGCCCCAGGCCAGGCCGTGCCGCCGCATGATCGGCTCGAGGATCGACAGGTCGCTCGCGTAACCGAGCACGGCACGGTGGAGGGCGGGGTCGTCGGGCAGGTGACCGGCCACCCGGAGCCAGACGGCCTGGTGGGCGACGCGCTCACCGGTCACCTCGATGAACACCGGCCCTCCGGGGTGCCGGACGTCGATCGACCGTTTCGCCCAGTGGCGGGCGACGGGGTGGTCGATCCCGGCGAGGAGCTCGGCGGCCGACGGGAGGGACTCGGGGTCGGGGACGTCCAGGGGCATCGTGTCCTGGTGCTCCACGCCGGTGTCGGGCGTCTGGAACGAGGCGATCATCGAGAAGATCGGCACACCCCGCTGGTACGCCTGGACCCGACGCGTGGCGAAGGAGCGGCCGTCGTGGATCCGCTCGACGGCGAACGTGATCGGCTCGTCGATGGCACCGGGGCGGAGGAAGTACCCGTGCATCGAGTGGATGGCCCGCCCGTCGATCGTGGTCTGCGCCGCGACGACGCACTGGGCGAGGACCTGCCCGCCGAACACCCGGCCGCCGGGTGACCAGTGGCTCGAGCCGGTGAAGATGTCCTCGCCGGTGCTCGCACCCGTGTCCACGAGCCGGAGGGTGGGCATGAAGTCCGGTTCGCCCGTCGTCGGGCCTCCGTGCGCTGGGCCGTTCATCGCCCCGTAGTCTACGAGCCACCCGAGCGGGGTGCCCCAGCGGTCCGCGGGCGCGGTCCGTTATCCTCGACCGTTGATGAGCCCGTCGTTCACGCTTCCCGACACCACCTCCCTCGGCGACCTCCGCACCTACCTGGGGCGGGCCTCCCGGGTGGAGGACGGATCGGTGCGGCTCATCGCCGGTGGCGGCGTCCTCGCCGTCTACACGGCGATCCTCTACCCGGTCGGGTTGCTCGACGAGGTGCCGACGGTGCTCGGACTCCGGACGTTCGCGCTGGCCGACCCGGTCGAGTTCGACGCCGTCGTCCCGATCGCGTCGTTCGTCCACCGGCTCGACGCGCTCGTCGAGGAGCACCGCTCCGCCGAGGAACGCGGACTGGACCCGACCGCGGCGACCGCCGTCACGGCTGAGCTCCCGCTCGAGGTCCACACCGTGACCTGGGCCGCGATCTCGCCGCCCCGCGGTGGCTGGGTCGCGCAGCTCGACATCGATGCCCGCACGCTCCGCCGGGTCGCGCGCGAGGGCATGGCCGAGGTGGCAGAAGCCGTCCCGACGGCCGCCGGCGACGCCGTCGTGCGCCGCGTCCGCGCCGAGGTCTGGGGGAGGCCCGTCAACGGTGAGGAGCACCTGCCCGCTGGAGCCGCGTTCGCGGCCGAGAGCCTCGGGTTCCTGGCCGAGGGTGAACCCGTCCGTCTGTTCGAGACGGGGCCGTGGAGCCGCCTGACGACGACCCGCGGCCATGTGCTCGTCAAGCGTCGGGCGTGGAGCCTGTCCCGCTGACGTCGCCCGCGGCGTTCACCATGGCGTGCGCCGCGCGCTCGAGGTACGCCCAGAGCATCGCCTCGTCCATCGGAGCGAGGTCGAGACCGTTGACGGCGGCGCGCATGTGCCGCAACCAGCGGTCCCGCGCATCCGGGGTCACGCGGAACGGCATGTGCCGCATCCGCAGCCGCGGGTGCCCGCGCTCCTCCGAGTAGGTCGTCGGTCCGCCCCAGTACTGCTGGAGGAACAGGGAGAGTCGCGAGATCGCGCCCTCCAGGTCCTCGGCCGGGTACATCGGCCAGATGACGGGGTCGCTCTGGACACCCTCGTAGAAGGCACGGACGAGCCGGTCGAACGTCGGGGCGCCGCCGATCCGGTGGAAGAGCTCGCCGCCCGGGGTCACGCCGCCCGAGCCGACGCGGAGCGTGATCGGCTGCGGCCCGACGCCGACGCCGGGGCGCTCGGTGCCGTGGGCGGGGCGCTCGGTGCCGTCGCCGCTCATGCCGGGTCCCGGGGCGCCGTGGCCTTCTTGCGGGACGGTCGGGTGACGGGCGTCGGATGCGTGCGCGGGGGTCGAGCGCCGTTGATCGAGGTGGCGTTCTCCCATCCGGCGGGCATGATCATCGCCATGGCGGGCAGCGTCACGCCGAGGTCGTCGACCGCCTTCTTGAGGCGGACCCGGAGCTCCCGGCCGACGGCGTCGAGTTCGGCAGCGCGCGTCTTGATGACGAGCCGGAACACCATCGCACCGTCGGTGATCGTCTGGAGGCCCCAGATCTCCGGCTTCTCGACGATGCGCTGCCGCCAGCGGGTCTCCTGCGCCATCGCCACCGCCGCGCCGAGCAGTGCGTCCTCGACGGCGTCGATGTCCGTCTCGTACGGGACGGTGACGTCGACGAGGACACGGGACCATCCCTGCGACATGTTCCCGACGCGGAGGATCTGCCCGTTCGGTACGAACCAGAGGATCCCGTTGACGTCACGGACCTGCATGACCCGCAGGCCGACGTTCTCGACCACGCCGGTGGCCTGACCCGTGTCGACGACGTCACCGACGCCGGCTTGGTCCTCGATGATCATGAAGATCCCGGACAGCAGGTCCTTGACGATGCTCTGCGCCCCGACGGCGAGGCCCGCGGCGACCACCGACGCCCCCGCGACGAGCCCCAGCAGGTTCGCGCCGAACTGGCTGGCGATGATGACGAGCGCCACGACGGCGATCACCACGGTCGCGACGTTCTCGAGCACGCTGCCGAGCGTCCGGGTGCGCTGGATCACACGCGCGGTCTGCAGGGGCGACGCGATGAGGGCCTGCGTGTCCTCGACGTTCTGCCGACGCTTCACACCGTTGACGATGCGGTCGACGAGGTTCCGGATGACCCGGCGCAGGAACAGTCGCAGGACGACAGCGAGGACCACGACGATCACGATCGTGATCGCCGTGTGCCAGGTGTCGACGAACTGCGTGAAGGCGTTCGTCACGATGGTCTTCGCTTCGTCGGTGGGGGATGGGGTCGATGTCGCGGCGAGGAGCATGGTCCGAGCGATGGTAGGGGATGGACCTCGGCCGGACGTTCAGCTGCGCCCGGCCGAGGCGCGGTCACACGGTGTTCTCAGGGGTCCCGAGGCCTGTCACGAGGATGACACCCGGGAGAGGATCCCAGGAGCGGGCGGAGTACCCGAGGGAGGGGCGGCGGGAGATCCCGCCACCCCTCCCTTCGATCAGGCGTCGGCCGCCTGGACCGCGAGCGCCCGCTCGACACCGGCGAGGTTCTCGACGACCAGGCGGCGGAGCGCCGGGGTCTCCGGGTGGGTGTCGAGCCATGCCTGCGTGGCGTCGCGGAGTTCGACGCTCGCGAGCGGCGCCGGGTAGAGGCCCGCCACCAGGGTCTCCGCGATGTGGTAGGTCCGGTTGGCCCAGATCTCGGTCAGGGCGTCGAAGTACCGCGACACGATGCCCTCGAGCGCGACGGGCGTGAGGACGTGCTGGTACCCGACCGCGGTCTGCCGCACGATCGCGTTCGGCAGGGCGTCGGAGTCGACGAGCGACGAGAACGCGGTGAGCTTGCCCTCGGCGGTGGGGATGGTCGCCCGCGCGCGCGCCGCGGCCTGCTCACCGTTCGCCGTCGGGTCGGCGGCGAGCTCCGTGGCGATCTCGGACTCGCCCGCGGCGCCGTTGAGCACGAGCCCCTCGAGCAACTCCCAGCGCAGGTCCGTGTCGATCGTCAGGTCGTTGAGCAGGACGTCACCGCTCCGGAGCCCCTGCAGCGTCGCCACGTGCTCCGGGGTCGACGCGATCTGCGCGAAGAACTTGACGAACTGGAACTGGGCGTCGGATCCGGCCTCCGCCGTCGCCGCCAGCTGCCAGAGGGCATCGCCGACCTCGCGGACGGTGGCCTCTCGCTTCGCGGGCGCGACGTAGCTCCGGGCGGCCAGGAGCAGCTGCGACAGCGTGGTCCGGATGGTCGTCGACTCGGTCTCGGTGGCGATGTTGCCGAGGACCAGGCGGACGTAGTCGCTCGCCGGCGCTTCGGCGTCGCGGGTGGCGTCCCACACCGCACCCCAGACGATGGACCGGGCGAGCGGGTTCGCGATGGCGGCCAGGTGTTCCACCGCCGTGCGGCGCGAGTGCTCGTCGAGGCGGATCTTGGCGTACGCCAGGTCGTCGTCGTTGAGCAGCACGAGGTCCCCGCGGTGCACGCCGACGAGCTCCGGGACCTCGGTCCGCGGGCCGTCGACGTCGATCTCGATGCGGTGCGTGCGCTCGAGCTTGCCACCGGCGGACGCGGCGTTCGCGCCGAACGGGTGGACGGCCTCCTCGTGGGCGTCGCCGCCGAACGCGTACACGCCGATGGCGAGGCGGTGGGGACGCAGCGTCGGGTGGTCGCTCGGGGCCTCCTGGAGGACCGCGAACGCGGTGATCACGCCGTCGTCGTCCGTCGTGAACTCGGGACGGAGCGTGTTCACCCCGGCCGTCTCGAGCCAGACGCTCGACCAATCGGAGAGGTCTCGGCCGCTCGTGACCTCGAGCTCGGCGAGCAGGTCGCGCAGCTCGGTGTTGCCGTGCGCGTGCTTCTTGAAGTAGGCCGAGACGCCGGCGAAGAAGGCGTCGATCCCGACCCAGGCGACGAGCTGCTTGAGGACCGAGCCGCCCTTCGCGTACGTGATGCCGTCGAAGTTGACCTGGACGTCCTCGAGGTCGTTGATGGTGGCCACGACGGGGTGGGTCGACGGGAGCTGGTCCTGCCGGTAGGCCCAGGACTTCTCCATCGCCTGGAACGTCGTCCAGGCCTCGGTCCACTCGGTGGCCTCGGCGGTCGCGATCGTCGACGCCCACTCCGCGAAGGACTCGTTGAGCCAGAGGTCGTTCCACCACTTCATCGTGACCAGGTCGCCGAACCACATGTGCGCGAGCTCGTGCAGGATCGTGACGACGCGGCGCTCCTTGATCGCATCGGTCACCTTCGAGCGGAACACGTAGGTCTCGGTGAACGTCACGGCACCGGCGTTCTCCATGGCCCCCGCGTTGAACTCGGGCACGAAGAGCTGGTCGTACTTGTCGAAGGGGTAGGCGACGTCGAACTTGTCCTCGTAGTAGGCGAAGCCCTTGCGGGTCGTCTCGAAGACGTACTCGGGGTCGAGGTACTCGGCGAGCGACTGCCGGGCGAAGATCCCGAGCGGGATGGTGCGGCCGTCGCGGCTCGTCAGTCCGCTGCGGACCACGGTGTACGGGCCCGCGATGAGCGCGGTGATGTAGCTCGAGATCCGCGAGGTCGGAGCGAACCTCCACGTCGCGACGTCGCCGTCGACGCGGGGCTCGGGGGTCGGCGAGTTCGACACGACCTGCCAACGAGACGGCGCGGTGACCGTGAACGCGAACGTCGCCTTGAGGTCGGGCTGCTCGAACACGGTGAACATCCGGCGCGAATCCGGGACCTCGAACTGGGAGTAGAGGTAGACCTCGCCGTCGACGGGGTCGACGAAGCGGTGCAGGCCCTCGCCCGTGTTGGTGTACCGCATGTCGGCGACGACGGTGAGCTCGTTCTCGGCCTGGAGATCGTCGAGGCGGATGCGCACGCCGTCGTTGACGTCCGCCACGTCGAGCGCGGTGCCGTTCAGCGTGACCGCGTGCACGGCCGCGGTGATCGCGTCGATGAACGTCGCGGCACCCGGCGTCGCGGAGAACCGCACGGTCGTGGTGCTCCCGAAGGTCTCGTCACCCCGTGTCAGGTCGAGGTCGACCTCGTAGGCGGCGACGTCGACGACGGCCGCACGCTCCTGGGCTTCGATTCGGGTGAGGTTCTCTCCGGGCACGGGCCGCTCCATCCTTCTGCGAGCGCGCAGGCGTCGTGGGCCCGGCGCGTCGGGGGTGTCGTCGCCGTCGATGGCGACCCGTCAACCCTACCGACGCGCGTAGTGTCACCGGCATGACGGACACCGCTGTGGACAGCTCCCCGACGACCCCGACCGCTGTGGACTTCTGGTTCGACCCCACGTGTCCCTGGGCGTGGATGACGAGCCGCTGGGTGGGCGAGGTCGAGCAGCACCGCGACCTCGACGTCACGTGGCACGTCATGAGCCTGTTCGTCCTCAACGAGGGCCAGGACATCCCCGAGAACTACAAGGAGGCGCTCGACCGGAACCAGGTGTACTCGCGGCTCGTCACCGCGGCGCGCCTCCGCCACGGCCAGGACGTCGTCAAGCGCCTCTACGACGCCCTCGGCGAGCACATCCACCACCGTCAGGAGAAGGACCCGCAGCAGGTCGTGCCCACCGTCCTGGAGGAGCTCGGACTCGAGGCCGATCTCGCCGACGCCGCGTGGACCGACGAGACCGACGCCGCGATGCGCGAGAGCCACCGCGACGGCATCGAGCGGGTCGGCCAGGACGTCGGCACCCCGGTGATCGCCGTCGAGGGCACCGCGTTCTTCGGCCCCGTCATCTCGCCCGCCCCGAAGGGTCAGCAGGCGCTCGACCTGTGGGACGGCGTCGTCGCGGCGGCCCGGTACCCCGGCTTCTTCGAGCTCAAGCGCTCCCGCACCGTCGGCCCGATCTTCGACACCGTCTGACGCAGCCGCCGTCGGCCGGGAGGCGCGGGTCGGTCCCGCCCCGTCCCTCCCGGCCGCCC
>NZ_QKTQ01000006.1:0-179278 GCF_003234875.1 Curtobacterium sp. MCBD17_028 | reverse complement strand
ACCGCGAGCCGGACCGCCCGCTCCCGAAGCTCCTCCGGGTACTTCCTCGGTGCTCCCATGACTCTCATCCTCCCGTGGATTGAGAGCCTCCATCAGACCCGGGGCGGAACACTGCGGGGTGTTCGGCGGGGCAAGCAGTTCGTCACGACGAAACCGGACGAACGTGCGCTGCGGCCGCCGGATCACGTGCAGCGCTGTTTCCGCGCGGATCGGCCGAACGAACTCTAGGTCGTTGACTTCACCTACGTGCCGACGTGGTCGGGGATGGCGTTCACTGCCTTCGTCACGGACGTGTTCTCGCGCCGGATCGTGGGGTGGCGGACGATGAACCGGATGCCGACCGACCTGCCGCTCGACGCGCTCGAGATGGCGCTGCGGGTCCGCGATCGCGCCGGCGAGGACATCACGGGCGTCGTGCAACATTCCGATGCCGGGTCGCAAGGCGGATTCAACTGGTCGTCGCAACACCTTAATCGTGGAGGTGTTTCGAGGTGGCGAAGAAGGATTGGATTGCGAAGACGAGCGAGGCTCCCGAGGGCGTTCGACGTCAGTGGCGGTCGGATCGTGCGTTGCGGCCGCCGATGCGCTCGCCCGGGCGTCCTGAGCCCTCGCGGGCAGTGCAGCGGCAGTTTTGGCGTCTGATCGCGACGGGCGTCAACTCGGCCGAGGCGGCGCTGCAAGCGGGTGTGTCGGTGCCAGTCGGGAGCCGCTGGTTTCGCCACGCTGGCGGCATGGCACCGATCTCGCTGACCGAGCCGTCTGGTCGCTATCTGTCGTTCGAGGAGCGCGAGGAGATCGCACTGTTGCGCGCCCAGCACATCGGCGTTCGCGAGATCGCACGCAGGATCGGCCGCGACGCGGGAACGATCTCCCGGGAGCTGCGCCGGAACGCGGCAACGCGCAGCGGAAAGCAGGAGTACCGGGCGTTGGTGGCGCAGTGGAAAGCGCAACAGGCGGCGAAGCGTCGCAAGACCGCGAGGCTTGTGGGGAACCCGCGGCTGCGTGAGGACGTCCAGGAGCGCCTTGCCGGCAACGTCCGTGGGCCCGACGGCAGCATCGTTATCGGGCCGGAGCCGCCATCATGGAAAGGGTTGAACAAGCCGCATCGGCAGGACAGGCGGTGGGCGACCGCGTGGAGCCCGGAGCAGATCTCGCACAGGCTGAAGGTCGATTTCCCCGATGATGAGTCCATGCGGATCAGCCCAGAGGCGATCTATCAGTCGCTGTTCATCCAGGGCCGTGGTGCACTCGAACGCGAGCTCGTCGCCTGTCTGCGAACCGGTCGCGCGCTCCGACAGCCACGAGCTCGAACGCAGAACCGCCCGCAAGGGCATGTCACCGCCGATGTCGTGTTCTCCAAGCGCCCCGTCGAGGCCGCGGACCGTGCAGTTCCCGGGCACTGGGAAGGCGATCTGATCATCGGAACGGGCCGGTCGGCGATCGACACGATCGTCGAGCGTAAGAGCCGTTCGACCCTGCTGGTACATCTTCCGCGGGTTGACGGCTATGGCGAGATCCCACGCGTCAAGAACGGTCCCGCGTTGGCTGGCTATGGCGCCGTTGCGATGAACGCCGGGCTGATCGCGTCGATGACGAAGCTTCCCGAACAGCTCCGCAAGACGCTCACTTGGGACCGCGGCAAGGAGCTCTCCGCACACGCGCAGTTCGCGCTCGAGACGGGCACGAAGGTGTTCTTCGCCGACCCCCACTCGCCCTGGCAGCGGCCGACGAATGAAAACACCAACGGGCTACTGCGTCAGTACTTCCCGAAGGGCACGGACCTCTCACGGTGGTCGGCGAACGACCTTGAAGCAGTCGCTCTCGCGTTGAACAACCGGCCGCGGAAGAGCCTTGATTGGAAGACGCCAGCCGAGGTCTTCGAAGAGCAACTACCCTCGCTGCAAGAACCCGGTGTTGCATCGACCGGTTGAACTCGCCCAGTACACGGCGCTGCGCTACTCCGACCGTCTCGCCGAGGTTGGCGCGGTCGCATCGATCGGGACCGTGGGTGATCCGTACGATAACGCCCTCGCCGAGACCGTCGTCGGGCTCTACAAGAACGAGTGCGTGAAGATCGACGGCCCGTTCCGCGGCGCCGACGACCTCGAGTTGGCGACACTGTCCTGGGTGCACTGGTTCAACGAGAACCGACTGCATTCATCGATCGACTACGTCACCCCCATCGAGAAAGAGAACCAGTACTACCGTGAAATCAACGCCCGACAGCAGCCGCTGCCGGGACAACTCGCCCTCCACTGAACCCGGGGCGATTCAGTCCGGCCCGTCGGTTCGACGTCGGCCAGCCGGGACAGCAGACTGAGAGGCGAGCCCAGATCGGAACAGGACATGATGGCGAAGATGGAAGCCGCGGACGGCACGTCGGAGCGGAAGCGGATCTCGATTCCGAAGGTCGACACCTCTGTGCTCGACTGGTGGGAGCAGCAGCATGATGCCGGAATGTCCATACGAATCCTCATTCGCCGAGAGATCGAGCGAACTGGCTACACAGACATCGTCCACGGCCGAGTAGAGCAACGACTCCGCAACCACGAGGAGTGACGTTCGTCCCGGTTCGTGTGCGCCGCCCAGTGGCCCCGCGCGTCGCCCTGCAGTCCTAGCTGAGCGCAGCCGATCGGTTGGCCGCCTCGTCCGGTGCGCAGGCATGGCGACGTCTTGAGCACACGGTCGCCGACATCATGCGCGGCACCGTCCGCTCCGGCAGCCACGACGGCGGCATCGACGTCGAGTCAGGGAGCGCGGTAGCGCGGGTGAAGCGTCAAGGCGCTACCGTCGGGGCCGGCGTCGTCCAGCAGCTGTACGGCGCCACGCAGGCTGCGCAGAAGTCCGGCAAGTTCTACACGACTTCCTCGTACAGCCGTGACGCGATCGCCTTCGCTCGTCGCGTCGGTGTGAAGCTCTACGTGGTCGACGAGGTGCGCGAGAGCGCCCGACGGTCGACTGTATTCCGGCGTGTCCTCAGAACGCCTCTTTGGCGAAGCCATCCGGGTTGGAGTGCAGCGGGCCTTCCCACGCGAGGCCAGCCGCCACCGCACGATGCAGCGCTTCGTCAGTGCGGCCGAAGTAGCAGAAGCCCTGCTCGTCCTCGACGCGTAGCGCTCTGGCAGCGACACGATGAGCCGCCAGTTGAAGAGCATCTTGCGGACGTCGATGACGTACTCGTCAGTGGTGCGGATGCGGAAGCCGTACTCGGTCGCCGGTGATCGTCACGGGGGCTCCTTCCGGGGTCGATGACACGGTACTGGGTGGGTGGGGGTTGGCCAGCTCTGGCAGGATCGAAGCGACCAAGAGAGCGGGGACGGACATGGCTGGTACGACGAGCGTGGACTGCTACATCGACGCGTATAAAGGCGCCGAGGGCCGTCAGGGGATGCGACTGCGTGAGAAAGGCACCGGACGCAAGGTGTCATTCGGCGAGGTGCCGCCGGCGGCCGCCGATCCGTTCATGCAGTTCCTCATCATGGGCGCCTCGAGCGCTGCAGCGATGCCCGACGTGATGCTGAAGGACGGGGCTGAGGACGGGGTCCGAGTCTCTGGCAACGTCGACTTCGACTCTCCGGAAGAGATCCGCTTCTTCTACGACGACGCGCTGCAGTACCTGTTCGTGTGATGGCAGCGAGCACCACACCGCTCCCGTCCCCGACACCCTCGATGATCCCGACCCCGTCGGTGGTCCCTACGCCCAGCCCGTCGCCCGCCGTGATCCACGTCGTGATGGACGGGTCCGCGCCGGTATGGCAGGCACCGTTGCTCACTGGGGTGTTCGTGCTCGCTGCGGCGATCATCGCGCTGATGTCGCTGTACTTTAGCGACCGGAGGAAGCTGAAGCGCGAGGACCAGCGGCAGTGGGACGGCGATCTGAAACGCGCCTACCTCGCGATCATCGGCCAGACGGACGAGGTCGGCCGAGTCCTGCTCCTCGTCCGTTCGGAGGGCGTCGAGAAGCTCAACGAGGTGACGGCGGAGGCGCTGCGGGGCGTGCGCGAACAGCAACTCCTGCTCGAGTTGCACGTTGGTGATCGGGTGAACCGCATCGTGGAGGAGCTCGCTGGCCTCCTGCTCGAGATCTACGAGGCGAGCTTCACCGCTCAGCGGGCAGACCTGCCAAGCACCAGTTGGTCTGTCGGGTTCTCGAATCGGCTACGTGAGGTGGAAGGGCGCCTGCGAGCATCGATTCGGCGCGAGCTCCGAATGCCCCCACGGTAGGAACGAGAAGAGCCCTCGCGGCCAAGATGGCTGCGGGGGCTTCTGGTGCCGTGAGCACAGGTCAGGCGCTGCGTCAGATTCCCGTCCAGGACTCGTGGCCCAGCCCATCGCCACAATCACACTGCTCATGGAGACAGACGTACGAGCGGCGGAGGAAGCGGCCGGCCACGGTTCGGCCGCAGTGCAGGGCATCCCTCGAAGCTAAAGTCCGTCAGTCCGCGTCGTGCCAGTGCAGCCCGAGCGTCGCGAACGCCTCGGCAAGAGCGTCGTTCTCGGGAGTGATGGTGCCCTGCGTGTCAGGGGCGATGTGGGTGGGACGGTCGTCGTCACTGTCGGCGAACCGCTCGAAGATCGCCCACATCCGCAGGTCATCCCCATGGCGGGAGCGGAACTCGACACCGTCGAATCGGGCGGTCCCCTCGGAGTCACGCAGGTCGTAGATTCTCCGGGCGATTGTCCGCGTCAGCACGCGACGATTGGGGTCCTTCAGCAGGTCGGTACCGATCTCGGCGGCGGCGATGCCGAACGTCGCGAACACCCCGCCGGCGGCCAGATACGCAATTGACTCCGAATGGGTGACGAAGCAGTACGAGCCGGTCTGCTTGCCGCGGGCCCAGACGCGCCCCTCCAGCCACTCGTAACCGACAGCGCCTGCTTCCGCCGTCGGGTAGAGGGACGTGCTGTCGTCGTCGTCGACGATGGCGTCGAGTGCCTGCTTAAGCTGTACGTCGGGGCGTAGGCGCGCGAGCACCTCGAGGAAGCAGCCGACGAGTGTCTCGGCGGTGTAGATCGTGCGGAATCTTCCAAGTTGGTCGTCCCAGCGCCCATCGAACAGGCCGTTGTCGCCGGCGTACTCCCAGGGAGTCCAGGCCCAAGGGTCTGGGGGGTGCCCGATCCGCCAGATCACACCGGGATCGGTGGTGGCTCGGATGCCGTTCGAGCTCATCCGACGAAGGCGAAGGATGCCGCGGCCGAGAGCAGCTGGCCACCGACGTCGGCCGGCTCCTGCTCGCGGAGGATCCGCGCCGGCGCCGTATAGTCGAGGGCCGGGTTCATGCCCTGAAACCAGGACTGCGTCGTTGCGGCGGAGTACCGCTCGCGGAGCACGCCGGCAATCTGGTACGCGGTGCGGAGCCGCAGTTCGTCGAGCTGGCCGGGCGAGCTCGTGCCTGCGGCCCAGCCGGACACAGGGCGAGTCGAACCGACATTGCCGAGGTAGGCGACGAGCTTCACGCCGAGCGTCTCGCGCAGGCGGGTTACGAGCTCGGGGAACGGCAGGCCGACCGACTCTTCGTAGGCTCGGAGACCTGGCCGCTGTGCGGATGTCGCTGTTCTCATCGTGGCCATGACTCATCCTAGACACAAGCACTCAAAAACACGAGCACTCAACACACATAATCGCACCTGTAATCGCATGAAGCGGTGCGGACGTACGGACTCGCGTTCAGCGGGTGGCTCGGATGAGCCTGCCATGTAGCGTGATCTTCGCCGAGGTGTGCACGCCCTGCCGCTCAGAAGCTGCCAGCGGCGGACTGGGCGCGCACTCCGCCTGCCACCATGCCCCGATCCACGAAGACGCGTCCTGACCAGACACCCTTAACCCGCTAGCGAGCGCGGAGTCCTTCGTCTGGTCGCCGCTACCGAGGCTCCAGTCTGGAGCGCGCCCTCTTGCGGGCGGTCACTATCCGTTCCACCTCGTTGGCGACTGAAGCAGGATTCTCGTGCTCCCAAAACCGCAGGACCAGCCAACCGGAAGCCTCGAGGGCCGCGGTGGTCTCAGCGTCCCGAGCGACGTTGCGGTCGAACTTCTCGACCCAGAACTCGGTCCGAGTGCGCGGCGTCGAAGCATGCTCCGGACACCGATGCCAGTAACACCCGTCAATGAACACGGCGACACGGGCACGAGTGAACAAGATGTCGGCGGTTCGGCGAAGGTTCGGCAGAGGCCGGTGGGCGACGCGGTAGCGAAGTCCGGCAGCGTGCAGCAGCCTGCGCACGCCCAGCTCAGGCCTGGTGTCGCGGCTTCGGTTGCCCTGCATGCTGCGTCTAGTCGCGGCGGAGGGCAGAGAATCCGCAGCAGGCGTGTCCCCGTCGACGGGCGAGCTGTCGCCGCCGTAATCTACTGGCATGGGTTCATCGTCTCCCGAAATCGCTGCGATCGACCTCTTCTGCGGCGCCGGCGGGCTCTCCCTCGGCTTGCAGCAGGCTGGCATCGATGTTGTCGCGGGGTTCGACTTCGACGCATCGTGCCGCTTCGCGTACGAGACGAACATCGGGGCTGAGTTCGTGCACGCGGACATTGCAGAGGTCACTGCCCAGCAGCTGAACGATGCTTGGAGGGACGCCCCCGTGCGGCTCCTAGCCGGATGCGCACCATGTCAGCCTTTCTCCAGCCATCGCCGGGGAGCAGATACGAGCGAAGAGAAAAACTGGTCCTTGCTTCAGCATTTCGGGCGGCTCATCGAGGAGACGCTGCCGGACCACGTCACAATGGAGAACGTGGTTCGCCTCATGCGGATGCCGGTCTTCGCCGAGTTTGTCAAGACTCTCCGCGACAACGACTACGAGGTGGATTACCGCACCGTACACGGGCCCGCGTTCGGCCTCGCGCAGAGCAGGCGACGCCTCATCCTCGTCGCCTCGCGCCTGGGCGTGGTCCGCGTTCCGGACGCCGTCGAATCGACCATGGGCGTCTCGGTTCGCGAGGTTATCGGCTCCCTCCCGACGCTCGCTCATGGGCAGTCCGACCCAGACGACGCAATGCACCGTGCACGTCGACTTAGCCCGATCAATCTCGAGCGCATGCGCGCGTCCGTGCCTGGCGGCACCTGGCGCGACTGGCCGGAGGAGCTACTCGCGCCGTGCCACCGAAAGGCGTCAGGCGCGAGCTTCCAGGCCTTCTACGGCCGGATGGAGTGGGACAAGCCCGCGCCGACGATCACGACGCAATCCTTCAACTTCGGCACAGGCCGATTTGGTCACCCGGAGCAGGATCGCAGCCTGACCTTGCGCGAGGCGGCGATGCTCCAGGGGTTCCCTCGCTCGTACGCGTTCGTCGCCGACGGAGTGGAGCCTGCGATGTCCACAGTCGGCAAGCTCATCGGCAACGCCGTTCCGCCGCCATTCGGACGTGCCGTCGGGGAGGTCTTCGTCCAGCGCACTATGACCGTCGTCTAGAGCCGTCCCGGTCATCCCCGTCAGTCGGGCAAGTTCGTCGTGTCCGGAGGGGCGTCCCCGTTCGCCTGCGATTAGTGTGATTGCGGACCGAGTCTTCCCGTGCTCCGGTCCGTCACCCATCGCGGCCATGCTGACTGCTGAGCACGCGGCCGAACGCCTTTCCGGGGGGAACGCATGACCGATTTAGCACCAGCGCAGAACGACACCTACAAGATGACCGTTGAGCTCTCGGTCCTCGAATCGCTTGGCATCAATCTCTATAGCAACGCGGCGGCGGTGCTATCTGAACTTGTCGCCAACGCGTACGACGCTGACGCTGGCGAGGTCAGCATTACCTGGCAGGCGCGGGCCGGTGATGCCACAGGGACGCCGACGGAGGTCGTGATCACTGATGATGGTCGGGGCATGACGCAGGCGCAACTCAACAAGCAGTTCCTTACCGCTGGGTACAAGAAACGTGACGAGGAGGGAACTGCCTCCCCGAAGTGGCAGCGCCCCTACATGGGACGCAAGGGCATCGGGAAACTTTCGGTCTTCTCTCTCGCTCGTGTCGTCGAGGTGTACAGCGCCGTCGCTGATGGCACTCCTAACGGCTTCCGGATCGTGGTCTCCGACCTTGAGGCGGCGATCCGGACTCCGAATACGCCGTACTACCCCCAGCCCATTCCCGTGCCGTCCAACTACGCCCAAAAGGGCACAACTCTCGTTCTCAGCGACCTGAAGAGCAAGCGGGCCGGGCTGACCGCCGCGGCGCTCCGCAAGCGCCTCGCGCGACGATTCGACGTCCTCGACGACCGCGCGCCCGATGCGGGAGGCTTCCACATCACAGTCAACGGGAAGCGGATCACGTGGCAGGATCGGCAGGAGCTCAAACGCCTCCAGTTCATCTGGGAGTTCGGTTCTCGGACGATCCCTGCCAAGGCCCTGCCCAACGACATTCAACGGTTCCTCCTCCCGCGGACGTTCGTCGACGAGGACCGCGGCTGGAGGATCCGAGGCTGGATCGGGACGACCAGGACGCCCACCGACCTCGTTGACGACCAGGAAGCAGGGTCGCTGAAGAACATCATCGTGCTTGCACGAAAGCGGCCGATTCAGGAGGGCATCATTGAGAAGCTCGACTTCAGCCGCTTGTTCGGCAATTACGTCACCGGCCAGATCGAGGCAGACTTCCTTGACCTCGACGACCCTGAATACGACGACATCGCCACTAGCGACCGGCAGCGTCTCATCGAGGACGACGAGCGTGTAGTGAAGCTGCAGGAGTTCCTTCGCAGCGCGTTCGTGACGGCTGCCGAGCAGTGGACGAAGGCGCGCGCGACTAAGGAGGGGAAGTCTGCGCTCGAGGATTACCCGAAACTTGAGGCGTGGGTCGAGCAGCTTGACGAGTACCAGAAGCCGGCCGCTCGCAAGATGATCGGTACGATCGCAGGTCTCTCGTTCGAGAAGCGTGACGAAACCGCGTCGAGGAACGACCTGTTCCGCTCTGGAGTGCTGGCCTTCGCCCGTGTCGGTTTGCGCAAGAACGCAGAGCAGCTAGAGCTGCTGTCGAACGTCACCGCGGAAGACCTGCTGCCGCTTCTCGGACAGCAGGACACCTACGAGGCGGGTCTCTGGATAGACATCCTTCGCTCACGGGTGGAGGCAATTGCGAGGATGCAAGACCTAACTGACGCGAACGAGAAGGAGAAGGTTCTTCAACAACACCTGTTCGACCACCTTTGGCTCCTCGACGCTTCATGGGAACGCGCCACCACCGAGCCGCAAATGGAGGAGGACCTCCGGAAGATTGAGCCGGGCCTGTTCGCAAAGGACTCCGACGATGAGGAGATCAAGGGCCGAATCGACATCCGCTACGCAACCGTCGGTGGACGGCACGTGATTGTCGAACTCAAGCGCTACGACCGCAAGGTCGAGGCGGACGAGCTCAACGCTCAGGGCGTCCGGTACGCGAATGCTCTCGCGAGCATTCTCCACCAGCAGCAGCGCGGTGACGAGGCCCAGAAGATCGAAGTGGTCTTCGTCCTCGGCCAGGAGCCGGGAACCAAGGGGAAGGGTCCCACACAGTCCGTAGCCGAGTACCAGGCCTCCGCGCTTCGTCCGTCCAATGGCAGCTTCCGGCTCTACGACGCCCTGATCAGGCAGGCGCGCAACCAGTATCAGCAGTACCTCGACGCCTCGGCGAAAGCACGAGCGCTGGATGAACTCCTAGATGCGCTCGCCCCGAATCCCGTCGAGTCAAAGTCAGCGGACGACGAGGAGGCACCTACGTTGTCGTAGCGCCAGAGGCGCGTCTGCTGGTCGTCGGCTTTGCGCTCGTGAACGAGGTTGTTGCGCCCGCCGTTGGTGAGGACGAATTTGTCCCCCGCCTCGTCACTCTCAGGCGGCCTCGGTGGCGCGACGGGCCTTCGCGCGATCGACGATGCGCAGCAGCAGGTCCGCAAGGTGGATGATGCTCGCGGCCTCCACCGGGCTGTCAAATTCCACTGCGCGGTGACTCGTGGGGTTCTTAAAGGCCCCGATGGCGCCGACGAATAGGTCACGCACCGCTTCCTGCTCGGAGACGACCTCGTCGGCATCCGAAAGTGGCCCGCCCGGCTTAAAGGCGTCGCGCATCATGGGCACGCCGAGCTGTCGCTTCTCGAATCCTGCAGCCTCGCGCACCGCGATCTCGACTTGCTGGGTCGCAGAGAACACCGCGGTGGCGTAGTCACCGCGCTCGAAGTTCGGCCGCGCAGAGGCGTTCAGCACCGGGTGCAGGTCGGCGTGCAGCCGCATCGCTGCTTCGATGTGAGTCGCGGAACTCAGCTCGGCCGCCGCCCTGCCGTCCGATGTGAGCATCCAGTGAGGGCCGTACTGTGCCTCCGCGGTAGGCCCGATTAGGCCGCGCGCGAGCAGCCAACCGACCGCGTCGGCCACGAACTGTTCGACGGTAGGGGTCTGCAGTGACGTCAGCGCACGTGTGCTGTGCCCGTCATGCATGCGTGCTCGAGCACGCGCTGTACCGACGATGTCCGCTGCACTCCAGCCCAGCCGCTCCTTCGAGGCCATGGCGCTCAGGACGAACATGCCGCCTACTTCCGGACTGGCGTCGTCAATGTCGCCTAGCGAGATCCACTCCCCCAGGATCGGCACTTCGATCAACCGGTCCGCCTGGGCGACCTTCGGCTTCGCGTACACAGCTCTCCCCTCAACTGCTAGGCGCACGAAGGTTGCCCCGCGGCGAGATGGCATGTCCAGAACGGCCCTGTGACCCCGACCGCCTCAATTGCGATACTACGCATTCACGGAGGTCGTAGGCGGGGGGGACGTGGGAACCGGCTGAGCAGTTACCGCGCCTGCAGCGCCCGACGAGGAAGCTCCTGCCAAGACGGAGAAGTGTCTCGACAGGGGCTTCGACCGATCGGGCGCCCGGCACTCAGCGTGAGATGTAGCCGCCGTCGACGGAGATGCTGGCGCCGGTGGTGAAGCTCGCGGCGTCCGAGGCGAGGTAGAGGGTTGCTCCGCTGACCTCGTCGGCTTCGCCGACGCGTTCCGTCGGGTGGGCCTCGCGGATGGACGCCATGACGTCGTCGTCGCTGGAGGCAGCAAAGTCCTCGATCATGGGTGTCTCGATCGTGCCGGGTGCAACGCTGTTGACGCGGATGCCCTGCTGCGCGTTCTCGAGGGCCGCGGTGCGGGTGAGGCCGAGCAGGCAGGTCGGCCGGACGAGTGCGCCACCTAAGCACCCCAGCAGGCGGGTCGGACCGGACGAGTGTGCCTCCTAATCACCCCAGCAGGCGGGCCGGACCGCACGAGTGCACCACCGCGGCGCAACACGCTCAGTGCGACGATCGGGCTCGTCCGCATGGCCGCTTCCGGCAGCGACGAGGCTCCTGAGTGAGGTCGTACCACCGCGCGGCACGTGCTCGCGCCGAGGCTCTAGATCTGACGGTCAGCGATTACCTCCAGAGCGTTCTCGCCCGTGACGTGGGCATGCCGATGTTCGACCCGCTGAGCATTCAGAGGGTCAGCAAGCCCGTTGCGACCGGAACTGACACTCCTCGGTCCTAGCCCAGGCTTCTTGCCGAGAAGGGCCCGAGGTGCTTTGACGACCAAAACGTGCTCGGTCTCGCGAAGGATGTCGGCAGCGCCTCCGGTTGGAACCGCTAGAGCGCCCGATGAGCCGACCTATGCACGGACGACACGAGCAAGGCGGGCGCGCGGAGCGGCGATCCGAGATGCCGTCAGTCGCAGTAGACCTCCGAAGCATGCACCACTAGTGCACCACGTCACCGCATGGGACAAAGAAAACCCCCGCGTGAACGGGGGTTTTCTGTGGCGGTACCGGTGGGATTTGAACCCACGGTGGAGTTGCCCCCACACATGTTTTCGAGACATGCTCCTTAGGCCGCTCGGACACGGTACCGCCGACGATCCTACCGCATGCCGGGAGGCCCGAGGAACGCAGGAGCGTCGGCTCGCCGTCCCCAGCGGCACCCGATGCACGGCTGTCCACCGCCCCCGGACGCGGTGACCTGGCGCTGAGGCCGACTGCGTATCGTCCCGGGTATGAAGACGCGCTCTCTCGTGGCACTCGTGTCCTCCGTCGGCGGTGGCCTCGCGGTCGCCGGTGCGGCTGCGCTCGGAGCCAGGGCGGGCGTCCGGGGGCAGCGCGCCGCGGCACAGCGAGTCGTCGACATGCTGCCGGTGCACGCGGACTGGTGGCGGGAGCGCATCCACCACGAGGGGCAGCTCACCTACGTGGCGATCGGCGACTCCGCGGCCCAGGGCGTCGGCGCGACGGTCCCGAGCCGGGGCTACGTGGGGTTGCTCGCGCGGCGGGTCCGGCGGCGGTCGCGGTCCACCCTGCGCGTCGTCAACCTCAGCGTCTCCGGCGCCACGACCTGGGGTGCCCGGCACGAGCAGCTCCCGGTCCTCGGCACGTACACGCCGGACATCTGCACGGTCGTCATCGGGGCGAACGACATCCTGGACTTCCATCCCGACAAGTTCGAGCGGAACCTCCGCCGCATCTACGCCGCGGTGCCCTCGCACGCGATCGTCGCCGACCTGCCGTGCATGTTCTTCCGAGAGCGCGAGCGCAAGGTCCAGGTCGCGAACGAGATCGTGCACCGCGTGGCCGCCGAGTTCGGCCTCACCGTCGCGCCCCTGCACGAGATCACGAAGCGCGTCGGCCTCCGCCGGACCTTCCGCAACACGTACGGCGACCTCTTCCACCCGAATGACAACGGCTACCGCATCTGGGCGAGCGCGCTCGAGCCGGCGATCGACGCCCGTGTCGACACCCTCATGGCGATCCGCCGCTACCTCTCCGCTCGCGAGGTCGAGGAGCTCGGCCCGCGTGCGGCGGCGGTCGCTGCGGCCCGGGCGGACCAGGACGCCGAGACCGCCGACGAGCACAGCCCGGACCTCCAGCACCTGCGGCAGCACCGATCGCACGGCAGCCACGTCGCCGGGAACCCGGACGCGCCGACCGAGCGCCACGACGCCGCGAGCCACCGCGGCGATGTCAGCGGCGCCGCCTAGCCTCGACGCATGGCCAGGGCCCAAACCGCGTACCGCTGCACCGAGTGCGGGTGGACCAGCATCAAGTGGGTCGGCCGCTGCGGTGAGTGCCAGTCCTGGGGCACCGTCGAAGACGCGACCGCCGTCCAGGCGAGCACCCGTGGCACCGCGGCGATCGCGGTCACCGGGGGCCGGGTCGCCAAGCCGATCACCCAGGCCCTGGGCGAGCGCGTCACGCACTGGCGCACGGGCATCGGCGAGTTCGACCGCGTGCTCGGCGGCGGCATCGTGCCCGGCGCCGCGATCCTGCTCAGCGGCGAGCCAGGGGTCGGCAAGTCGACGCTCCTGCTCGAGGTCGCCTCCCGTGCGGCCGCGGCCGGCAAGCGTGTCCTCTACGTCTCGGCCGAGGAATCCGTGGACCAGGTCCGGATGCGCGCCGAACGCACAGGGGCGATGCACGACGAGCTCTACCTGGCGAGCGAGGTCGACCTCGCCGTGATCCTGGGGCAGATCGACCAGGTGCAGCCCGACCTGGTGATCGCCGACTCCGTACAGACGATCTCGTCGAGTGCGGTCGACGGCATCGCAGGCGGAGTGTCACAGGTGCGCGAGGTCGCATCGACCCTCATCCGGGTCGCGAAGGACCGCGCGCTCCCCATCCTCATCGTCGGGCACGTCACCAAGGACGGCACGATCGCCGGTCCCCGGCTGCTCGAGCACCTGGTCGACGTCGTCTGCCACTTCGAGGGCGACCGCCAGACCGCACTCCGCTTCATCCGCGCGCTCAAGAACCGCTTCGGCCCGACCGACGAGGTCGGCTGCTTCGACATGACCGGCGACGGCATCCACGAGGTCCCGGACCCGAGCGGGCTGTTCATGTCCCGGGCCGGCGCCCCGGTCAGCGGCACCTGCATCACGATCGCCCTGGAGGGCCGGCGCGCGCTTCCGGTCGAGGTCCAGGCGCTCGTCGTCCCGAGTTCCGCGCCGCAGCCCCGGCGGGTGGTCAACGGCGTCGACTCGTCACGCGTCGCGATGCTCCTGGCGGTCCTCGAGCGCCGGGCCGGCATCAAGCTGTCGGACAGCGACGTCTACGTGTCGACCGTCGGCGGCATGCGGCTGACCGAACCGGGCGCAGACCTGGCGATCGCCCTGGCACTGGCGAGCGCGGCTCGGGACCGCCCGTACCCGCACACGCTCGCCGCCGCGGGCGAGATCAGCTTGGCGGGCGAGATCCGACCGACCACCGGCGAGAAGCAACGGGTGTCCGAGGCCCGGCGGCTCGGGTTCACGACGGTGCTCGGCGCCGACTCCGAGCACCTGCGTGAGGCGTTACGCGTCGCCTTCGCGATGACCAAGTCGGTGCGCGAGCGCGAGCTCGACGCGGCGTTCTGAGGCGGACGCAAGCCGCGCCTCCCGATCGCACAGGACTGGTGACGGGGACGCGGCGGACCCGGGTGCGGCCAGCAGGTCGCACTCGGGTCCGGGTCCGCGCCGCGGGTCAGACGATCGCGCCGATGGACGTCGCCTCCGTCGCCGCGAGGTACTTGTCGATGCTCGTCTTGACGGTCTGCGCGTAGTGCTGCATGGCGCTGCCGTACGTGCCCTTGAGGGCCTTCGCCTCGATGGCAGCGAGACCTGCCTGGCGCTCGGACGTCGAGTCGCCCTTCAGCGCCCGGCGGTCCTGCTCGAGCCCGGCCGGCTCCGACGCCCACGCCGTCTCGGCCTCCTTCGCGATGGTCTCGACGGCGCCGCCGTAGCCGCCGCCGATCGCCTTCGTCTCGATCGCGTGCACGGCCTCGCGGCGGTCGTGCCCCTTCTTGCCCTTCAGGGCCGTGATGTCGCTCCGCAGCGCGCTCGGCACCGAGCCGGTCTCGAGCCGGACGGCGTGGGCACGGAGCGTGCGCATCGGGAACGCGAGCGCGACCCGCGTCGTGGACGACGACGACGACGAGGACGGCGTGGACGACGAGGACGGCGTGGACGACGAGGCCGACGACGACGCGGTCGGCGTCGCAGCGTCCGCGGCGGTGGCGCCGACGCCGAACGTCAGCGCGACGACGGCGCCGGCGGTGGCTGCTCCGATGAGGAAGCGGGATGCGGTGATCTTCATGGTCTGCTCCTTCGCGGCCGACGGTTCCGCGGCCTGCCGATCATCCTGCGAGCGCTCCGACACGACGACGTTCGGACTGTGTACGGGTTGTGTAAGGCGTCCTCGATCGACGGAGGGACCGGGTTGGATGGTGTCATGAGCGACAGCCGCGGCCTGGTCGTCGTCGTGGAGGACGAGCCGACGATCGCCGACGTGGAGCGCATCTACCTCGCGGATGCCGGCTTCGGCGTCCACATCGCTCGCGACGGCCGCGCGGGCCTCGAGGCCATCCGGTCACTCCATCCGGTCGCGGCCCTCATCGACATCGGACTCCCGGGCATCGACGGGATCGAGGTGTGCGCGCAGCTCCGTGCGGTCGGCGACTGGACGCCCGTGGTGTTCGTCACGGCTCGGGACGCCGAGGTGGACCGCGTCCTCGGGTTGGAGCTCGGGGCGGACGACTACGTCACGAAGCCGTTCTCCGCGCGGGAGCTGGCAGCGCGGGTCAAGGGCCTCGTCCGCCGGAGTCAGCAGTCGCTGCAGTCCGAGCTGCTCGTCGTCGGGGAGCTCCGCCTCGACCAGCGCTCGCGGACCGTCCGACTGGCCGATCGCGCGGTCGACCTGACCGCCACGGAGTTCGACCTCCTCGCCTACCTGATGGGGAGCCCGGGCCAGGTGTTCTCGCGGTCGCAGCTCCTCGCGGCGGTGTGGGGCGTCGCCGATTACCGCGGGAGCCGCACCGTCGACGTGCACGTCGCACAGCTCCGGGCGAAGCTCGGCGACGCCGTCCCGCTGCGCACCGTCCGCGGCGTCGGCTACGCGTTCGGGCCGGCGTGATGGCGCGCCGGGCCAGCCTCGCCTCGCGCATCGTCCTCACGACGGTGACCGTCGCGCTCCTGGCGACGTTCGCGACGGTCGGGGTCGCGTACCAGCTCGTCCGCCAGGTCACGTTGCAGCAGTCGCGCGAGCAGCTGCGGGCCACGACCCTCGTCGTCGCGTCGACGCCCCCGCGGGAGCGCCGCACGCTCGTGCGCAACCTCGACCGCACCCATGCCCGGAGCATCCGCCTGCTCCTGGTGCACGCAGACGGGACGACGGTGCCGAAGCGGACCGGACCGGTCCCCGCGGCCGCGATCCGGCGGGTGCAGATCGAGGGCGTCCTGTCGGAGCGGGTGCACGCGTCCGGACACGTCTTCCTGCTGCAGGGCGAACGACTGTCGGCCGGGGACACCGTGATCGCGACGCAGGACGTCTCACTCGTCCGGTCCGCGACGCGGCGTCTGCTCGACCGTCTGCTCGTCGCCGCGCTGTCCGGGGTCGCCGTGGCGGTCGCCGTCGGGATCGTCGTGGCGCGGCTCGTGGTCCGTCCCCTCCGTCGAGCCGCCGCCGTCGCGCGACGACTCGCCGGTGGGGAGCGCGGGATGGCCGCGGGTGCGGCGACGTACGAGACCATCACGGAGGTCGCGGACATCGACGACGCCCTCGCCACCCTCGACGCCGCCCTCGCCACCTCGGAGGGGCGCCAGCACGAGTTCCTGTTGTCCGTGTCCCACGAGATCCGGACGCCGCTCACCGCGATCCGCGGGTACGCGGACGCGCTGGCGGACGGACTCGTCCCGGAACAGGGGGTCGCGGCCGTCGGGCGGACCCTGGTGACCGAGACCGCCCGGCTCGACGCCTTCACCCGCGATCTGCTCGAGCTCGCGCGGCTGGAGGCCGACGACTTCCCCCTCCGACCGGAACCGGTCGACGTCGCGGCGATCGCGACGCAGGCGCTGACCGCGTGGGACGCGCGCGCGGACGGCCTCGGCGTGCGACTCGCCCTGGAGGCCCACCATCCGTTGCCGACGTGCGTCTCGGATCCGATGCGGGTGCGGCAGCTGCTCGACGGGCTCCTCGAGAACGCCCTCCGTGCCGCCCCGGCCGGTTCGGCGGTGACCGTGCGGATCGCGCCCGGCGACGATCCGGCGCGGCCGTCGACCACGATCACCGTCGAGGACGGCGGGCCGGGCCTCTCGGACGCCGACCTGTCGGAGGCGTTCCAGCGGGGGCTCCTCGCCGATCGGTACCGCCGGCAGCGCGTGGTCGGCACCGGCCTCGGACTGTCGATCGCCCATCGGCTGGTCGGGCGGCTCGGCGGGTCGCTCCGCGCCGGGCACGCGCCGGGCGGAGGGGCCGCGTTCACGCTCACCCTCCCGGCGAGCGGCGGCAAGCGCGCGGACTCAAGCAACTGACCCGCGGCCGCGCTGAACCGGTGCGTGTTCACGCGACCGACCTGCGGCCGCGTGGAACCGGTGCGGACGCAAGTCACCGACCTGCGGCCGCGTGGAACCGGTGCGGACGCACGTCACCGATCTGCGGCCGCGTGGAACCGGTGCGAACCACGCGACCCGGCCCCGGCCCTCCCGGCCTACGCGCGCAGCGCCGCCAACAGGTCGGCGGGCTCGGCCTGCATCGTGTTCGGCCCCGCGATGTCGAAGAACACCTGCTCGAGCACGTCCAGGTGCGCGGCGATGAACTCCTCGAGCCGGGCGGCGTCGTACACCATGACCTGCCGGACCTTCTCGTCCGGCACCATCGCGGTGTAGGCATCGACGGACGAGAACAGCAGCAGGATGCGCTTGTCGGTGCCCTCGCGGCCGAACACCCGGACCTGCTGGTCCTTCGGCCGCACGGTGACGAGCTTCGGCACGATGACGATGTCGTGCCGCAGGGCGAACGCGACCGCGGCGACGTCCTGCGCGGCGAGCGCTGCCTCGAGCGGCTCGCTCCGGAACCGTTGCTCGGCCATCACTGGAGCACGAACTGGGCCGAGGTGGCGCTCGTGATGTTCCCCACGGCGACGCTGAGGTGGTAGCTGGCGCCGCCCGCGGTCACCGACGGCCGGCTCGAGTCGCAGGTCGACGTGGAGGACCGGGTTCGGTCCCACGTGATCGCCGGCGTCGTCAGGGTCTGGCCGCCCTTGATGGTGATGTCCTGGTCGGTGCCGCCGGTCTGGCAGTCCTTGCTCGACCAGTACGTCTCGGTGCCGCTCGTGATCGTGAGGACCTGCTGGCTCGAGCCGAGGTCCATGTGGCAGCTCGTCGACGCGGTGTTCGTGATGGACATCGAGATCTTCGGTTCCTCCGTGGGGCCGTACTGCGTCTTGTCGGTCAGGGCCTTGAGCGTGATCTGCGACTTGCGGCAGGTGGCGCCGTTCTTCGCCGACCCGGCTGCGGGTGCGGACGTCGCGCCGGCGGTGGCCCCGGCCTCGGGGGTGGCGATCGCGGTCGCGGCCGCGGTGGCTGCGGCGCTCGCTCGTGCCGATGCGTTCGCCGCGGCGTCGGCAGCGGCGGCGCGCGCAGCGGCACGCTCGGCGGCGCTCGACGACCGGTGCGCGGACGCGGTCCGGGAGGCGCTGGCCGAGGGAGCGGGAGCGGCCTCCGATCCGCCGCCGTGGCCGAAGACGATGAGGAGCACGACGACGATGACGAGGAGCAGCGCACCGCCGACGATGGCGCGCCGCCGCCAGTACACAGCGGCGGGCTGACCGCCGACGGGGTTGCGGAACGACGACATGCGGACAGGGTAGGTCCGCACGGCGGGGTTCCTGCGGAGCGACGCCGGACCGGCGCGAGCGGCTCAGAGGATCTTGAGCATCCGGGTGTTGCCGAGCGTGTTCGGCTTGACCCGGGCGAGGTCGAGGAACTCCGCGACGCCCTCGTCCGACGACCGCACGAGCTCCGCGTAGACCTCGGGCGACACGACGGACTCCCCGATCTCCAGGTAGCCGTGCTTCGTGAAGAACTCGACCTCGAACGTCAGGCAGAAGATCCGGCCGATGCCGAGCTGGCGGGCGTCGTGTTCGAGCCCGTCGAGGAGCCGGTGCCCGACGCGCTTGTGCAGCCAGGCGGGGTCGAGCGCGAGCGTGCGCACCTCGGCGATGTCGTCCCAGAACACCGCGAGCGCGCCACAGCCGATCGGCACCCCGTCGGGCCCCTCGGCGATCCGGAACTGCTGGATCGAGCCGTACAGGGTGACGTTGTCCTTGCCGAGCAGGATCCGCCGCGCCACGTAGGGCTCGATGAGCCGCTGGATGTGTGGCACGTCCGAGGCGAGCGCCGGACGGACGAGGATCCCGTGCTCGTCGCGCGCGAGTGCCGCCGGCTCCTGGTCGTCCATCCGCTCCACCCTAGCCGGGGTGCCGCGCACACGACGGCCGGGAGGCGCGGGACCGGTCCGCACCGTCCCTCCCGGCCGGTGGGCGGAAGCTGGATCCGACCTGACGGCGCACCAGGCACCCGGCGTAGCGTGCGCGCCATGACTGACTCCAACGACGCAGCACAGCACCCGGCGGTCCCCCTCGGCAGCGAGGGGCGCCACGCAGCGGAGCCCTCGGGCGACGCCGCAGCAATCGACCACGACCACACGCACGACTCGGGCGGGCACACGAACATCGGTGCCCTGGGCGACGACTCGGTGGGGCACATCTTCGACCAGACGAACGGCCTGGCGGACGGCCTCTCCGGCGACAGCGAGGAGAACGAGGACCTGCAGGGCAGCCGGAGCAGCACGGGTGACGGCCGCACCGCGTTCGACGACACCGAGGGTGGCGGCAACGTGACGGACGGCGGCGGCTACACGGCCGGCGACGCCCGCGACGGCGAGGTCACCCACCCCTAGCCCGGAGCGTCCCCTGCGGGACGAGCCCCGAAACGACGCGATCCCCTCCCCACCACCGTTTCCGGTGGTGCGGAGGGGATCGCGTCGTGTGTGGGGAGGAGGCCCTTACGCCTCGAGCTCCCCGGCCGGCTCGGCAGCCCCGGCGAGCACTTCCTCGCGCCCCGGCTGACGCCCGGTCTCGAACTGGAAGGCACCGTCGGCGAAGTCGACCTTGACGTGGTCGCCCGCCGTGAGCTCACCCTGCAGGATGTGCTCGGACAGCTGGTCCTCGACCTCGTGCTGCATCGCGCGACGCAGGGGCCGGGCACCGAGGGCGGGGTCGAACCCGACCTTGATGAGCTGCTCCTTGGCGGCGAGCGACAGCTCGACGGTCATGTCGCGGTCGAGCAGGCGGTCGGACAGGCGCTTGACGAACAGGTCGACGATCTGCAGCAGCTCGTCCTGCGACAGCTGCGGGAACACGATCGTGTCGTCGACGCGGTTCAGGAACTCGGGCTTGAAGTGCTTCTTCAGCTCCTCGTTGACCTTGGCGCGCATCCGGTCGTAGCCGACGGAGGAGTTGCCCTCGACCTGGAACCCGACGGGACCACCCGCGATGCCCTGCGAACCGAGGTTCGTCGTCATGATGATGACGGTGTTCTTGAAGTCGACCACGCGACCCTGACCATCGGTCAGGCGGCCTTCCTCGAGCACCTGCAGGAGCGAGTTGAAGATGTCCGGGTGGGCCTTCTCGATCTCGTCGAACAGGACCACGGAGAACGGCTTGCGGCGCACCTTCTCGGTGAGCTGGCCGCCCTCCTCGAACCCGACGAACCCGGGAGGGGCACCGAACAGCCGCGAGACCGTGTGCTTCTCACCGAACTCCGACATGTCGAGGGAGATCAGCGCGCCCTCGTCGTCGAACAGGAACTCGGCGAGCGCCTTGGCCAGCTCGGTCTTCCCGACGCCGGTGGGGCCGGCGAAGATGAACGAGCCGGAGGGCCGGTTCGGGTCCTTGAGGCCGGCGCGGGTCCGGCGGATCGTCTTCGACAGGGCGGAGATCGCCTCCTCCTGCCCGATCACGCGCTCGTGCAGGGCCTTCTCCATGAAGACGAGGCGCGAGGTCTCCTCTTCGGTGAGCTTGAACACCGGGATGCCCGTGGCCTGCGCCAGGACCTCGGCGATGATGCCCTCGTCGACGGTGCCGGACGCGGCGACGTCACCCGCACGCCACTGCTTCTCGAGGCGGAGCCGCTCGCCGAGCAGCTTCTTCTCCTCGTCGCGGAGCGATGCGGCCTTCTCGAAGTCCTGCTCCTCGATGGCGGCTTCCTTCTGCCCGCGGACCGTCGAGATCTTCTCGTCGAAGTCGCGGAGCTCCGGCGGCGCCGACAGGATCGACAGGCGGAGGCGTGCACCGGCCTCGTCGATCAGGTCGATGGCCTTGTCCGGCAGGAACCGGTCCTGCACGTAGCGGTCGGCCAGGTTCGCCGCGGCGACGATCGCGCCGTCGGTGATCGACACCTTGTGGAACGCCTCGTACTTGTCGCGGAGGCCCTTGAGGATGTTGATCGCGTGCGGGAGGGACGGCTCGTTCACCTGGACCGGCTGGAACCGGCGCTCGAGCGCGGCGTCCTTCTCGAAGTGCTTGCGGTACTCGTCGAGCGTGGTGGCTCCGATGGTCTGGAGCTCACCACGGGCGAGCAGCGGCTTGAGGATCGAGGCGGCGTCGATCGCGCCCTCGGCCGCACCGGCACCGACGAGCGTGTGGATCTCGTCGATGAAGACGATGATGTCGCCGCGGGTGCGGATCTCCTTCGTGACCTTCTTGAGGCGCTCCTCGAAGTCACCGCGGTAGCGGGACCCGGCGATGAGCGACCCGAGGTCGAGCGAGTAGAGCTGCTTGTCCTTGAGCGTCTCGGGCACCTCGCCCTTGACGATCGCCTGGGCGAGGCCCTCGACGACGGCGGTCTTGCCGACGCCCGGCTCGCCGATGAGGACGGGGTTGTTCTTGGAACGGCGGGAGAGGATCTGCATGACCCGCTCCATCTCCTTCTCGCGCCCGATCACCGGGTCGAGCTTGGCGTCACGCGCGGCCTGGGTGAGGTTGCGACCGAACTGGTCGAGCACCTGCGAACCCTGCTGTGCACCCTGCTGGTTCTCGCCGCCCACGGCGACGGCCTCCTTGCCCTGGTACCCGGACAGGAGCTGGATGACCTGCTGGCGGACCCGGTTGAGGTCGGCGCCGAGCTTCACGAGGACCTGGGCGGCGACGCCCTCGCCCTCGCGGATGAGCCCGAGCAGGATGTGCTCCGTGCCGATGTAGTTGTGGCCGAGCTGCAGCGCCTCGCGCAGGGACAGCTCGAGCACCTTCTTGGCGCGCGGGGTGAACGGGATGTGCCCCGTCGGCTGCTGCTGGCCCTGGCCGATGATGTCCTGGACCTGCTCGCGGACCGCGTCGAGGGAGATCCCGAGCGACTCGAGTGCCTTGGCGGCGACGCCCTCACCCTCGTGGATGAGACCGAGGAGGATGTGCTCGGTGCCGATGTAGTTGTGGTTGAGCATCTTCGCCTCTTCCTGGGCGAGGACGACAACACGACGGGCTCGGTCGGTGAATCTCTCGAACATGTGCTCTCCCTTGGCTCCGAGGGGGTGGAGCCGACAGATGTGCCGGTCCCTGGTGGGCCCGGCGACGTACATCGAGACTAACCAGCGCGCCTCCGCGGGGCTGCCCCTGTTCGCCGTGGGCGTGACCCACGTGCGCGGTCCGTCCGGACGGCCCGCGAGGCGGTGCTCGCCTTGCCTGCCCCTGGCCGCGGTCAGGTGGTCACCGCTACCCTCCGGACCATGGAGGCACCACTCGTCGGGATCGTGATGCACCCCTCGAAGGACGTCCGGGCGTCGGTCGAGACCCTGCAGCGCTGGCACGCGTCGGGGCGGGGCCAGCTCGTCGCGCGCCGGATCGACGCCGCGCGGCTCGGCCCGGGGATCGAGGTGCTCGACGACGTCGAGTTCTGCGAGCGGGTCGACCTCGTCGTGTCCCTCGGGGGCGACGGCACGATGCTCGGGTCGATGCGCCTCGTGGCCGCACGTCCGGTGCCGGTCCTCGGGGTGAACTACGGCAACGTCGGGTTCCTCGTCGAGATCGAACCCGAGGAGCTCGCCGCGGCGCTCGAACGGATGTCCGCCGGTGACTACTCGCTCGAGCCGCACCACGCGCTCGAGGCCGTGCTGACGTGGTCGGGTGCCCGCACGAACTACCTCGCGTTCAACGACCTGACGATCGTCCGGCGCCCCGGCGCCGGGCAGGTCTCGGCCGACCTGACGATCGGGGGCCTCACGTACGGGTACTACCGCGCCGACGCCGTCGTCGCCTCGACCCCCGCCGGCTCCACCGCCTACAACTACGCCGCCGGGGGCCCGGTGCTCTCCCCCGCCCTGTCCGGCTCGGTCGTGACGCCCGTCGCCCCGATGGCCGGGATCGACCGCTCGGTGGTCCTCGCGGCGAAGGAGCGCTACCGGTTCGACATCGCCGAGGGCACGCGCAGCGCCGCGCTCGAGGTCGACGGGCTCGTCGTCGGCGAGGTCGCCACCGGTGCGCAACTCGAGGTCCGGCTGCGCAAGAACGCCGGCACGGTGATCCGCCTCGACGCCGAGCGCCACGGGCGGACCGGCCGGGTCAAGCTGAGCCTGCTCGACCTCCCGGTGCGACCGGACCAGCTCATCGAGCTCATCCCCTCCGAGGTCCGGCAGCGGCTGCGGCAGCACGACCGGCCGGAGCCCGAGGAGGGCTGAGGCCGCGACTCCAGGCCGGGAGGCCCGGTGCAGGACCACCGGAGCGGCCCGCGCGACCGTCGGGACCGACGACGACGGCCCGCCCGAGTCGTGTGACTCGGGCGGGCCGTTCCCATCACCCCGCCGGATCGCCTTCCCACAGGACGACCCGACTCCCCGCACCGACCCCGTCCGGCTCGGCCGTGGTCCTGGACCTCAGTCGGTCAGGTAGAGCTGCATGTCCTGGCTGACCGCCTTGGCGAACAGGCGGAGCTTGGCGCGGGACTCGACGCGGCTGACCGCCTGGCGCGTGGTGTGGACGACCTTCGAGATCTCGTCGAGGGTCATCGGGTGGTCGTCGTCGAGGCCGTAGCGCATGCGGATGACGCGCGCCTCGTCCGTCGGCAGCTCGGCGACGATCGACCGGATGTCCCGGTGGAGCAGCGTGCTCTCGGTCATCTCGTTCGGGCTCGCGGCGTCCTCGTCCTCGATGAAGTCCCCGAGCTCGGAGTCGTCCGAGTCACCGACCACCGTGTGGATCGACACGGGCTCGTGCGAGCGGCCCTTGAGGTCGAGGAGTTCCTCGACGTCCATGCTCAGCTCCTCGGCGACCTCTTCGGGGCTCGGCGCCCGGCCGAGGTCGACGGTGAGGTCGCGCTCGGTGCGCGAGATCTTGTTGATGAGCTCCACGGTGTGCACCGGGATGCGGATGGTGCGGGCCTTGTCGGCGAGACCGCGCGAGATCGCCTGGCGGATCCACCAGGTCGCGTAGGTCGAGAACTTGTAGCCCTGCGTGAAGTCGAACTTCTCCACCGCACGGACCAGGCCGAGGTTGCCCTCCTGGATCACGTCCATGAACGGCAGACCGCGCTGCGAGTAGCGCTTGGCGATGCTCACGACGAGGCGGAGGTTCGAGGTGATCATCCGCTCCTTGGCGCGCTGGCCGTCACGGACGAGCCAGCGGAGTTCACGCTGCAGCTGCTTCGGCACGTCGGGCGTGTTCGCGAGCTTCTCCTCGGCGAACAGGCCGACCTCGATGCGGCGGGCGATGTCCGCTTCCTCCTCGGCGGAGAGCAGCGGCAGGCGGCCGATGTGGCGGAGGTAGTCGCCGACCTGGTCGACCGAGGCGCCGCGGACACCGGCGAGACGCTCGTCGGCCTCGATCGCGGTGTCGACGCTGTCGAGCTCGCGCGGTCCCGCCTCGACCTTCGTGGTGGTCTTGGAACGCCGGGTGGTGCTCGGAGCTTCGGTTGCGATGGTCATGGCTGACTCTCCTTCGCGGTGACGGTTGACGGGGGCCGAACCGGCTGGGCCGGGCCGGATCACGTCGGACGGTGTCGTTCGGCGCTGGTCCTGCTGCCCCTCCATCGGGGCGTGCAACGAGTAAAGCGGCCCGGAGGTGTACCCCACAAATCGTTTCCTGCTTTTCCCAGGGATCTCCGTGCTTCGTCATCGCGGACCCCCGGGTGGGGGTACGGGACCACTCCGCCGACCGGCCCTCCGATCCCGGAGATGCTGGGGGACGAGCCCGGAAATCCACGGATCCCCGCCCGCATTCGAACCGATTCCGGGCCTGTACCCCGCCCTGTCACCCGGCGGCCGACACGTTCCGGGGTACGCGTGCGGATGGGGCCCCCGCGGCACGTCCGTACCCCTTTTCGGCAACGATCCCGTAACACGCTCGTCACCCGGGGGTCGATCGGCGGTCACCAGCTCGGTTCGAGCCAGTCCGTGCGTCGCTGGGCCCCCTCCGCTTCGGCGTCGAGGTCGAACTCGTCGTACTCGCTCTCGATGTCCCCGACGAACGAGCGGGCGACGGCATGCAGCAGATCGGTCATGCCGGCGATGCTGACCAGCCCCGACGACGGCGGGGTGAACGGCTCGTGTCGCGGCGCTGACCGCCGGACGTCCGGGAGCGACTACTCCGCGGACTGCGGCGAGGCGGGGACGGCCGCGGGGCGGTTCGGCGCCTGCACGTCACGCGGCCCCGCGGTACCCGCGCCGGGTCCACCGGCGGCACGCTCCGCGGCGAAACGGGCGCGTTCCTCCCGTTCGAGCTTGGCGTAGGTCGCGCGCTCGGTGCGGTCGGCCCGGATGATCGCCCGCATGACGAACCAGAACACCAGGCCGACGACGACGGTCGGCGTCAGCGAGAAGATGATCCCGGTCACGACTCCATGAGGCACGCGACCATGGTACGTCCCGGTGCTCGGGGTGCCGTGCGGGGGACCTGAGCGCACGGCCAGCGAGCGGAGCGCGTCCGCCGTGTGGCACGCCGACGACGAGTGCGCATGCGCCCGCACGTTGCGTTGTCGTCCGTGTGCGCAGGAGTGCGTCGACTGCCGTGCTCGCAGGCTCGCCCGGGGCTGGCGTCGCGCAACGCTGGCGCGTTGCCCTAAGCCCCAGCGCCCTTGACGAGCGGGAACAGGATCGTCTCGCGGATCCCGAGGCCCGTGATCGCCATGAGCAGGCGGTCGATGCCCATCCCCATCCCGCCCGACGGCGGCATGCCGTGCTCGAGGGCGCGCAGGAACTCCTCGTCGACGCGCATGGCCTCGACGTCGCCGCCCGCGGCGAGCTTCGCCTGCTCGACGAACCGCTCGCGTTGCACGACCGGGTCGACGAGCTCGGAGTACGCCGTGGCGAGCTCGAACCCGCGGACGTAGAGGTCCCACTTCTCGACGACGCCCGGGCGCGACCGGTGCTCCCGCGTCAGCGGGGACGTGTCCACCGGGAAGTTCATGACGAACGTCGGGCGCTCGAGCGAGTCGATGACGAAGTGCTCCCAGAGCTCCTCGACGTACTTGCCGTGGGTGGCGTGCGCGACCTCGACGCCCTCGGTCTCGGCGAGCGCCTGCAGCTCGGCGAGCGGGGTGTCGGGCGTGATCTCGCGACCGGCCGCGGCGGAGAGCGAGCCGTACATGTCGACGCGGTCCCACTCGCCGCCGAGGTCGTACTCGGTGCCGTCCGCGAGCGTCACGACGAGCCCGCCGGTGACGGCGAGCGCGGCGTTCTGCACGAGCTCCTGCGTCAGGTCGGCCATCTGCTCGTAGTTCCCGTAGGCCTGGTACGCCTCGAGCATCGCGAACTCGGGCGAGTGCGTGGAGTCGGCGCCCTCGTTCCGGAAGTTCCGGTTGATCTCGAACACACGCTCGATGCCGCCGACGACCGCGCGCTTGAGGAACAGCTCGGGCGCGATCCGGAGGTACAGCTCGGTGTCGAACGCGTTCGAGTGCGTCACGAACGGGCGGGCCGACGCGCCACCGTGCTGGGTCTGCAGCATCGGCGTCTCGACCTCGAGGTAGTCGTGGGCGGCGAACGTCGCGCGGAGGGACTGCATCACGCCGGCACGTGCGCGCACGGTGGTGCGCGCCTGCTCGCGGACGATGAGGTCGAGGTAGCGGGCGCGGACCCGGGTCTCCTCGCTCAGCTCGGTGTGCAGGTTCGGCAGCGGCAGGATCGCCTTCGCCGCGATCGCCCAGTCGTCGACCATGACGCTCAGCTCGCCGCGGCGGGACGAGATCACGCGGCCGTGCACGAACACGTGGTCACCGAGGTCGACGAACTCCTTCCAGCGCGCGAGCGACTCGTCCCCGACCTCGGCGAGCGACACCATCGCCTGGATGCGGGAGCCGTCGCCGGACTGGAGGGTCGCGAAGCACAGCTTGCCGGTGTTCCGCGAGTGCACCACGCGGCCGGCGAGCCCGACGACGTCGTCGGTCTCCTCGCCGCTCGGCAGGTCGGCGTGCTCGGCGCGGACCGCGGGGATCGTCGTCGTGATCCCGAGCTCGACCGGGTAGGCCTCGATGCCCGCCGCCAGCAACCGCTCCCGCTTGTCGAGGCGCACCTGACGCTGCTCGCTCGTCTCGGCCGCGGCGGCTGCCTCGGCGTCGACGCGGGCGGTCTCGAGGGCGACGGCCTCGGGGTCGGTGGTGTCAGCGGGTTCGTCGGTCATCGCGCGCGCAGCTCCGGGGGTCGTGGGGGATGCGTCGATGCTACCGGCCCACCACGGCGCAGCCGGCCGGGAGGCGCTTGCCGGGAGGCGCTTGCCGGGGACCGCGCACCGCTACAGCGCCTGCTGCCCGTCCGCCTGCGCGAGCGCGTTCTCGACGGCGGACCGGACGAGCGCGCCGAGCACGCGTCCCGGGTGGTCGACGCCGATCGCCGCCAGCGTCCCGGCGGCCTGGTCGACGATCGCGCTCGAGAAGTCCACCGCGGCCCGGACCGCGTCGGCGTAGGCGGCGCGGTCGGCCTCACGGACGACGACCGGCTCGGCACCCATCTCGACCACGAGCGCCTGCGCGATCGGCAACACCGGCGCGGGCGAGGTCACCGCGCAGTAGGCATCCCGGAGGCGGGCGAGGTCGACGCTCGTGCCCGTGAACGCCATCGCGGGGTGGATCGCCAGCGGGATGACGCCCTGGGCGGTCGCGGGCGCGAGGACCCCGACCCCGTGGTCCGGGCTCGTGTGCACGACGAGCTGTCCCGCCTGCCAGATGCCGGCGTCGGCCAGACCCTGCACGAGCCCCGGCAGCTGGTCGTCCGGCACGGCGAGCAGGACGAGTTCGCTCCGCTCGACGAGTTCCGGGGTCCCGAGCACGGGCGCCCCGGGCAGGAGCGCCTCGGCCCGGTCGAGTCCCGCGTCGGACACCGCGGTGATGCCGACGACCGCGTGCCCCGCGTTCGCGAGCGCGGCGCCGAGCACCGGGCCCACCCGGCCCGCACCGACGACGCCGACCCCGAGTCGTCCGGCCCGCTCGCTCATCGTGGTCCTCCGTCCGGCCGTGGCACCTGCTCCCACCCCGCGGGTGCGGCGACCGACGCGGGGTCGCCGCCTCGGGCCTCCCGGTCGTCACGCCACCGGTGCGAGGTGTCGGCGGCGGCCGCGCGGACGGCCTCGGCCTCGGTGCCGGAGAACAGCCGCATCGCGTCGGGCACGGCGAGCGCGCCGATGCGCGCGACGACCGGACCGTGCACGGTGTGCACGTGGACCTCGGCGAGCCCGAGCGCGCGCTCGAGGGGGCCCTGTGCCACCCGGATGCTCTGCACGCGCGGCAGGGGCACGACGACGAGCGACCGCCAGACCGCGCCGAGGCGGAGCAGCACCGCCCCCGGGACGCTCCGGTAGCCGTTGCGACGCCAGGACAGCGGTCGGAGCCAGGCGCCGCGACCGGGGGACCGGGTAAACCCGCCGGCGTCGCCCGACCCCGTCAGGCTGCCCTGCACGACGTCGACCGCGGCGGCCGAGCCCTCCTGCAGGCTGGCGAAGGAGGCGGCGGGCCCGGCGACCGCGGTGCCGACGAGCTCCGGCAGGATGATCTCGAGCACCGCACGGACGTCCGCGGCGTCACCGACGGGCAGCACGACCGAGGACGTCTGCTGGTTCTGACGGGAGCCGCCGGCGTGCGAGGCGCGGTTGACGCGGACGTCCCACCAGCCGAACGGACGCCACAGCAGCGGCTGCGTGACCGCGACGGCGTGGATGCGCCCGGGCGGCAGGGTCTCGTTCGAGGTCGACACGAGGCCGTAGCCGATGCGGATCCCGTCCGGGGTCGCCGCGATCGAGTACTGCAGCGACTTCGTGAAGCGGCGGACCGTGACCCCGACGGCGCCGATCATCGCCGGGAACAACGTCACGAGCAGGAAGTACTGGCCCGTCACGGCGACGCTCACGATGATGCCGACCGCGGCGAGGGCGAGCACGACGGTCGTGTTCGACAGGAGCACGGAGCCGATGAGCCGCCCGGTGTGCACGCGCACGACGCGCGTGGCGCGCACCGCGGCGGGGTCGAGTTCCGGGGCCAGGAACTCCGTCATCCGCTCGTCGACGAACCGTCCCGGCGGCCGGGAGGCCCGGGACCCGCCCGGCACGTCGGCGCGGGCACCGCTCGCCAGCAGCAGGATGCGCTGCCGCAGGTCGTCGGCCGGCCGCGAGCCGAGGTACGCCAGCTGCACGTTCGCGTCGTTGCCCGCCTGCGAGATCTCGAGCCGGGCCGTGCCGACGAGCCGGGCCACGAACGGGCGGACGACGTTGACGGCCTGGATGCGGTCGAGGCGGGCCTTGCGGTGGTTCCGGAACAGCACGCCCGAGCGGACCTCGACGACCTCGCCGGTCACGCGGAAGGTGTGCATGCGCCAGGACAGCGTGAACAGGCCGATGAGCACGAGGATGAACACGAGCACCCCGAGGAGCGCGACGCCCACGTAGTCGTGGCGGACGACGTAGTCGATCGGGTCGCCCTGCTCGCCGCCCCGAGCACCACCCGGGATCACGAGGTCGAGCAGCCGCTCGCGGAGGGTGTTGACCACCCACCCGAGGATCACGAGCAACGCGATCCCTCCGCGGAGCAGCGGCGTCAGCGGGTGCAGGCGGTGCCACGTCCCGTCGGTCAGGTCGGCGGCCGCGGCGGCGTCGCCCTGCCGGTGGGGCTGCGGGAGCGGCGGCAGCGGCGCGCCGGACGGCCGGGAGGTCACAGCCCGACCCGTCGGCTCTCGGCCATCGCGACGAGTTCGTCGCGCAGGCGGTCCGCGTCGGCCTGGGGGAGCCCGGGCAGCCGGACGTTCGTGCTCGCCGCCGCCGTCACGAACCGGAGGTCGCTCAGACCGAGGGCACGACCGAGCGGCCCGCGGCTGATGTCGACGAGCTGCATGCGGCCGTACGGGACGGCGATGAACCGCTGGAACATGAGTCCGCGCCGCACCACGAGGTCGTCGTCGCGGAGGGCGTACCCGATCGACCGGATCCGCCGGGGCGTGAAGGCAGCGACGAGGGCGGTGACCACCGCGGCGGCGAGCCCGATGAGCGTCCACACGAGCGCGGTCGTCGGTGAGGACCCCCGGAACGCCACGCCGATGAGGAAGCACCCGGCGGTGATGACCACCCCGACGACGAGGACGGTGACGAGTTCGGTCCAGACCAGGCGCGGCGACACCCGGCTCCAGGGGATCCCCGGCAGGTCGAGACGTTCCCTCGGCATCGGTCCCCCTGTCGTCGGCGTCGCTGCTGCCGGGTCGGTCAGATCGCGGTCGTCCCACCCGGGTCGGAGTCGTCGTCGTCCCGGGGCGGCACCGTGCACATGTGCTCCGCGACGAGCGCACACACCATGAGCACCAGACCACCGAACACCGCGACGACGCTGGGCAGGATGGAGCCTAGCGCGGGGACGACGGCCCGCGTGAGGACGAACGCGAGCCCGCCGCCCGTGAACGCGCCGAACAGCACGCCGCAGATGCTCGAGGCCTTGGCGAGGACCACCACCCGCGTCGCGTAGAAGGCGTCGACGGGGCGGGTCGCGGTGCCACGGGCGTGCCGACGGACCGGGATCGCCATGAGCACGAGCGCGATGCCGATGAAGCCCAGGGTCAGCCCGAGCGCCGACGAGAGCACGATGACGGGCCGCTGCCGGGACGCCAGGGCGGCGTCGAGGGCGAACCCGGCGACACCGGCGACGATCGCGACGCTGATCAGGGTGGAGGCGCGGGTGTGTCTCACTGGGGTGCTCCCGGGAGCTCGGACGGACGGGACGCGAACAGTCGGGGTTCCTCGACGCGGACGGTGTCGTCGCCGACCGCGGCGAGCAGCGCGGCGACCGGACCGGCGCCGGGGAGGACCGCGTCGGGGTCGGCGTCGAGCCAGGGCGCGAGCACGAACGCCCGCTCGGCGGCCCGGGGATGCGGGAGCGTCAGGTCGGCGGCGTCGAGCACGACGTCGTCGACGGCCACGATGTCGAGGTCGAGCGTCCGGTCCCCCCACCGCTCGACGCGGACCCGGCCGTGGGCGTCCTCGATGTCGTGCAGCGCGGCGAGGAGTGCGTGCGGCTCGAGATCGGTGTCGACCACGACCACCCCGTTGCGGTACCGGGGCTTCGTCTCGTCGGGCCCGGAGAGGGTCATCGCGACGGACTCGACCTCGTGCGATGCGGCCACCGGGCGCACCCCCGGCACCGCGAGGATCGCCGCAGCGGCCTCGCGCAGGGTCGACCCCCGGTCGCCGAGGTTGGCGCCGAGGGCGATGACGGCGCGCCTCACGGGTCGACCCGCGCGGAGCGGTCCCGGCGGATGGTGATCGACACGTCCGCGAACGGCACCGTGATCGGCGCCTGGGGCTTGTGCACGGTGACCTCGGTGGCGAGTGCCGCCGGGTGCCCCAGGACGACGGCGGCGATGCGCTCCGCCAGGGTCTCGATGAGGTCGACGGGGTCGGACTCGACGGCCGCGACGACCTGCTCGGCGAGCACGCCGTAGTGCACCGTGCGGTCGAGGTCGTCGGGGCCCGCGGCGGCACGGGCGTCGACCTCGACGGCGACGTCGACGACGAAGTCCTGCCCGTCGGCGCGCTCGTGGTCGAAGACCCCGTGGTGACCGCGAGCCCGGACCCCCGTGAGGCGGATGACGTCGTTCACGATCGCGCGGCCCTCCAGGCGTCCCAGACGTCGAGCACCGCGCGGTTCGGGGCGGGGTCGTGGACCCGGACGCCCCAGGCCCCACGCTCGGCGGCGAGCAGCGTGATCGCCGCGGTCGGCAGGTCCCGGTCCCGGGGTGCGGCGTCCGGATCGCTCCCGACGCCGGCGAGGAAGCGCTTGCGTGACGCCGCGACGAGCACCGGGAGCCCGAGCGACGCGAAGCGCTCGTACCCGGCCAGGATCTCCCAGTTCTGCCGACCGTGCTTCGCGAACCCGAGCCCCGGGTCCACGACGACCTGGTCCGGGTGCACACCGAGCACGATGAGCTCCGCGACCCGGAGTTCGAGCTCGCGGCGGACGTCCTCGACGGCGTCCTCGTACACGGCGTTCCGGTGCATCACGTCGCTGTGGCCGCGCCAGTGCATGACGACGAAGCCCGCACCACTCACGGCGACGACCCGGGCCATGTCCGGGTCTGCCAGCCCGCCGGAGACGTCGTTGACGATCGACGCCCCGAGTTCGAGCGACCGCTCGGCCGTCGCCGCGTTCATCGTGTCGACGCTCACCGTGATGCCCTCGGCGACCAGGTCCTGCACGACCGGCAGCACGCGACGCTGTTCCTCGTCGACCGGCACCCGCGGCGCACCCGGCCGGGTGGACTCGCCGCCGACGTCGACGAGGTCGGCGCCGTCGGCCACGAGCCGGCGCGCGTGCGTCACGGCGGCGTCGCGTCGGTGGTGTTCGCCACCGTCGCTGAACGAGTCGGGCGTCACGTTGAGGATGCCCATGATCCGCGCCCGGCCCGGCGTCGATGGGGCCGCGCCCGCCGCACGCGCCGACCGGCGACGCGTCGCCGCCTCCTGCTGCAGGGCAGGGAGGTCGATGGCGACGGTCGCCGGTTCGGCTGCGGCGGCGCGGGCGCGGCTCGCCTCGGAGATCCGGCGCTCGCGCCGGCTGGGGAGGTCGGTCATCCCGCTGGCCTACGCCGGCGCGATACCGGGGTTCCCGCGCGGGGCCCGTGCCCGACGCGGCTTCGCCGGGGGCTCGGAGTCGATGCCGCCGTCGACGGCGCCCTCGTCCACCGGCGCCTTGACCGGCAGCGAGATCGCGGGCAGGTCGCTCACGGGGCGGCTGTCGCTCGAGAGCCACTGCGGGCGCTCGGGCAGCTTCCGGACGTCCTTGAAGATCTCGGCGAGCTCGTTCTGGTCGAGCGTCTCCTTCTCGAGGAGGGCGCCCGCCAGGTGGTCGAGGATGTCGCGGTTCGCGTTGATGACCTGGTAGGCCTCGTCGTGCGCGGACTCGAGCAGGGCACGGACCTCGGCGTCGACGGTCTCGGCGATGTTCTCCGAGTAGTCGCGCTGGGCGCCCATGTCACGGCCGAGGAACGGCTCGCCCGACCCCTGGCCGAGCTTGACCGAACCGACCGCCGTGCTCATGCCGTACTCGGTGACCATCTTGCGTGCGGTCGCCGTGGCCTTCTCGATGTCGTTCGACGCACCCGTGGTGGGGTCGTGGAACACGATCTCCTCGGCGACACGACCGCCCATGGCGTAGGCGAGCTGGTCGAGCAGCTCGTTGCGCGTGACGGAGTACTTGTCCTCGAGCGGGAGCACCATCGTGTACCCGAGGGCACGACCGCGCGGGAGGATCGTGATCTTCGTGACGGGGTCGGTGTGCCGCATGGCCGAGGCCGCGAGCGCGTGACCGCCCTCGTGGTACGCGGTGATGAGGCGCTCCTGGTCGCTCATGACGCGGGTCCGGCGCTGCGGACCGGCCATGACGCGGTCGACGGCCTCGTCCAGCGCGCGGTTGTCGATGAGCTGCGCGTTCGAGCGCGCGGTGAGCAGCGCGGCCTCGTTGAGGACGTTCGCCAGGTCGGCACCCGTGAACCCGGGGGTCTTGCGGGCGAGGACGTCGAGGTCGACGCTCGCGGCGAGGGGCTTGCCCTTGCCGTGCACCTGCAGGATCTGCTTGCGGCCGATGAGGCTCGGGGCGTCGACGCCGATCTGGCGGTCGAAGCGGCCCGGCCGGAGGAGCGCGGGGTCGAGCACGTCGGGACGGTTCGTCGCGGCGATGAGGATGACGTTCGTCTTGACGTCGAACCCGTCCATCTCGACGAGGAGCTGGTTCAGCGTCTGCTCGCGCTCGTCGTTGCCACCGCCGATGCCGGCACCGCGGTGGCGACCGACGGCGTCGATCTCGTCGACGAAGATGATCGCGGGAGCGTTCTGCTTGGCCTGGTCGAACAGGTCACGGACGCGGCTCGCACCGACACCGACGAACATCTCGACGAAGTCCGAACCGGAGATCGAGAAGAACGGCACCCCGGCCTCGCCGGCGACGGCGCGGGCGAGCAGGGTCTTGCCGGTCCCGGGAGGGCCGTACAGCAGCACGCCCTTCGGGATCCGCGCGCCGACCGCCTGGAACTTGGCCGGCTCCTTGAGGAACTCCTTGATCTCCTGGAGCTCCTCGATGGCCTCGTCCGCGCCGGCGACGTCGGCGAAGGTGACCTGCGGGTTCTCCTTGTTGTTCATCTTCGCGCGGGACTTGCCGAACTGCATGACGCGCGAGCCGCCGCCCTGGGCGCTCGACAGGAGGAACCAGAACACCAGACCGATGACGAGGAACGGCAGGAACGTCAGCAGGAGCGAGACGAACACGTTCGACTGCTGGACGGTGTCGTTGTAGCCCTTCGACAGGTTCGCCTTGTCGACCGCCGAGACGACGTCCGGCCCACGCGGGGTGGAGTAGTAGAACTGCTCCGTCTGGTTGCCGTCCTTGAGCACGAGGTCGACGCGCTGCTCGGTGGAGTTGATGGTGGCAGAGGCGACCTTGCCGTCACCGAGCTGCTCGAGGCCCTTCTGCGTCGTGATCTGCGACGTCCCGGACTGACTGATCACGGCCCAGCCGATCCAGATCCCGATGACCGCGATGATCACGTACAGGTACGGCCCACGGAAGATGCGCTTGAAGTCCATGTGATCCGGGCGACACGCCCGACACCTTTCTCTGCCGATGTTGCGTGGAAGTCAGCATACGGCCGGGACTCTGTGGGGCGAGTGGGTGTCCTCCGAGGGCGAACTCGACGTCCGGAGGGCCGTTCGTCAGGAGTAGACGTGCGGCGCCAGGACCCCGACACCACGCAGGTTGCGGTAACGCTCGTCGTAGTCGAGGCCGTACCCGATCACGAACGCGTCCGGGATGTCGAAGCCGACGTACTTGACGTCCACCTGCACCTTGGCCGCCTCGGGCTTGCGGAGCAACGCGACGATCTCGACGCTCGCGGCCCCGCGGCTCACGAGGTTCTGCCGGAGCCAGGACAGGGTGAGCCCGGAGTCGATGATGTCCTCGACGATGAGGACGTCGCGGCCGTGCAGGTCGGTGTCGAGGTCCTTGAGGATCCGCACGACGCCGGACGACTTGGTGCCGGACCCGTAGGACGACACCGCCATCCAGTCCATGGTGATCGGGAGCTTGAGCTCACGCGAGAAGTCCGCCATCACCATGACCGCGCCCTTGAGCACGCCGACGAGCAGCGGGTCGCGCCCGGTGTAGTCGGTCTCGACCGCGCGGGCGAGCTCGGCGATCCGGGCGTCGATCTGCTCGGCGGTGAACAGGACCTCGCTCAGGTCGGCCTGGACGTCGGTGAGTTCCACGGGGGCGTGCCCTCTCTGATCAGTGGTGCGCGGGTCAATGGTGCGCCGGGCCGGTGCCGCCCGGGTCTCCCAGGATACGGCCGGGCGACCCCGGCCCGGACTCGGACGCCGGCCGCCCGGACCCGGACACCGGCCCGGACGTCGTGCTCGCGAACAGCAGGCGGTCGCCCTCGCGCCGCACGCGGACACCGGGCAGGTCGATCGGCCCCTGTCCCGACCAGTCCGTCACGAGCCGGCACACCTCGAGCGTCTGGAGCCGCGAGAGCACGACGCCGAACTCACCCTCGACCGCGAGGCGCACGAGTCGCTGCCGCAGGGCCGGCGGGTTGGCCGCGAGTCCCGACACGGACACCGCGATGCCCGCCTCGGCGTGCTCCGCGAGTTCCTCGGCGAGCTCCTCGGCGAAGTGGTCGAGCGCGCTCGCGTCTTCGCGGATCTGGTCGGCGGTGCGAGCCAGGGCCTCGACCACGCCGTCGCCGAGCTCCTCGGCGAGCACCGGCAGCACGCGCGCGCGCACCCGGACCCGGGCGAACGCGGGATCGTTGTTCTGCGGGTCCGTCCACGGCTCCAGGCCGCTCTCGGCACAGGCCGCGACGGTCGTCGCCCGCCGGACGCCGAGCAGCGGGCGGGCGAGCAGCGGCCCGGGCGCCACCGGCGCCGGTGACCGCGCCGGCATGCCCGACAGGCTGTCCGGACCGCTGCCACGCAGGAGGCCGAGCAGGACCGTCTCGGCCTGGTCGTCCATCGTGTGCCCGACCAGGACCAGCGGCGACCGCTCCGCCGCGGCGACGGCCGCGATCGCCCGGTACCGGGCCTCCCGGGCGGCGGCCTCCGGCCCACCCGCGTCACCGACGCGGACGTGGTCGACGACGACGGGCGTGAGCCCGAGCGCCTCCGCCTGCCGGGAGGCCGCGCTCGCGACCGCCCCGCTGCCCGCCTGGAGGCCGTGGTCGACGACGACGGCGCCCGCGCGGAGGCCCTGCCTGGGCGCCTCGAACGCGGTCGCGGCCGCGAGTGCGAGCGAATCGGGGCCGCCGCTCAGCGCCACGAGGACGAGGTCACCGGAGGCGAGGACGCCCGCCGAACGGGCATCCGCGAGGGACGTCCGCACCGCGCGGCGCACGGCGGCGACGGCGGGTCCGAGCCGGGGCCGGTGCATGTCCACCCTGTAACGTTATCGGCGCTGTAGGACCGCAGAACCATCCACATCGAGGAGTGCCACATGGCCGCGTACGACGTCGTCATCGAGATCCCCAAGGGCAGCCGCAACAAGTACGAGGTCGACCACGAGACCGGTCGGGTGTACCTGGACCGCGTCCTGTTCACGTCGTTCGTCTACCCCACCGACTACGGCTTCTTCGAGAACACCCTCGGGCTCGACGGCGACCCCGTGGACGCCCTCGTCCTGCTCGAGTACCCCGCGTTCCCCGGCGTCGGCGTCAAGGTCCGCCCGGTCGGCGTGTTCAAGATGAGCGACGAGGCCGGCTCCGACGCCAAGGTGCTCTGCGTCCCGGCGAAGGACCCGCGCTGGCAGCACATCCAGGACATCGCCGACGTCGACGAGCAGACGAAGGCCGAGATCGCCCACTTCTTCGAGCGCTACAAGGACCTCGAGCCGGGCAAGTTCGTCAACGCCGAGGGCTGGGGTGACGCCGCCGAGGCCGAGGAGATCGTCGCGGCGGGCTTCGCCGCGTACCAGCCGGGCCACTGAGTCCGTCGCGCCCCGAGGCGCGGCGCTGGCCAGGCGGCCGGTTGGCAGAAGTGAAGGCGGCGGGTGCCCATGGGGCGCCCGCCGCCTTCGTCCGGTGACGACCCCACCCGAAGGGGTCGGCACCGTCATCGGCTCGGAACCCCACCCGAAGGGGTCCCGGCCGGGTCATCAGAGCGAGCCGGTGGGGCGCGCCACGTAGGGGACGATCTGGTACGTGTACACAGCGTAGTTCCGCACGCTGAGTCCCGGCTTGGGGGCCTCGACCATCCGACCGCCGCCGGCGTAGATCGTGTCGTGGTACATCCCCGCCGGGTTCGTGCCCGTCGTCGAGTAGAAGATGATGTCGCCCGGCTGCGCCTGGGACAGCGGCACGAGTCGGCCGAGCGCGGCGAAGTGCTCGTACTGCCAGTCGACCCGGTGCCCACCGACGGCCACGCCGACGCTGCTGTACGCGGCCATCACGAGCCCCGAGCAGTCGTAGGAGTTCGGACCGGCGGCACCGAACACGTACGGCTTGCCGATCTGGGCCGACGCGAACGCCAGCGCGGCGGAGCCCTTGGACGGTGAGGACGAGCCGGTGCTCGACGTCGGCGGCTTCGGCGTGCTCGTCGTCGGCTTCGTGGTGGGCGTGCTGACCGGCTTCGGGGCCGTGCTCGTCCCGGTCGTCGGCTTGCTCGAGGGCGTCGTCGTGGTGGGCTTCGACGCGGTCGTCCCGGTGGTCGGCTTCGACGCGGTCGTCCCGGTGGTCGGCTTCGACGCGGTCGTCCCGGTGGTCGGCTTCGACGCGGTCGTCCCGGTGCTCCCCGTCCCGGTGGCCTTCGTGCTGCCCGCGCTCCCCGTTCCGGCGGCCTTCGTGCTGCCCGCGCTCCCCGTTCCGGCGGCCTTCGTGGTGCCGGCGCTCCCACTGGTCGTCGAGGTCGCGATCACCTGCTCGGCTTGCTTCGCCTGCTGGTCGGCGAAGTACGCGGCCTCGGTGCTCGCCGTCGTTCCCTTGAGGTACGCCAGCTGGTCGAAGAGCGTCGACTGCTGGTCCTGCACGCTCTTGAGCCGTCCGGCGGCGCTCGCGGCCTGGTCGTTCGCGTCGGACAGCGACGTCTTGGCGGCCGTGGTGGCCTTGCCGAGCACGGTCTCGGCCGCGGAGGCCTGGTGCTGCAGGGCGTCGACCTGCCGCTGGTCGGCCTCGGCGTCGGCGAGGATGCCCGCCGAGCGAGCCGACAGGTGCGACATCGTGCCGACCTGGTACAGCAGGTCCTTCGCGTCGGCGCCGTCGACGAGCATCGCCGTCGACAGATCCCCGCCGCCCGTCCGCGAGAGCTCGACCACGAGGCCGGCGACCTGCTGGGCGGAGACCTTCGCCTTCGCCTCGGCCTGCTTCGACTGGCGCGTCAGGGTGTCGACCCGGGTCTGCGCCGCCTGCTGTCGCGATGCCGCCCGCTGGTACGCCTCACCGGCCTGCTGCTCGGCGACCGAGGCCCGCTCCACCTGGGTCTGCAGCGCGTCGAGCGACGAGGTCAACGTGTCGACCTGGTGCTGCGTCGCCGCCTGGGACTGCTTCGCCGCCTGCACGTCGGCCCACGAGGGAGCGGACGGACTGGCCGACGCCGGTGCGGCGACGGTGAACGTCAGTCCGAGCACCGCGAGGGTCGCGGCGCCTCCGATGAGGACGCGTGCTGGCTTCATGCGGGTCAGTGCCTCCTGGGCGCGCTCGTGGTCATACCGAGATCCCCCGCGCAGCCATGAAGGGGACCGGGTCGACGGCAGCGCCGCTCACCCGGGTCTCGAAGTGGAGGTGGCAGCCGGTCGACCAGCCGGTCGAGCCGACGAGCGCGATCTGCTGTCCCGCGACCACGGTCTGGCCCGCGTGGACCAGGAACCCGCCGTTGACGATGTGGCCGTACGCCGTCGAGATGCCGCCACCGTTGTCGATGATGACCTCGTTGCCGTAACCCCCGCCGTTCGCGGCGAAGGTGACGGTCCCGCTGTGGGCGGCGTAGATCGGCGCACCACAGCCCGGCGCGAGGTCGACCCCGGCGTGCAGGGCGTACGCACCGGTGTAGGGGTCGACGCGGTAGCCGTAGGGGCTCGTCTGGTACCCGGCGGACGGGCGGACCCAGCCCGACCCGTTCGGCGTCGTGGTGGTGGCGCCCGTGCTCGTCTGCGCGCCGGCGCCCCCGGTCCGGGCGGCAGCGGCGGCGCGAGCGGCAGCCGCCCGGGCAGCAGCAGCGGCTCGCGCGGCAGCGGCGGCTCGCGCGGCAGCCGCGGCCTTGGCGACGGCGACGCCCTTGTCGTAGTTCGCCTGCACGTTCTTGGCGTTCGTCGTCAGGAGGACGAGCTGCGCCTGCAACCGCGCCTGGTTGTCGTTCTGGTCGTCGAGAGCGCTCTGTGCGGCCGTCGCGGCGTCGTTCGCGTCGGCCAGTTTCTGCTGCGCGGCGTCACGGAGCGCTCCGAGCGCCTTTTTCGCCACCCCAGCCTGGTCGGTCAGCGCCTGCGCCGTGCCGCGGTCCTGGCTCGCCTGCTCGTAGATGCCGTCGGCCTGCTCGGACAGCTTCGACATCGCGCCGAGCTGGTAGAGCAGGTCCTTCGCTCCGGACGGGTGCGCCAGGAGGTTCGAGGTGACGTCGTTGTTCGACGAGCGTCCGAGCTGCGCGGCGAGCTGCCCGGCCTGGCGCTCCGACGCGGCCGCGGTCTTGCGGGCCTCGTCCGCCTGCGTCCGGAGCTTCTGCTCCTTGAGCGCGGCCTCGTCGTACTCGGTCTGCGCCGTCTGGTAGGCCTCGCCGGCCTTCTCCGCGGCGGCCTGCTTGGCCGACACCTGGGACTGGAGGGACGCGATGAGTCCCTTGATCTCGGTCACCTTCGCCTGCTGGGCGGCCTGGGACGCCTTGGCCGCCTGGACGTCGGACCAGCTCGGGTAGGACGTGGCGGACGCCGACGAGGGCGTCCCGGTCGCGGCGAGGACACCCCCCGTGAGCGCGACGACGACGGCGAGGACGAGGGCACGGGGTCGGCTCGCGGGGACGGCGAGGGCCCGAGCGGCGCGTCGGGGCGCGGATCGGCGGCTGATGGAAGAGGAAGAAGTCATCGGTCTCGATTTCGTAACAGCACGGCGAGGCGCACCCGAGTCACACTGTCAACAGTCGCAACAGTAACAACAGGGGTGTCGGACACTCCACCCCCCTGGCGAGGGGCATGGGGCACCGACGTCGGACCCACGGGGAACGACGGCACGGGGTTCTCTCTGCGGCGAGTGAACCCGGATGCCCCGGTCACGACGCCCGCGACACGCCGACCGGCGAGGCGGTATCCGCTCGGTTTGGCATTCGCGGCGAGCTTCCGTATGCTGGTTCTCCGGTAGCTGTGAAGCATCGCTTGACGGCCCCATCGTTTAGTGGCCTAGGACACCGCCCTTTCACGGCGGCAGCACGGGTTCGAATCCCGTTGGGGTCACTGCAGGCGGGGTGTCCGGCGCCGCCCACAACTCAACAAGCATGGCCCTGTAGCGCAGTTGGTTAGCGTGCCGCCCTGTCACGGCGGAGGTCGCGGGTTCAAGTCCCGTCAGGGTCGCCATGGCGTCCGGTCCTCGGACCGAGTCGTCCCGGGCACCACTCGATCCATCGAGTCGCCCACGGCTGGATAGCTCAGTTGGTAGAGCGTTCGACTGAAAATCGAAAGGTCCACGGATCGATGCCGTGTCCAGCCACCATCGCAAGGCCCTCGCGGGAGCGGGGGCCTTCGTCGTTCCCGACTGCCGCCGATCGGACTCCCGCCGAGCGTCGAACACGTCCTGTCCCGTTGAACAACGGCATCGCGGGGTGCAACAGGACGGCGGGTGTGCGAAGCCGCGCGGCGCGTGTGTGAAGCCGAACGGCGGGTGTGCGAAGCCGGGCGCGACGGGTGGCGGGGGCGGGACGGGCCTCCCGACATACTGAGCGGATGACAGAGCCGGGCCGGACGACGGGGACCACGGACACCGGCACGGTGTGGCGCAACGCACCGTTCCTCCGGCTGTGGAGCGGCGAGTCGGCGAGCGCGGTCGGCAGTGAGCTCGCCGTGCTGGCGATCCCGACCCTGGCGGTCACGGTGCTCGCCGCCTCGACGTTCGAGATCGGCGTCCTCACCGCGCTCGAGACGGTGGCGTTCCTCGTCATCGGGTTGCCTGCGGGTGCCTGGGTGGACCGGATGCGGAAGCGCCGGGTGATGCTCGCGGCGGACCTGACCCGCGCGTTGCTCCTGGCGACCATCCCCGTCGCGTGGCTGCTCGGCGCGCTGACGATCTGGCAGCTCATGGTCGTGGCGGCCCTGGTCGGCGCGGCGACGGTGTTCTTCGACGTGGCGTACCAGAGTTACCCGCCGATGATCCTGCCGTCGGCGCTCCTCGGCGACGCGAACGGCAAGCTCGAGGCGTCACAGCAGGTCGCGCGCGTCGGGGGTCCCGCGGCCTCGGGTGCCCTGCTCGCGGCGCTGCGGCCGGCGCTCGTCGTCGGGATCGACGCGCTGAGCTACCTCGCGTCGTTCGTCGCACTCCTCGGGATCCGGGACGACGAGCAGCCGCGGCCCGAGCACGAACGCCTGCCACTCGTGACCGAGATCCGCGAGGGCCTGGCGTTCGTGTTCCACCAGCCGCTCCTGGTCCGGGTCGTCCTGTGCACGGCCGGCTTGAACCTGTTCTCGGGGATCGGGGGGACGGTGCTGCCGCTCCTCGTCCTCCGCGACCTGCACCTCGGCACGCTCGTGTGGGGCGCCGCGACGAGCGTCGGCGCGGTCGGCGGACTCCTCGGCGCGCTGGCCGCCGGCAGGGTGGCCCGACGCGTCGGCGAGGGCACGGCGATCCCCGTCGCGGCCGTCGCGGCCGGGGTCGGGGCGCTGCTGCTCGCGACGCCGGGGCTGGTGCCGACGCTCGCGGTCCCGCTGCTCGTGCTGGCCGAGTTCCTCACGAGCGCCGGTGTCCTCGTCTACAACATCACGCAGGTCACCTACCGGCAGCGGATCTGTCCGCCGCGCCTCCTCGGCCGGATGAACGCGTCGATCCGGTTCGTGGTGTGGGGCGTGGTGCCCATCGGGGGCATCGCGGCGGGACTGCTCGGCACGTGGCTCGGTGTCGAGGCGACCATGTGGGTCGCCGGCGTCGGTGGCCTGCTCGCGGCGCTGCCCGTCCTGCTCTCGCCCCTGCTCGGCATGCGGGAGCTCCCGGCCGAGCCCGCCGCCGCGTAGTCACGACGGGCTCGGGGACAGGGACCGGTCAGGCGGTCTCGACGGGGTGCAGGTCGAGCGTGCAGCACTTGACGCCACCGCCGCCGAGCAGCAGCTCGGACAGGTCGACCCCGATCGGGTTGTACCCGCGCTGGCGGAGCTGCTCGGCGAAGGTCGTCGCGCGGGCCGCGATGACGACGTTGCGGCCGTCGCTGTAGGAGTTGAGCCCGAGGATCGCGGCGTCCTCCTCGGTGGCGATGATCGCGTCGGGGAACCGGCGGCGGAGCTCGGCGAGCGAGGCCTCGTCGAACGCGGACTCCAGGTAGGCGATGTTCGCGACGCCGTCCACCGGTTCGGGGTCGAGGACCGCGATCGCGGTGTCGAGGTGGTAGAACGCCGGGTTGACGAGCTTCAGGGTGACGACCTCGCGGCCGTACACGCGGGCGATCTCCTCGTGCGAGGTGCTGTCGCTGCGGAACCCGGTGCCGGCCAGGATGACGTCCCCGACGAGCAGGAAGTCGCCCTCGCCCTCGTTCGTCTCGACCGGCTCGGCGACGCGGAGGCCGTGCTCGCGGAACCAGTCCATGTACGCGGGACCCTCGGGCTGGCGCTCCGGGTACTGGAACTTCGCGCCGTAGGCGACGCCGTCGAGCACGAACCCGCCGTTGGCCGCGTAGACCATGTCGGGCAGCCCCTCGATCGGGTCGATGAAGTGGATGTCGAACCCGAGCCGCTCGTACGTGTCGACGAGGGTCTGCCACTGGGCGACCGCCTTCGCGGTGTCGGTCGGCTCCTCGGGGTGCATCCAGGGGTTGATGCGGTAGCTCACCGTGTAGTGCGTCGGCTTGCACATGAGGACGGTGCGCTTGGTCGCCGTGCGGGCGGGCGCTGTGGTGGTGGCGGGGGCCGGGTTCGACAAGGGGGTCTCCTGGGCGGCGGACCCGAGCCTGCCAGGGGACACCCGTTCGAGGAGCGCTGGGGTGAGGTGCAGGCTCACTCACCCGTGGACGAGGCGGACCAGGTCGACGCCCCGGCACAGTGTGCCACGCGGCGCTCCCCGCGGACAGACCCCGCCGTGGGGGTGTCGCGGCGGCGCTGATCGCATGTGCGTCCGCGCAGGATCCGTGCGCCCGCTCCGGGGCGGACGCAACGACCGCGCGTAGCATGACGGCGATGGATTCGCTCGACCACCGCATCCTCGACCAACTCCGCGAGAACGCCCGCGCCGGCTACGGCGACATCGGCGCGGTGGTCGGGCTCTCGGCGTCCGCGGTGAAGCGCCGCGTGGACCGCCTGGTGGCCGACGACGTCATCCAGGGGTTCACGATCAAGGTCGACCCCGCCGTCGAGGAACGCGGGACCGAAGCCTGGGTCGAGCTGTACTGCCGCGGCACCGTCTCGCCCGACGAACTCCGCGCCGTGCTCGAGAACGTGCCCGAGGTCGTCGACGCCGGAACGGTCACCGGGAGCGCCGACGCCGTCGTGCACATGCGGAGTCGGGACATCGCGTCGCTCGAGGAGGCCCTCGACCGCGTCCGCTCCGCCCCGCACGTCGACCACACCCGCAGTGCGATCGTGCTGTCGCGACTCGTCTCGCGCGAGTCGCTGTGAGCGTGGCACCGCGCACGACCCGGACGCCGGTCCGCCGCTCCGTCCCGCGCTCGCCCGGGAGGCCCGGCACCCGTCGCGCGGGCAGCGCCCCGGCCCGCGTCCTGGTCACCGCCGCCACCGTCGCCTACCTCGCGAACTGCGCGTGGGGCACCGCGGTCGCGACCGGCGTCATCCGGACGAAGCGGCTCCGGGTCGTGCACCACGCGCTGTTCGTCGTGACGGCGACCCTGACCGGCGCCGCCGTGACGACGCCCGTGTGGACCCGCTCGCGGGCCGCGGCGTTCCTCCTGCCCGCACTCGTGCCCCTCGCCGCCGCACCGCGCATCCCCGCCCGATCGCGTGCACACTGGAGAGTCGCGGTCGCGGCGGCACCGTCCTACCTCGGCGCCGTGCTCGGACTCCGCGCGGGACGGCCCGAGCGCTCCTGACCCGGGAGCCGGCCCACCCGCGTGCACCGGGCCTCCCGTCCGACCGCCGGGAAGGACAGCGGCAGTGGAGCTCATCGAGGCGATCAGACGGCGACGAACGACGAACGGGGCGTTCCTGCCCGATCCCGTCTCCGAGGAACACCAGCGTCTGCTGATCGAGCTCGCCGGGCGGGCGCCCTCGCAGCTCAACAGCCAGCCGTGGCGGTTCGTGCTCGTCGAGGAGCGACCGACGATCGAGCGGATCGCCGCGATCAGCGGCTCGTCGATGACGCGGACGATGGCCGAGGGCACGTTCTTCGAGCGGTACAAGCCGTACTTCCGGTTCTCGAAGGCCGAGATGGAGGCCCGGCGCGACGGCATGCTGTTCGACAAGCTGCCCGCACCGCTCCGGCCGTTCACGAAGCAGGTGTTCACGCCCCGTGGTCAGAAGCTCATGAACACCCTGCGGGTGCCGCAGACACTCGGCGAGGAGAACCGGAAGCTCGTCGCGGGCTCGCCGCTGCTCATGGGGGTGATGCTCGACCGGCACGAGTACCGGCACGAGGAGACGAACGCCTTCTACTCGGTGTTCAGCATGGGCGCGGCGATGGAGAACATCTGGCTCGCCACGACCCAGCTCGGCATGGGCATCCAGTTCGTGTCGTTCCCGATGGAGATCCCGAGCGCCTGGGCCGAGGTCGAGGACGTCCTCGGGGTGCCGGACGACCTCGAGCTCATGGCCGTGTACCGGCTCGGGTACCTGCCGCCCGAGCGCCGCCGCCCCGCGATCGACTGGGTGTCGAACGAGCGGAAGCGGCCGTCGCAGTACGTGTTCCGCGGGACGTGTCGCACGCCGCAGACGGGCTGGGACGACGCACCGCTCGTGACGCCGATCGAGGACGACCCGGCGGCCGACGCGACGACCTCGGGGAGGGACGCGTCGTGACGGGGGTCGCTCCCGTCCTGACGACCGCCCCGGCACTGCCCGGCCGCGCGTTCATCCGGCAGGGGTGGCACGACGTCGTGTTCCTGCACTGGCGGGTCGACGTGTCGGCCGTGGCCCCGCTCCTCCCGGCCGGCGTCCGACCGGACACCATGGGCGCGGACGGCGTCGATGACGGGGTGACCACCTGGGTCGGCCTCATCGGGTTCCGGTTCACGGACACCGCGTTCCCGCCGCTCGCGCCGATGCGGCGGCTCGGGACGTTCGTCGAGGTCAACGTGCGGGTCTACACGGTCGACGACCGGGGGCGGCACGGCGTCGTGTTCCTGTCGCTGGACGCGGGCCGGTTCCTGCCGGCGGTCGCGGCGCGGGCGATGCTCGGGCTGCCGTACCACTGGGCGCACGCGGCGACGCGGTGGGGCGCGGCCGGGACGCGCGGCCGGGGTGCCGCCGCTGGCCGACATGGCGAGAACGGCCGCGTGGCGTACGCGATGCGGCGCCACGGGTCCTCGGCGCGCTCGCGGTTCGCCGTGCACGTCGGTGCGCCCATCGCCGAACCGTCACCGCTCGAGCAGTTCCTGACCGCCCGGTGGGGCATGCACGTCCACCGCTTCGGGGCGACCCGGTTCTGGCCGAACGAGCACCCGGCCTGGCCCCTGCACCACGCGAGGGCCGAGTCGGTGCACGACGACCTGATGGGCGAGGTCGGGCTGCCGCGCTCGCTCGCCGACGTCCCGCCGGACTCCGTGCTGTGGTCGCCCGGTGTGACGACGTCGTTCGCCCGCGGGACGGCCTGAGCCGACGTCCGCCGGTCGCGACCGGCGCGACCGGCGCGGCCAGCGCGACCGGTGCGACCGCGTCAGACCCGCAGCTCCACGAACGCCCGGTCCGGCACCCCGAACCGGTGCGCCGTGATCGTCACGGTCTGCTCGCGGAGGAACGGCAGCATCTCGACGAGTCCGGCCTCGACCACGGGGCCCGCGTGCACCGCCACGTCGATCGAGGCACCGAGGGCCTCCTCGAGCGCCAACGAGTCGCCGCCGAGCAGGCGGATCCGGGCACCAGGACCGCCGAACGCGGTGTGCGGCACCGGCTCGTACGTCGGCGACAGGACCGCGGCGAGCTCGTCCTCGGGCGTGGGCTCGTCCGACGACCACTGCTCGCGGAACACCGCCCCGGCCGCCGCGCGCCCGAGCCACTCGTCGTCGGACTCGACGATCTGGTCGACGACGTCGAGCGGGGACCGCGGGCCGGCGAAGAGCTGCACGAGACTGCCGGGCATCGGCACCGCGGTGCTGACGAGCACGTGGGCGCGGGCGGCGGTCGCGGCGACGAGCACGCGGACGAGGTCACCGGCCGACGTGCCCTCGGACGCGCGGATGATGACCGACTGGGGCCGGTAGCGGAGCACGTTGCGTTCCATCCCGAGACCGGCGGTGTCCGCCGAGCGGGCGAACTCCGTGGAGCGCGCGACGACGTCGCTCCGTGCCCCGGACCGCACCCGGTCGAACTCCTCGAACGACAGGCCGCTCCGCGCGGCCTCGATCACGGCCGCGACCCGCGCGGGGACGCCGTGCAGTCGGATGCTCCCGTGCGGGGTGTGCGGCGTGGGCTCCCAGCGGCCGAGTGTCGCGACCGACAGCGGGGCGCCCGACTTGGTGCCGGTGCCGATCGCGGAGCGCTTCCAGCCGCCGGTGGGCTGTCGGCGGACCAGGGTGCCGGTCGTCGCACGGTTCACGAACAGGTCACCCGCCTGCACGCGGTCGAGCCAGCGGGCGACCTCGTCGGTGTCGAGGGAGTGGATGCCCGCGGCGAGACCGTAGTCGGTGCCGTTCTGGATCGCGATCGCGTCGTCGAGGGTCTCGGCCTCGACGATCCCGAGCACGGGTGCGGGCACGGGCGTCTGGTGGAACGTGCTGCCCGGTCGGACGCCGTCGCGGATGCCCGGGGACCAGAGCCGCCCGGAGTCGTCCAGGGGTTCCGGCTGCAGGAGCCACGACTCCCCCGGTCCGAGCTCGGTGAGTGCCTGCCGCACGCTCCCCCGGGGCTCGTCGACGAGCGGTCCCATCTGGGCGGCGGGGTCGTCCGGCCAGGCGACGCGGAGGCTCCGGGTCGCGTCGACGAGCAGCCGGCGGAACCGGTCGTCCTCACGCACGGCACCGACGAGGAGGACGAGCGACGCCGCGGCGCGGTCCTGTCCGGCGTGGGCGAAGGCACTCCGCACGACGTCGCGGACGGCGAGGTCGACGTCGGCGGACGGCGTGACGACGATCGCGTTCGTGCCGGTCGTCGCGGCGGTGAGCGGGAGGCCCGCCCTCCACCAGGCGAAGGACCGCGCGGTGTCCGCCGTGCCCGTGAGGAGCACGCGGTCGACCGCGGGGTGGGCGACGAGGTCGCGGCCGAGCCGGTCGACGTCGAGGTCGACGAGGACGAGCAGCGAGTGCGGCACACCGGCGTCCCACAGGACGTCGGCCACGAGCGCACCGGTCCGCCGAGCGGCCGGCGCCGGCTTGAGCACGACACCGCTGCCGGCCGCGATCGCCGCCAGGACGTCCCCTGCGACGACGGCGATCGGGGAGGTCCAGGTCGGCACGACGACGGTGAGGCGCGGCGGCACCGGGGTCGCGCCCGTGATGTCCGCGAGGTGCCGGGCGCGGTCGGCGGCGTGGTGTGCGGCGTCGACGGCTCGGCCGACCTCGGCGTCCGCCTCGGCGAGCGTCAGGCCCGTCTCGGCGACCGCGACCTCGACGAGGTCACCGCGCCGGACCTCGAGCTCGTGGGCGATGAGGTCGAGCAACTCGGCGCGGTCCTGCGGGTCCTGCCGTCCCCAGTTCACGCCCGCCTGCGCGGTGGCGGCGACGATGCGCTCGAGCCGGTTCCGGTCGGCGACGCCCGCGTTCCGGATCGTCTGCCGACCGAGCGACGATCCCGGCACGCGACGCAGCACCTCGCCGGCCCAGGCGCGGTTGGCGCCGATGGTCGGGTCGGTGCCCTGCGCGTTGTGGAAGTCGGCGACGTGCGGCGGGGGTCCGAGCGGGGCCGTGCGGTCCTGGGTGCGGAACGTCGACGGGACGGGGTCGTCCAGCGCCTCGACCGCGGCCAGGTACCGCTCGCGCCGCTGCTCGGACCCGGCGCTCGCGGTGTCGGTCGTCGTCGAGGCACCCGCGGCCTGCTCGGGGTCCGCCAGGTCGTACAACCGCCGGGCGAGGTACCCGACGGCGGCGTCGTACTCGTCGGGGTCGACGACCGGCGTGACGAGGAACACCGACCCGACGTCGGCCCGGACGGCCTGCAGGTGGGTGCCGTCCACGCCGAGGAGCATGCCGAGTTGGAGGGCATCGACGACACCACGGCGCTCGGCGAGCACGCGGGCGGTGGCGAGGTCGTACAGGTCGTGCCCGAGGACCTCGATCCGGACGGCGTCCGTCCGCGCGGGCGTCAGCGCGGCGTCGAGCAGGCGGAGGGTCGCCGCCTGGATCTCCTGTGTGGTGCCGAACGTGGCCAGCGAGCGGTCGTGGAGCGCGGCCTCCACCCGTTCGACGGGGTCGGCGGCGCCGGCGTCGATCCGGACGGTGATCGGTGATCCGCCCCGGGCGCGGCGGGCCTGCGACCAGGCAGTGAGGTCGTCGAGGGCCCGCCGGGTGTCCGGCACCGCGGCGGGCAGGGTGAGGCCCGCCGGGAGCTCGAGGAACTCGGGCCGGTCGAGCAGGGTCCGGAACACCGCGAGCGTCAGGTCGAGGTCGTCGTGGGTGTCCACCCGGAGCGTGACGCGGCTGCCACCCGCCACGGCCGCCCGGTACAGCGGCAGCAGGCGCTCGACTCCGCGGACGACGGTGTCGTCGAACGCCCAGAGCACGGGCTGCGGGAGCGCCACGGCGACCGAGGTGGTGACGCGGTCCACGTCGTCGCGGTCGAGCAGGTCGATGGTGCGCCGGAGCTGCCGGTCGGACTCGTCGTCACCGGACACCGGGCGTCCGAGCGGCAGGACGTCGAGCACCGTGCCCGGGACCGCCAGTTTGGCGAGGGCGGCGCCGAGGCGCGCCGGTGCGGCGTCGACCACGAGGTGTCCGGCCATGCGGCGCAGCACACGGCGTGCCGGTGGGACGACGGCCCACGGCATCATCTGCGCGAACCCACCGCCGACGGTGGCCGCGCCGCGGAGGTGCCAGGCGACGGGGTCCGGGACCTCACGCGCGAGTCGTTCGAGGTGCTGCGCGGCGACCTTCGGGTCCTGCGGTCGGCCGACGCGGTCGATGAACCCGAGCGTGACGTCGAGGCCGCGCTCGTCGCGGAGCACCCCCGCGAGCCGGACGGCCCCGGCGTCCGGCCGGAGCATCGCGGCCGCCGCGGTCCAACGGCGGACGAGGGCGACCGCGTCGTCGGTGCAGTCCTGGAGGCGCGGGTCCGGCATCCTCCGATGGTATTCGGGCGGTCCGACGGGACCTGGGGGCGCGCCTGGCGCGCGGTGGACGCGGGCCGAGTGTCGCCCGTCCCCCACCGGGAGGCCCAGGGCCGCGGCGGGAGGCCCACGGCCGCGGCGACCACGGGTGCGGCCGGTCAGTGGAAGCGGTGGTCCTGGATCGTCATGCGCGGACCGAACGACGGCTTCCGGAAGCCGCTGCCCGTGATGAGCCGCATGACCCGTTCCCGGTGTCCCCGCCACGGCTCGAGGAGCTCGAGCATGCCGTCGTCGTCGACCGGAGCGCCGGCGAGCGCCCATCCCACGACGGCCGGCAGGTGGTAGTCGCCGACGCTCGGTGAGTCCGGGTCGCCGTGGGAGCGCTGCGTGGTCTCGGCGGCGGTCCACACGCCGATGCCCGGGATCGACATGAGGCGTTCCGCCACGACGCTGCCGCCACGACCGAGGGACAGGGTCCGCTCGAGCGACGCGGCGACCCGCACGGCGCGCATCACCGTCGCCGAGCGGCCGGGCTCGATCCCCGCCCGGTGCCACTCCCAGCTCGGAACCCGCGCCCAGGTGTCGGCGTCGGGCGGGACCGCCATGCCCTCAGGGGCGGGGCCTGGCGCGGGGGTGCCGTACCGCCGGACGAGGGACCGCCAGGCGCGCCAGGCCTGACGGCTCGTGACCTTCTGCTCGAGGATCGCGGGCACGAGCATCGCGACGACGGTGTTCGTTCGGCAGAGGCGTAACCCCGGCTGACGGTGTCGCGCCGCGGCGAGGAAGGCGTTGCCGCTGACGTCGAACCCCGTCCAGTCGTCACCCCGACCGAGGAGTTCCGGCGCGTGCGCGATCGCCCACTCGGCGCCGTCGCCCCAGGTGGACACCCGGACCTCGTCGCCGACGGCGCGGACGGCGACGGTCACGGGACCGGCGGGCGTGCGGAGCGCGAGCCAGGTCGTGGCGTCGACCTGACGGAAGGCAGGGTCCCCCGTGCCGCGCATGAGCGGGCGCAGCGTGGCCCGGACGTCGACGTGGTGCCCGGGCCGGTAGACGGTGTCGTGTCGCTGCGCCGGGGGTGCGGCAGGTTCGACGATCACGCGGAGGATCGTACGTGGCGGCGGTGACATCGCCGAACCGGCCGGGGTGGGCCTCCCGGGAAGCGGGGGGATGCCGTCGTCGACCCGGTCCGCGATGATGGGGACCACCGCGCGGCCGGACGGGCCGGGCCCGACACCACGGAGTGCTCCCTCATGCGCATCGGCATCCTCACCAGCGGCGGCGACTGCCCGGGGCTCAACGCGGTCATCCGCGGCGCCGTCGTCAAGGGCATCGCGATCCACGGGCACGAGTTCGTGGGGTTCCGTGACGGCTGGCGCGGCGTGGTGCAGGCGGACGTCGTGCCGCTCGGTCGCAAGGAGATCCAGGGGATCGCCAAGCAGGGCGGGACGATCCTCGGCACGAGCCGGACGAACCCGTTCGAGGGCGAGAACGGGGGCGCGGCGGCGATCACGGCGAACCTCGACCGGCTCGGCATCGACGCGATCATCGCGATCGGCGGCGAGGGCACCCTCGCCGCCGCGCGCCGCCTCACGGACGCGGGCCTCAAGATCGTCGGGGTGCCGAAGACCGTCGACAACGACCTGAGCGCGACGGACTACACGTTCGGCTTCGACACCGCGGTGCAGATCGCGACCGACGCCATGGACCGGCTCCGGACGACGGGCGAGTCGCACAGCCGCTGCATGGTCGCCGAGGTGATGGGACGCCACGTCGGGTGGATCGCCCTGCACAGCGGCATGGCGGCCGGGGCGCACGCGATCCTCATCCCCGAGCAGAAGACGAGCATGGCGCAGATCGCGGACTGGGTGCGCTCGGCCCACGACCGCGGTCGGGCGCCGCTCGTCGTCGTCGCCGAGGGGTTCGTGCCGGACCAGGAGGACGACCCGCACTCGGAGCGTGGCCTCGACGCGTTCGGTCGCCCGCGTCTGGGCGGCATCGGCGAGCGCCTCGCACCGCTCATCGAGGGCATGACCGGCATCGAGACCCGCGCCACGACGCTCGGCCACATCCAGCGCGGCGGGACCCCGACGTCGTACGACCGGGTGCTGTCCACGCGGCTCGGGATGGCGGCGATCGACTCCGTGGTCGAGGGACGCTGGGGCCGCATGGTCGCGCTGCGCGGGACGGACATCGTGCACGTGTCGTTCGCCGACGCGATCGGCGAGCTCAAGACGGTGCCGCAGGAGCGCTACGACGAGGCGGCGATCCTGTTCGGCTGACCGCATGGCGCTGGCGTCGCAGCTGACGTACAATTCTGCGTACGTCAGGAGGTCACAATGCGCATCCTCAGCTACTCGGAGACGCGTTCCCACTTCGCCGAGACCCTCAACGCCGTCACGGACGACCGCGAGGAGGTCGTGGTCACGCGCGCGGGCCACGAATCGGTCGTGCTCGTGTCCCTCGACGACTACGAGTCCCTGAAGGAGATCGCCTACCTGCTGAGGAACCCCGCGAACGCCCGGCGGCTGCTCGCCTCGATCGAGCGCCTGGAGCGCGGGGAGGGCACGGAGCGGGACCTGGACGAGTGAAGTACGTCTGGGACGACGCTGCCTGGGCCGACTACGAGTGGTGGCAACAGCAGGACCGGAAGATCGTCAAGCGGATCAACGGGCTGCTCCGTGACATCGCGCGCAACGGCAACGAGGGCATCGGCAAACCGGAGCCGCTCAAGCACGGGTTCCGTGGGTACTGGTCCCGGCGCATCACGGACGAGCACCGTCTCGTGTACCGCGTCACGGACGACAGCGTCCTCATCGCGCAGTGCCGGTACCACCACGACGAGTGACGACGCCGGACCGCGCGCTGCGGACTACCGTCGTCCCCATGCAGAGTCGCACCTTGGGCAGGACTGGTCGGGACGTGTCCGTCATCGGACTCGGGACGTGGCAGCTCGGGGGTGACTGGGGTGACGTGCCGGAGTCCGACGCGATGGGACTCCTCGACGCCTCGGCCGAGGCCGGCGTCACGCTGTTCGACACCGCGGACGTGTACGGGGACGGCCGGAGCGAGCAGCTCATCGGTCGATGGCGGGCCGCGAACCCGGACGTGCCGCTGACCGTCGCCACGAAGATGGGTCGCCGCGCCGACCAGGTCCCCGCGAACTACGTCGCCGCCAACTTCCGCACGTGGGTGGACCGCTCGCGCCGGAACCTCGGCCAGGACACGCTCGACCTCGTGCAGCTCCACTGCCCGCCGACCGCCGTGTTCGAGGACGACGCGGTGTACGACGCGCTCGACGCCCTGGTCGCCGACGGCTCCATCGCCGCGTACGGGGTGAGCGTCGAGGAGACCGACCAGGCCCTCACCGCGATCGCCCGGCCGGGTGTCGCGAGCGTGCAGATCATCCTCAACGCGTTCCGCCTCAAGCCGCTCGACGCGGTCCTGCCCGCCGCCCGGGAGGCCGGGGTCGGCATCCTCGCCCGCGTCCCGCTCGCCTCGGGGCTGCTCTCGGGCAAGTACACGACCGAGACGACCTTCGCCTCGCAGGACCACCGGACGTACAACCGCCACGGCGAGGCGTTCGACCAGGGCGAGACGTTCAGCGGCGTCGACTTCGAGGACGGCGTGCACGCGGCGCAGGAGTTCGCCGCGGCCGTGCCCGAAGGCGTCTCCGTCCCGCAGGCCGCGCTCGCCTGGATCGTCGAACAGGACGGCGTCACGGCGGCGATCCCGGGCGCCCGGAACGTCGAGCAGGCCCGGTCGAACGCGGCGGCGGGGTCGCTGCCGGCGCTCGGGGCGGACCTCGACCGTCGGATCCACGAGGTGTACGACCGCTGGTTCCGGGCGTCCGTGCACGACCGGTGGTGACGCTCCCGTGACCGCGGGCCGGGCCTCCCGGTGAGCGAGCGCACACGCGCGGTCGTCGTCCGGACCGGTACCGGACCGGTCGTCGAGGACCACGAGGTGGGCGCCCCGGGTCCGGACGAGGTCCTGGTCGACGTCGCCTATTCGAGCGTCAACTACAAGGACGGCATGGCGCTGGCGGGTGACCCGGGCGTGCAGCGCGCCGACCCACTCGTGCCGGGCATCGACGTCGTCGGGACCGTCCGCGCGGTCGGCGACGGCACCGCCTCCGCCCCGGCCCCGGGCACCCTCGTGACGCTCAACGGCGCCGGGCTCGGCGAGACCCGCGACGGCGGGTACGCCGGTCTCGCGGTCGTCCCCGCCGCGGTGCTCCTGCCGGTCCCCGCGGGCATCACGGCGCAACGGGCCGCCGCGATCGGTACGGCCGGGTACACGGCCGCGCTCAGCGTGCTCGCGCTCGAGCGGTTCGTCGCGCCGGGCGCCGGTACGGTGCTCGTCACGGGAGCGTCGGGCGGGGTCGGGTCGATCGCGGTCGCGCTGCTGGCGGCGCGGGGACACCGGGTCGCCGCGTCGACGGGTCGGCCGCAGCACACCGAGGCCCTGCACCGGCTCGGAGCGGCCGAGGTGGTGGACCGCCACGACTTCGACACCCCGGGCCGCCCGGTGCAGCGCCCACGGTGGGCCGGTGCGGTCGACAGCGTCGGGGGTGCGACGCTCGTGAACGTGCTGGCGCAGACCGCGTGGGGCGGCGCCGTGACGGCGTGCGGGCTCGCGCAGGACGCGCGGATGGCCGGGTCGGTCCTCCCGTTCATCCTGCGCTCGGTCGCGCTGCTCGGCGTCGACTCGGTCGCGGCACCGCGCGACCTGCGCGAACGGGCGTGGGCGCTCCTCGCCACGGACCTCGATCCGGCGCTGCTCGACAGCGTGACGACGGCCGTGGGACTCGCCGCCGTGGTCGCCGTCGGCCGGGAGGTCCTGGCCGGACGGGTGCACGGGCGCACGGTCGTCGACGTGCGCGCCTGACACCGTCACCTCGCCCGCGGGTTCCCCCGCATTGCATGTCAAGTGATTGTGAAATCACCTCCTAGGATTCGGGTACGCGTCCCGACCCTCGTGCCCGAAAGGTCGCCCCCATGCCGGTCCCCCAGCCCTCCGCCGACGCCGCACCGCGCCGCCTGCTCCGCGACGTGGTGTTCGACAAGATGCTCGCGGCGATCCACGACGGAACGCTGCAGCCCGGCGAACGGCTCAACGACGACGAGCTCGTGCGCTGGCTCGGCGTCTCCCGCACGCCCATCCGCGAGGCCATCGCCAAGCTCGTCGACTACGGCCTGGTCGAGATGGAGGCGAACCGATACACGCGCATCGCCACCCCGACCGGTCGGCAGTACCACGAGGCGTTCTCGGTGCTGTTCGGGTTCGCCGAACTCGCCGCCCGCTGGGCGTTCCCCCGGTTCACCGACGAGGACACCGACGCGCTCGACGCCCTGCTCGCGGACGTCCGCACCCACGCCGCGGCGAGGGACCGGGCCGTGGACGACGACGTGCACGCCCTCATCGGGTTCCTCGTCGACCACGCGGACAACGCGCTGCTCACGAAGCTGAGCGCCTCGGTCCTCGCCCGGGCGCGCTTCGTGACCGTCGGCAGCGCCGAACCCGTGTTCGCCGCCGCGGCGGACGCGGTCGCCAGCCTCCGTGACGCGGCCACCGACCGGGACGGCGAGGCCGGTGCCGCCGCCGTCCGCGCCCTCGCCGACGGCATGGCCGACCACCTCGACGCCGTCCGGGCCGCCGACCTCGCGACCGCCGAGCCCGAGGAAGCCGCGCTCGTCATCACCTCCGGTCCCGGGATCTGACCCGGGTGAGCACCGGCACCACCTCCGACGGTCCCCTGGTCGACGCACGGGGCCTCCGCGTCACCCGCGGCGGCCGCGACCTCGTGCACGAGGTCGACCTCGTCGTGCGCGCCGGGGAGCACTGGGCGCTCCTCGGACCGAACGGCGCCGGCAAGTCGACGCTGCTCGCCGTGCTCGGCGCGACGAGCCACCCCAGCGCCGGCAGCGTCGACCTGCTCGGACGACGACTCGGCCGCACCGACGTGCGGGAGCTCCGCGAGCACATCGGCCACGTCGACCCGCGCCACCGGATGCTCACGCCGCTCTCGGTCCTCGACACCGTGCTGACCGGGCTCACGGGCACGACCGACCTCATGATGCGGTGGGAACCGACCCCCGAGCAGCGCGCACTCGCCCTCGAGCACATCGCCGACGTCGGGTTGCGCGACCGGTGGGACGCGTCCTGGGCCGTCCTGTCGCAGGGCGAGCGCGGTCGCACGCTCATCGCCCGGGCGCTCATGTCCGAGCCGCGCCTGCTCCTGCTCGACGAGCCCGCCACCGGCCTCGACGTCGCGGCCCGCGAGCACCTGCTCGAGACGGTCGACGCCCTCCGCCACCGGCATCCCGACCTCGCGAGCGTCATGGTGACGCACCACCTCGAGGACCTGCCGGCGTCGACGTCGCACGCGATGCTCCTCCGCGACGGCGGAGTGGTCGCCGCGGGCCGAGCGGACGACGTCATCACGTCCGAGGCCGTGTCCGCCTGCTTCGCGTTCCCGCTCGCGATCACGCGCACCGACGGACGCTGGCAGGCACGCCGCGCCGACTGAGCCGGGAGGCGCGGCACCGGCCCGACGGTCCGATCAGCACGACCGCGGTCGCCTGGGTACCCTTCGCGGATGGGTACTCCCGATGTCACGGAACTCCTCTCCGACCTGATCCGCGTCGACTCCGTCACCGGGTCGGCGGGCGAGGGGCTGGTGTTGGACCTGGTCCAGGCGTGGTTCGCGGGGCACGCCGGCAGCCGCGTGGTCCGCTCGCCGGCGACGACGGACGGACTCCTCGTGGTGCCCGCACGGCCGTCACCCCGCTCGAGCGGACCGCACCTGGCCTTCTCCTGCCACGCCGACGTGGTGCCCACCGGCGCGGAGGGCTCCTGGACAACGCCGCCGTTCCAACCGCGCATCGCGGAGGGGCGACTCCACGGTCGCGGGTCCTCCGACATGAAGGCCGGCCTCGCCGCGGCGATGGTGGCGGTGGCTCGACTGCACGAACAGGACCTCCCCGTCGTGCTCGCGTTGTCGGTCGGCGAGGAGTCGGGCTGCCTCGGAGCGCCCGTCCTCGTCGACATGCTGTCCGCGGCGGGGATCGACCTCGGTGCCGTCGTCATCCCCGAGTCCACGGCGAACCGGATCGTGCTCGGCCACCGCGGTGCGCTCTGGCTGCGGGTGGAGACGCGAGGGACCTCCGCCCACGGCAGCACGCCGAGCGCCGGGCGCAACGCCGTCCTCGCGATGCGCGACGTCCTGCTGCGCCTCGATGCCGTCCCGCTCACCGCACACCCACGACTCGGCGCGGAGACGCTCAACGTCGGGACGATCGCCGGGGGATCGGTGCCGAACATGGTGCCCGACGTGTGCGTCGTCCGGGTCGATCACCGGGTGACCGAGGCCGCCTCCGCTGCCCGGATCCTCGACTGGTGGCGTGGGCGACCCGACGTCGCGGACGTCACCGTCGAACTCGACCTCGCCCCGGTGTGGACGGACGAGACCGATCCGTGGGTGGCCAGCCTGCCCGGCCGTGTCGCCCGCGAGCCCGCCGCCTACTTCACCGACGCATCGGTCTTCGTGCGCTCGATGCCGGACGTCCCGATGGTGGTCTGGGGGCCAGGCGACCCGACGCGGGTGCACTCGGTGGACGAGTCCGTGTCACTCGACCTCCTGGCGGACGCCGTGCTTGCGTACGTCAGCGCGGGCGTGCGTTGGGCCGCGTCACCGGTGTGACCGCGTCGTCTCGCGGACGACCAACGTGGGCGCGAAGGACATCCGGGTGGCGGGACGGCGGGTGGCGAGGGACGTCGAGGCGACACCGAGGAGCCGGAACGCCTCGGTCGCCATCAGGTCCGTGGGCTGCGCGAGCGTGGTCAGGCCCGGGACCACGTACGCAGCGAAGGTGATGTCGTCGAAACCGGTCACCTGGACCTCGTCCGGGACGCGGACGCCGAGCTGCCGGCACGCCCGGAGGACGCCGATCGCGATGAGGTCGTCAGCGCAGACGATCGCCTCGGGCCGGTCGGCTCCGGCCAGCAGCTGACGCGCCGCGGCCTCACCGCTCTCGATCGTGTACTCGCCGAACTGGATCCACGACTCGCGGACGGTGATCCCGAGACGTGCCGCATGCCGCCGGAACCCCTCGAGGCGCAGGTGGGTCGAGGAGTTCGTGAGCGCACTCGTGACGAACGCCGCGGTCCGGACCCCCGTGCTCGCCAGCTCCTCGAGCACCAGCCGCATCGCCTCGTCGTCGTCGATGCCGATCCAGTCCGTGCCCTCCACGTCCACGCGCCGGTCCAGCTGCACCAGGGGCACGGACAGTGCCGCGGCGCGCAGGGCGGGCACGCTCGCGACCTGGTCGCAGGCGCTGACGATGATGCCGTCGACCTGACGGTGGACCAGGGACCGGAGCTGCTCCGCCTCGACCTCGGGGTTCTGCCGCGAGTCGCAGAGTGACAGCTGCTTGCCCTCCGCGTGGAGGGCACGTTCGACGCTGTCGACCAGGGTCGTGAAGAACGGGTTGAGGATGCTCGGCACAACCATGCCGACGGTGTCCGTCCGGTTCTTGCGGAGCGCCCGAGCGATGCTGTTGCCCACGTAGCCGAGCTCCGTCGCCGCTCGACGCACCCGGGCCTCGACGTCCCGGCCGACGGGGCGGGACGAGGACATCACGCGCGACACCGTGGCCTCGGACACCCCCGCGAGCGCGGCCACGTCGGCGAGCGTCACCATCTCGTCGTCCTCCTCCCAGCGCGGTGTGTGCCGCCCACGGGCATCGTACTCGTTCGATGCGGGCAATCGCTTGCCACGGCGAACGGAGGTTTTACCTCCCGGAAACAGAGGTCGTGCGCGGTCGAAACAATTGCCACGGCATCATGGGTGCACGTCCTTCGGCAACCGATTGCCGAACAGGACCGCCCCGCCGAACGCGCACCCCGACCACCCCCACCACCCCGCCCTCGAGAGGCCACCCATGAACTCCTCCCGCCGGATCGCCGTGTCCGCCGTCATCGGTCTCGCGGCCGTGACCGCCCTCGCCGGTTGCGACGCCACGTCCACGACCGCGTCGTCGGGCTCCACCAGCTCGTCGAAGGACGCGTCGTCCTCCACCCTGGCTGCCGGCGTCCCGGCGCCGACCGGGGTCCCCACCGCCTGCAAGCCCAAGTCGGGCGACACCTTCAAGATCGGCGTCGTCGACATCGACGAACAGACGTCCTTCTTCACGCAGATGAACACCGGCATCCAGGCGGTGGCCAAGAAGGCCGGCGCCAGCGTCCAGCTCGTCAGCGGCAACGACGACGCGGCGACGCAGGTGTCGGGCATCGAGAACCTGACGTCCTCGGGCGTCGACGCGATCATCGTCGACCCGTACGACGCCAACGCGCTCGTCCCCGCGCTCAAGGCCGCGAAGGCCAAGGGCATCGCGGTCGTCTCGACGGACGGGTCCGTGGCCGACGCGAGCGCCATCGACACCCAGGTCGGCACCGCGAACACCGTCGGTGGTCAGCAGCTCGGCAAGGCGTTCCTCACGCTGTCCGGTGGCAAGGGCGAGGTCGGCGTGGTCGCCGCCCTCAACAGCTCGATCCAGATCCAACGGCAGGACGGTTTCCAGGACACGGTCAAGGCCGGTGGCATGACCATCAAGGCCGTCGTCGACGGGCAGAACGTCAACGACAAGGCGCAGACCGCCGCCGAGAACCTGCTCACGGCCCACCCGGACCTCGAGTACATCTACGCCACCGGCAGCCCGGCCCTGGACGGTGCGATCGCCGCGGTCCGGTCGCAGGGCAAGACCGGGAGCACGCAGATCGTCGGCTGGGACCTCGACTCCACCTCGGCGGCCGGCATCAAGCAGGGTTTCGTCAAGGAGGTCGTGCAGCAGGACACCTACGGGTTCGGCTACGCCGCAGCCAAGGCCGCGATCGACCTCGCCTGCGGCGGGACGAAGGTACCGGCAACGATCAGCGTTCCGACGACGATCGTGACCAAGGCCAACCTCGCGAAGTACGACTACTTCCTGAAGGGCTGACGATGACCGACTCCCTCAACCATCAGACGCCGCTCGTCGAACTCCGCGGGATCACCAAGTCGTACGGCGCCGTCGACGTCCTCCGTGGCGTGGACCTCACCCTCGCCCCCGGTGAGGTCCTCGGCCTCGTCGGGGACAACGGGGCCGGCAAGTCGACGCTCATGAAGGTCTTGGCCGGATCCGTGCAGCACGACCGGGGCACGATCCGCATCAAGGGCAAGGAGGTGCGGTTCTCGAACCCCAGCGTCGCGCAGGACGAGAAGATCGGCATCGTCTACCAGGACCTGGCGCTGTGCGACACCCTGAACGTCGCTGCGAACCTGTTCCTCGGACGTGAGCCCCACGTCGGCCCGTTCATGCGGGTGAGCAGGATGCACGACGAGGCGAGCCGTGTGCTCCGGGAGTTCGGCGTCCGCGTCGCGTCCACGCACCAGCTCATCTCGCAGCTGTCGGGCGGTCAGCGGCAGTCCGTCGCGATCGCTCGCGCGGCGTCGATCGACCCCGAGATCCTCATTCTCGACGAACCCACGGCCGCGCTCGCCGTGACCGAGGTCGAGTCCGTGCTGCGACTGATCCGCGAGGTCGCGGCGCGGGGGGTGGGTGTGATCCTCATCACCCACCGCCTGCAGGACCTGTTCCGCGTGTGTGACCGCATCACCGTCATGTACGAGGGCCGCAGCGTCGAGGACGCGGACATCCGGGACCTGAACATCGAGTCCCTCGTCGCGATGATCACCCGAGACGAACGGAAGGACGCGGCGTGAGCGCGGCCCTGGCCCTCCCGACCGCCCAGGAACGCCGCCGAGCGGCCTTCCAGCGGATCAACAAGTCGACGATCGTCATGCTCGTCGTCACTGTCGTCGTGTTCGTCGCGTTCGCGGTGGCGAGCCCGGCGTTCCTCACGGTGCACAACCTCCAGAACGTGGCGGTGCAGGTCGCGCCCACCGCGATCGTCGCGGTCGCGATGACGTTCGTCATCACGACGGGCATGATCGACCTCTCCGTCGGGTCGACGCTCGCGCTGGTCTCGGTGATCGGAGCGCAGCTCCTCAAGGGCGGCATGCAGTCGACCCTCGTCATCGTGATCTGCCTGGCCGTCGGGGCGTTCTGCGGCGTGGTCAACGGCTGGTTCGCGAGCTACCAGAAGATGCCGTCGTTCATCGTGACGCTGGCCACGATGTCCGTCATCCGTGGCGTGGCACTCCTGCTCACACTCGGCTACAGCGTCGCCATCTCACCGACGCTGATCTTCGCCCGGATCGGACAGGGCAGCTTCCTCGGCTTCGGGTACCCCGCATGGATCGCACTCGTCGTCGTCGTGCTCGGACTCCTGGCACTGCAGCGCATGCGCTTCGGGCAGTACGTCACCGGTGTCGGATCGAACGAGGAGTCCGTCCGTCGAGCCGGCGTCAACACCAACGCGATCAAGCTCATGGCACTGACGCTGTCGGGCCTCGCCGCCGCGGTCGCGGGCATCATCACCGCCGGCCGACTCGGCTCCGGTGACGCCAACAGCGGCAGCGACTTCGCCCTCAGTGTCATCACGGCGGTCGTCATCGGCGGGACCAACATGCTCGGCGGCAAGGGCAGCATCCTGGGCACGGCCGTCGGCGCGATCCTGACCGGGGTCATCACCGACGGGCTCACGCTCCTCGGTCTCAGTCCCTACATCGTGCCGATCGTGACGGGCGGCCTGCTGATCGTCGTCATCCTCATCAACCTCCGCGGCGGCAACCTCGCCGACTTCATGCGGAAGCGGGTGCTGCGGTGACCTCGGAGCGTCCGGGCGGGACGGCGCCGGTCACGGTCCACACCGTCACCGGGGAGGTCGGCAGTGACGAGCTGGGGTTCACCCTCCCGCACGAGCACCTGCTCAACAGCATCGAGGCGGGCGGCATCACGCCGGACCCCGCGTTCCCGGAGCTGTTCGACCAGCCGGTCACGCCCGACCTCGCCTGGCTCCTCCGCGACCACCCCTACGCGTGTCGTGACAACTGCGCGCTGGACCACCCGGACGACGTCGCTCCCGAGCTCGACCACTTCGCGAGCCTGGGCGGCACGACGCTCGTCGAGGTGACATCGGAGGGACAGGGCCGGGACCGGTCCGGCCTCGCCGCCCTCTCCCGCCGCACGGGCGTGCAGATCATCGCGGGAGGCGGTTGGTACCTCGAACGGTTCCACCCGGAGCGCACCGCCACCGACCCGGTCGACGTCCTGGCCGAGTACCTGTTGTCCGACCACCGGGAGGACCGGGACCCATCCGAGCCGCGGTCCGGCGTCATCGGCGAGATCGGTGTCTCCCCGGCGTTCACCGAGCGCGAGGAACAGGGCCTCCGCGCCGCCTGCCGGGTGCAGCGCGAGACCGGGCTCCCGATGTACATCCACCTCCCGGGCTTCGTGCGCCACGGCGGACGCGTGCTCGACGTGGTCCTGACCGAGGAGGGCGTCCCGCCCGCCGCGGTGGTGCTGTGCCACGTGGACCCGTCGGGCGAGGACCCCGACTACCAGCGCTCGCTCGCCGACCGCGGCGTGTTCCTCGAGTTCGACATGATCGGTATGCCGTACCGGTTCACCCTGCCGGGCGAGGGGGACTCCCCCTCCGTCGCGCAGACCGCCCGGGCGATCGGCCGGCTCGTCACCGACGGCTTCGGCGAGCGCCTGCTGTTCAGCCACGACCTCTTCCTCAAGGGCATGCTCCGCAAGAACGGCGGGAACGGGCTCGCGTTCATCCCCGCGGTCTTCCTGCAGCGCCTCATCGACGACGGCCTCGACGCGCACACCGTGCTCGGGGTCAACACACGCAACGTGCGGGCACTCTTCGAGCTCGCCGCGGCGTCCACCTCCCACTGAAAGTCACCCCCATGTCCCGAATCCTCATCGCCGGCGAGAGCTGGATGTCCACCACGACCCACACCAAGGGCGTGGACGAGTTCACCGTGCACTCGTACACCGAAGGGGTCCGCCAGCTGAAGACCGCGCTCGAGTCGGGCGGCCACGACGTCGTGCACCTCCCCGCGCACCTGGTGCCCACCGACTTCCCCGGCGACGCCGAGTCCCTCGGCGCCTACGACGTCGTGATCCTGTCCGACATCGGCGCGAACTCGCTCCAGCTCGCGCCCGGGGTGTTCGAGCACGCGGTCCCGGGACAGGACCGCCTCGAGGCGCTCTCGTCCTGGGTGGAGGCCGGTGGCTCGATCCTCATGATCGGAGGCTACCTGTCGTTCTCGGGGTTCCAGGCCCGTGCCGCGTTCGCGGAGACCGTCCTGACCCGTGTCCTGCCCGTGGACCTGCTGACGACCGACGACCGCGTCGAGCAGCCAGCGGGGGTCGTGCCCACCGTTCTCGCTCCCGACCACGCGGCGCTCGGTGGCGCCGGATCCGAATGGCCGTCGCTGCTCGGCTACAACCGGGTGACCGCCAAGGCCGGCACGGAGACCCTCGCCCGCGTGGGCGACGACCCCCTCCTCGTCGTCGGCGAGGTCGGCGCGGGGCGCTCCGCGGCCTTCACGAGCGACTGCTCGCCGCACTGGGCACCACCCGCGTTCTGCGAGGAGTGGGCTGGCTACACGGCGCTGTTCAACGGTGTCGTCGGCTGGCTCGTCGCGCGATGACGTCGGGCGGATCGGCGGCAGAGCGCCGTTCCACGGCTCTCCTGACACGGAACGCGGGAGCGCTCGCCCGGTCCGCCGAGCGTCCGCTCATCCGCCGGATGGCCGACGGTACCGTGACCGATGCGGAGTACGCCCGCTACCTCGCGATCGAACAGCGGTTCGTCCGGACCGCCGCACGACTGCTCGGCTTCTGTGTCTGGCGAGAGCCCGACTGGGACGCCGCGGTCGTGCACGCCCGGTCGCTCGCGGGTCTCGTCGGGGAGCAGACGGACTACTTCGCGGCGCGGGTCACGGCCCCGGTGTCCCTCCCGGCAGGGGCCGACGCACTGGAGGTCGTGGTCACCGCCGCCCTCGACAGCGGCTACCCGGCGGTGCTCACGTGCCTGTGCGCGGCGGAGACGCTCTACAGCCGCTGGTGCCTCGAAGCCGTGCGCAGTCACGGCGGCACCCCGACCGGCCCCGCCGCCGAGTGGATCCTGCTGCACGCGACGCCGTCGTTCACCGCCCAGGCCACGTTCCTCCAGTCCCGGGTCGACGAGATCGACCCCACCGTCCCGGACGCGCACCTCGACCTCTGGTTCGGACGGATGCTCGCCGCCGAGGACACCTTCCACGATTCCGCCCTCATCAAGGAGGACACGCATGACTGATCCCCTCGTCGACGCCGCGCACCGCGACCTCGTCGACCTCACCGCGAACGGGATCCGCTTCCACGGCAGCCCCGGGATCGAGGCGGCATCCGTCTGGCTCGAGGATCGCCTGACCGCGGCCGGGCTCGCCGTCACCCGGCAGACGGTGACCCTCCCCGGGTGGGAACCCGGGGAGTCGAACACGCTGCGCGTCACCGCACCGATCGAGCGGGTCCTGCCGGTCTGGCCGATGCTCTGGAGCGGATCCTCGGACGGCCCGGTCACCGGGACGCTCCGGCCCCTCGGACCGCAGGGCATCTGGGGGGATTCCATCACCTGGCAGCGCTTCGTGGTGACCGATGACAGCGGGACGGTCGTGGCGTACGTGCATGCGCGGGACGTCGGGCCGGCGGCGCCGCAACCGTTGCCGCACGGGTCGGACCTGTCGGTACCGCACCTCGTCGTGGGTCGGATCGACGGCCTCCAACTCCGAGAGTGGTGCATCGACGGCGGGACCGTCACCGTCGAACTGACCGGGAGCGCCGGGCCGACGGACGAGGCCGCCGCCGCCCGCTCCGACAACCTCGTCGTCGACATCCCCGGGACCGGGACGGGCCACGTCCTCGTCTGCGCGCACTACGACAGCTTCTTCAACACCGTCGGCGCCTACGACAACGGCAGTGGCACGATCGCCCTGCTCCACCTCGCCGAGGGGTGGGCGCGCACCGCGCCGACCCCGTCGGTCCGCCTGGTCTGGTTCACCGCCGAGGAGTGGCACCTCGGGGGGTCACGCCACCACGTGGACACGGCGACCCCCGAGGAGCTCGCCGCCATCGACTTCGTCGTCAACATCGACGGGTTGGGACGCGGGTCGTACCTCGAGACCTTCGCGTCGCCGGAGGTCTTCGGGGTGGTCGCCCACGACGCGATCACCGCCCATGCCGCCGCCACCGGTCGGACCCTGCAGACGGAGAACCGGTTCCCGCCGACGACCGGCACCGACGACGCCTCCTTCTACCGGGCAGGCGTGCCGTCCCTGTTCCTGACCTTCAACGACCTGCACCGTCTCCACCAGCCCGAGGACCTGCCGAACGAGGGCATCGCCACGAACATCGTCTGGACGACAGCGCTCGTCCGCGAGCTCGTCACGCTGGCCGCTCCCGCCCGCGTCGGTGCACCGGGGATCCTGTGACCGGGAGCGCTCAGGAGCTCGCGCTCACGCTGTTCCGTCTCGCCCCCGGGCGCAGCGTCGAGGAGTACCGCGCGTTCAGCCTGCAGATCGTCCGCGACGGGATGCTCCGCATGCCAGCGGTCGAGGGGTTCCTCGACCTCGAGGTCACCGGCTCGCTCACCGGCGCAGACGGGTGGGACCTCGTGGAGATCATCCAGATCAGCTCCCGTGCCGACTTCATCCGTGACAACGACACGATCGGAGCCGGTCTCGCTGCCGAGTGGGAGGAGTGGGTCGCCGACTTCCGGGTCCTGTTCCTCACGGACCTCGATCGGTCCGTCACACGAGCGGGTCGGCTCGTCATCGCGCGGTAGCCCGCGCCCGACGAGCCGGGAGGCCCGGCGCCCGTCCGACGGTCCGCGCTACTTCGCGGTCACGCCGCCGAGCATGCCCGAGATGAACCGCCGCTGCAGGAAGAAGTAGAGCACGACGATCGGGAGGGCGACGATCACGCCCGCGGCCGACAGGAGCGAGTAGTCGGTCAGGTGCTCGCCTTGGAAGAACGCGAGACCGAGCGGCGCGGTCCGGTGGTCCTCGCTCGTGATGAGGACGAGCGGGAGCAGGAACTCGTTCCAGGTCCACATCGCCAGGAGCACGCCCATCGTCATGATCGGCGCGATGGACGCGGGGACGACGACCCGCCACAGCAGCCGGACGTCGCGCGCACCGTCGAGCCGCGCGGCCTCGATCACCTCGGTCGGGAACGTCCGGAACTGGTTCCGCATCCAGAAGATCCCGAACGCGAGCGACTGCGCGGTCTGGGGCAGGATGAGGCTCTCGTACGTGTCCGTCAGGCCCACACCCCGCAGGTCGAAGTACAGCGGGATGATGAACGCCTCGGCCGGCAGCATGAGCCCGGCGAGCATCACGAAGAACACGATCCCGGACCCGGCGAAGTCGAGGCGCGCGAACGCGAACCCGGCGAACACCGCGAGCACCGTCGTCAGCAGCACGACGGACACCGTCACGACGACGCTCGACAGCATGTACGACCCGAAGTGCCCCTGGCTCCACGCGTCCCCGAAGTTCCCGAGGTCGATCCGGGTCGGCAGCGTGAACGAGCCGGTGTTCTCGGTCGCCGGGGTGACGGCCGAGAACAGCACACCGACGAGCGGGACGATCGCGAACAGGGCGAAGAGGCTCAGGACGACGTAGTCGACGACCTTCTCGCGCGTGGTGATCCTCATTCGGTGTCCTTCGGCTGGATCCGGTTCACGAGTGCCGTGACGATCATGATCACGACGGTCAGGGTGACCGCGACGGCGGCAGCTGCGCCGACCTGGCCCGTGTTGAACGCGCGGTTGTACGCCTCGAACGCCGGTACGGTCGTCGAGTTGCCCGGACCGCCGCGCGTGGTGATGTACACGAGGTCGAAGGTCTTGAGCGCCGACACGATCGTCAGGGTCAGCGCCACCGCGATCTGCCCGCGGAGCGACGGCAACGTGATGGAGAAGAACTCGCGCGCCGCCCCGGCACCGTCGAGCCGCGCCGCCTCGAACAACGCGGGCGCGATGTTGCCGACGCCCGAGAGGAACAGCACGAGGCACAGCCCGACGTTGAGCCACGTGCCCACGAACCCGATCGCGGGCAGCGCCGTGCCGTAGTCGCCGAGCCACACCCGCGCCAGGCCGCCGAGTCCGACGAGCCGGAGGACCTGGTTGAGCAGGCCGTCGGTGGAGTAGATCGACACCCAGATCGTCGCGACGACGACCGACGCGATGACCTGCGGCAGGAACAGCACGGTCCGGAACACGCTCATCCCCGGCAGCGCGTTCGCCCGCGAGATGAGCGCCGTCAGGAACAACGCGAGCGCGACCGGCACCGCGCAGTAGAACACCATGAGCACGAGGGCGTGGAGGAACGCCCCGCGGAGCTCGGCGTCCTGCACGACGTCGACGTAGTTCGCGAACCCGGCCCAGGTCGCGGTCGACAGGCCGTCCCAGTCGAAGAACGAGTACTGCACCGTCTGCAGGAACGGCCACCCGAGGAACACCGCGAACACGACGAACGCGGGCAGCACGTACAGGTACGGGACGAGGCTGCGCCTGCGTCGCCGCCGCGGCTGCGTCCGAACGCGGACCGCGGGTGCGGGTGCGGTGACCCGGGGCAGGGCGTCGACCATGCTCAGCCGCGGCTCTTGCCGAACGCCGCGTAGTCCGTCTGCAGGGTCTGCGTGAACTGCTGCGGCGTCGCCTTGCCCGCGACGAGGTCCTGCGCCGCGGCGGTGAGGGTGTCGTAGAACGTCGGGGTCGCGTAGTCGAGGTAGGGCGTGATGCCGTTCGCCTGCGAGATCTCCTTGTACTCGCTCGTGATGTCGCCCGAGATCGTGCCCGAGGCCGGGGTGTCGCTGCTCGGGACGACGGTGGGGAGGTTGCCCGTCTTCACGAGGGTCTCGGACGCCTTCGCGTTCGTGATGAAGTCGACGTACGCGGCCGCGGCGTCCGGGTGCTTCGTCTTCGAGGTCAGCGCCCACGCGAGCCCCTCGCCGCCCATGGTGACCGGCGTGTCCGAGCCCTTCGGGGTGAGCGCCGTGAAGCCGATGTCCTTCGCGGCGGCGGCGGCCTCGAGCGTCGCCTCGTACCAGGTCCCGGTCACGAGGAACGCGGACTGCCCCTTGCCGAAGGCCGCGACGGCGTCGTCACGCGAGACCCCGTTGGCGCCCGGCGTGATGTAGCCCTTCTCCTGCCAGCCCTGGATCGTCTTCGCTGCGGTGACCTCGTCGGAGCCGGTCCACGAGCCGCGCTCCGACGTGACGAGGTCGTTCACCGCGTCGTGTCCGGCGAGCGCCGAGAGCACGAAGCCGTACAGGTGGATGCCCGGGCTCTTCTCGACGTCGCCGTAGCTGAGCGGCAGCGATCCGGCGGCCTTGACCTTCGCCATGTCGTCGGTGAGCTCGGACACGGTCGTCGGGGGGTTCGTGATCCCGGCCTTCGCGAGCACCGCCTTGTCGTAGTACAGCCCGACGAGCTCACCCGTCTGCGAGACGCCGTACAGGTGGTCGCCCTGCCAGGTCGTGCCGTTCGACGAGAACGAGTTGAGCTTGAGCAGGCTCGACGGGTAGTAGTCGTTCCAGCCGTACAGCTTCGCGTAGTCGTCGACAGGACGGAGCAGTCCGGCCTTGACGAACGCGCCCATGTCCGGGTAGCCCTGGTTCGCCTGCACGACGTCGGGCGGGTTGTCCCCCGAGAGCGCGAGCTTCAGCGTCGTCTTGAGGTCCGCGAACGACCGCGAGACCCGCTTGACGGTGATGTTCGGGTGCGCCTTCTCGAACGCCGCGTTGAGCTGCTGCTGCGCCTCGTCGATGCCGCCGTCGGTGTTCTGGTCCCACACCGTCAGGGTCGTCCGGCCCGATCCGACGCTCTTCGACACGGGGCCGAGGCTCTGGTCGCTCGAGGCGGACGTGCCGCCGGGGGTGCACGCTGCGAGGCCGAGCGCGAGCGCGGTCGCCACACCGACGAGGAGCGGTGCCTTCCTGGTGGTCTTCATGGTTCGTTCCGATCTCCGGGTCGCGGGGAGCGCGGCGGCGGTGGAGGTGGTGGGCGGGTGTGGTGGTGGTGACGGAGCGGGCCGGTCAGGCGGCCGGGAGCAGGGCCTCCCGGAGGAACGCCCAGTCGCCGTCCGGACGGTGCCGGTCGACGAACGCGACGAGGTCGGCAGGTCGCGGTGCGCTCGCGGCACCGCCGAGTCCGGTGACGGACATCGACGCGCACAGCCCCGCGAACCGGAGGCGCGTGCGGAGGTCCCAGCCGCGCGATGCCGACGCCATGAACGTGGCGACGAAGACGTCGCCGGCGCCGGTGGGGTCGACGACCGGGACGGTCACGGTCGGGACCTCGACCACCGTACCGGTGCCGCCGTCGACGGCGACGACGCCCGCCGCGCCACGCGTGACAACGGCGAGCGGGACCCGCTCGGCGAGCACGCGTGCGGCGGCGACGGCGTCGTCGGTGCGGGTGTAGCGCATCGCCTCGACGTCGTTCGGCACGAACACGTCGACCTCGGCGAGGCGGTCGAGCACGTGCGACCCCCACTCGCCGGTGTGGTCCCAGCCGACACCGCCGACGACGGTCGTGCCCGCCGCGCGCAGCCGGGCGACCCATGGCGGCAGCTCGTGCGCGATGCCGACGTGCGTCGCGCCGACGGGCCCGAGGTCGTCCGGGAGCTCGAGGTGCCCGAGGGCCTCCTGGTAGGTGATGAAGCTCCGGTCGTGCGCACCGGTGAGGGCCACCGTGACGGGGCTCTGGTGTCCGGGCACCAGCTCGAGCAGGCTCGTGTCGAGGTCCGGCTCGGCGTCGAGCACGGCGCGGACGTGGGTGCCCAGCGGGTCGTCGCCGAGGCGGGCGAGGATCCGCGTGCTCGCACCGGCCCGGGCCGCGGCGACCGCGCGGTTCGCGACACCGCCGGGCGTCACGGTGAACCCGTCGGCGTACACCTCGGTGCCGGGTTCGGGCACGGAGACGCCCGAGAACACGACGTCGCAGAAGACGTCGCCCGCGAACAGCAGGTCGATCGCACCGGGCAGGTCGGCCGCACCGGGCAGGTCGGCGGCGCGGGGCAGGTCGGCGGCGCGGGGCAGGCCGGTGGCGGGCAGGTCCGTCCCGCCGGGGTCGGCGCGCTGGCTGTCGGTCACGGAGGCTCCTCGTCATCGCGGTTCCGCGTCCGGGTGCGTGCTGCACGACGTCGCGGTTCCGCCCGATGTCCTGCAAGCCTGTGCACTCGGTGTTTCCGGCACATTACCGAAGTGACGCGGTTCTGTTAATCCTGTTCATCTCCGGTGCGGTTCTGCTCGGGTTTGCCCGAAGTCGAGCACGGCGTGGTTAGAGTGACGGCATGATCCTGCGCGAACGGCAGAACCGCATCATCAGCGCCCTGCGCGCCGAGGGTGCCGCCTCCGTGCGGGAACTCGCCGCCGCGCTCGACGTGAGCGAGGCGACGATCCGCCGCGACCTCGAGGTGCTCGACCGCAACGGCGAGCTGACCCGCACGTACGGCGGTGCGGTCCTGAAGCCCGGCACGACCGTCGAGGACCACGGCCGCGTCCGCGCCGAGGGGCCGTTCGACGACGGGCGCGACCTCGATCTCAAGGAACGGATGGCCGAGGCCGCGGCCGCGATGGTCACCGACGGGAACGTCGTGCTGCTCGACATCGGCACGACGACGCCGCTGCTCGCGCGCCGCCTGCACGGCCGTGACGTCACCGTCGTCACCTCGAACCTCGCCGTCTTCGACGAGCTCCGCGACGACCGCGCCGTGCGGCTCGTCCTGCTCGGCGGCGTGGTCCGCCGCAACTACCGCACGCTCGTCGGGTCCCTCGCCGAACTCGCGCTGAGCCAGATCAGCGCGGACGTCCTGTTCCTGTCGTGCACCGGGGTGCGCGCGAACGGGCACGTCGTCGACAACATGGCCGTGGAGGCCCCCATCAAGCAGTCGATGATCGCGGCGTCGGACAAGGTCGTCCTGCTCGCGTCCGAGGCCAAGTTCCCCGGGACCGGAGCCCTCCGGCTCTGCTCCCTCACCGACGTCGACGCCCTGGTCACCACCACGGGCGCCCCCGACGACACGCTCGCACTGTGCCGGAACGCCGGCGGAGAGGTCACCATCGCATGAAGCTCTGCATCCTCGGAGGCGGCGGGTTCCGCACGCCGTACGTGTACCAGGCGTTGCTCCGCGACACCGGCACGCCCCGCGTGGACGAGGTCGCGCTGTACGACGTCGACGAACGCCGCCTCGCCGCCATGGTCGCGATCCTCACCGAGCTCGCGGCCGGGTTCGAGGACGCGCCGCGACTCGTGCCGACCACGGTCCTCCAGGACGCCGTGGCGGGGAGCCAGTACGTGTTCGCGGCGCTCCGCGTCGGCGGCCTGGAGGGACGGCGTTGCGACGAGCACGTCGCCCTCGACCTCGACGTGCTCGGCCAGGAGACCACGGGACCCGGTGGCCTCGCGTACGCGATCCGCACCGTCCCGGTCATGGTCGAGGCGGCCCGGGTCATCGCGGACCTCGCACCCGACGCCTACGTCATGAACTTCACGAACCCCGCGGGCATCATCACCGAGGCGATGCAGACCGTGCTCGGCGACCGCGTGCTCGGCATCTGCGACACCCCGTCCGGTCTCGGGCGTCGCGTCGCGGGCACCCTCGGGCTCGACCACACGCGGGTGCAGATGGACTACGTCGGGCTCAACCACCTCGGCTGGATGCGCCGCGTCCTGTACGACGGCCGCGACGTCCTGCCCGAGCTGCTGGCCGACGACGCCCGCCTCGCCGCCATGGAGGAGGGCCACGTCTTCGGACTCGACTGGATCCGCTCCCTCGGCGCGATCCCGAACGAGTACCTCTTCTACTACTACTTCAACCGCGACGCCGTGCGGACGATCATCGACTCCGGCAAGACCCGTGGTGACTTCCTCGCCGAGTCCCAGGGCGCCTTCTACGACCGAGCCGCGGCCGCGGGGAACGGGGTCGCCGATCTCTGGCGCGAGACCGTCGCCCGGCGCAGCGCCTCGTACATGGCCGAGGCGAAGGGCGGCACGCAGGACGAGCCCGTCGACCCGAAGGAGCGCGAGACCGACCCCGCGCACCAGGGCTACGCGGGGGTCGCCCTCGGCGTGATGGCCGCGATCAGCCGGAACGAGCGGCAGACGATGATCCTCAACGTCCGGAACCGCGGCACGATCCAGGGCCTGCCCGACGACGCCGTGGTCGAGGTGCCCACGATGGTCGACGCGAACGGCGTGCACCCGCTGACGACGGAGCAGCCGGACCTCCACCAGATCGGGCTCATGGCGCAGGTCAAGGACGTCGAGCGGCACACGATCGCCGCCGGGCTCACCGGGTCGCGATCGGAGGCCCTGCAGGCGTTCGCGCTCCATCCGCTCGTCGACAGCGTCACGGTCGCGCGCTCGTTGCTCGACGGGTACGTCGCGCGGATCCCCGAGGTGGCGGCCGTCCTGACGCACTGACCGAGCCGGATCCGGCGTGTGGGCGGACGGGGCCGACCCGTCGGTTCACTCGGCGCGGGGTGGCTCGCCCCCGATCCCCTCGCGCCGGACCGCCGCCTCGAGGAACGCCCGCGCCCGGTCCGCGCCCCGCAGGAGGTCCGGCACCTCGGTCCCCAGACCCGCCACCACGTCGTCGATGCCCGACAGCCCCGCCCGGGCGAGGAGCCGCTTCTCGTTCGTCACCCACTCGCCGCGACGTGCCAGGACGGCGTGCCCGGCGTGGCACGCGGCCTCGCTGATGAGACCGGCGCACTGCGCGACCCGTCCGTGGCGGGCGTGGCCTTCCCTCGCGTAGTGCAGGGTCAGGTCGGCGTTCGTCCACCACACCTCCGGGGCGGCCGTGCGGAGCGCCTCCGGGTACTCCCACCGGGGCACCTGCCCACGGAGGGTGCGGTTCGAGGCCAGTTCCGCCAGGAGGATGGTGCTCGGCAGGCCCGCCTGGTGGAACAGCAGGGGCTCGATGGTGAACCGTCCGCGGACGGCGTCGTCGTGGACCGCGTCGATGAGGTCGAGGTCGCGGTAGTGGATGTCGACGGACCGTCCGTCCACGGTGACCGCGCCGCCACCGTTGAAGATCCTGCCCCAGCCACCGAGTCCGGTCAGGTGCCCGGGCCACCCGAGGTCCCGGACCACCTGCGGATCGAACGCGTCGCGGTGGTAGACCGCCACGTCCCAGTCGCTGTCCGGGCGGTTCGTCCCCTGCGCTCGGGAACCGCCGAGTGCGACGGCCTCCACGCCGGGGAGCGCTGCCAGGCGGTCGGCGACGTGGTCGAGGAACGCGTCGTCGTCGAGGGTGTGCTGGGGGGAGGACATCGGTCAGCGCTCCGGCATCCGTCAGCCGCGCTCGTCGCCGATGCCGAGCCCGAGCAGCCGCCGCCGGTCGAACTCGCCGGCGGCTCCGCTGAACAGGTCGAATCCGCGCACGACGGCCGCCCGATCCTGGTCGGACAGCCGGGCCAGGACCCGCTCGATCCCCTCGGTCCGCCGGCGCGTCACGTCCTCGACGAGCGCGATCGCCCGTCGCGTCGGCACCACCAGGGTCTCGCGGCGGGAACTCGGCGCGCTGTTCCGCCGGACCCAGCCGTCCCGCTCCAGGCGGTCGACCGTCCGCGTGAGCGTCGACGGACTCGCACCGGTCTCCTCGGCGAGGACCCCCGCGCGGACCGGCCCACGCGCCACGAGCACCACGAGGATCCGGAGCTGCGGGACGGTCACCTGCTCGAGCGCGGACTCGAGCGAGGCGGCGACGATCCCGAGCATCGCCCGCGAGGCGAGCACGGCAGCCGACGGCGGGAGCACGGCGGTCAGGTCCTCGGCGGCGGCGTCCATGGGATCCCCAGACTGACACAACGGAGGCGTTCGCGACAGGGCCGGCCGACCCGCGACGGGCGACCGGCGACCGGCCGACCAGCGGCCCGCTCCCGGCCCTGCCTACGCCGAGGCGGCGGCAGCGGCCCTGGCGGCGGCGGGCAGGGCCTCCAGGACGCGACCGATGGCGCGGTCGTCGTGCGCGGCCGTCAGGAACCACGCCTCGAACACGCTCGGCGGCAGCGTGACGCCCGCGTCGAGCATGGCGTGGAAGAACGGCGGGTACCGCCAGGCCTCCTGCGCACGGACGTCGTCGTAGGTCCGCGGCGGCTCGGCGGTGAACGCGAACGAGAACAGATTCCCGGCGCGCTGCACGGTGTGGGCGACGCCCTCGGCGGTCAGCGCCGCGGAGACCGCGCCGGACAGCAGGTCGGCGGTGCGGTCGAGGTGTGCGTAGACGGCGTCGTCGGCGGCGCGGAGCGTGGCGAGCCCGGCCGCGACGGCGAGCGGGTTCCCGGACAGGGTCCCCGCCTGGTACACGGGACCGAGCGGCGCCAGGAAGTCCATGACCTCGGCCCGACCGCCCAGGGCCGCCAGGGGCATCCCGCCGCCGACGACCTTGCCGAACGTGATGAGGTCGGGCTGCCATCCGGTGCCGCCGGGGACGACACCGGCGGCCTCGAGACCCCACCACCCGGCCGGGCCGACGCGGAACCCGGTGAGGACCTCGTCGAGGATGAGCAGCGCGCCCTGCTCCTGGACGATCTGCGCGAGCGCCCGGTTGAACCCCGGCTCGGGTGCGAGCACGCCCATGTTCGCGGCGGCGGCCTCGACGATCACCGCGGCGATCCGCTCGTGGTGCTCGTCGAACGCGGCCCGGACGGCGTCGAGGTCGTTGTACGGCAGCACGAGGGTCTGCGCGGCGGTCTCGGCGGTGATGCCCGCGGATCCGGGCAGTGCGAGCGTGGCGACACCCGACCCGGCCTCGGCGAGCAGGGAGTCCGAGTGGCCGTGGTAGTGCCCGGCGAACTTCACGAGCAGGTCCCGGCCGGTGTAGCCCCGGGCCAGACGGATCGCGGTCATCGTCGCCTCGGTCCCGGTCGAGACGAGCCGGAGCTTCTCGATCGGACCGGCGCCGCCGACCCGGACGCGCTGCTCGACGAGTTCCGCGAGCTCGGTCTCGCCCGGCGTGGAGGCACCGAACGAGAGCCCACGGGCAGCGGCCTCCTGCACAGCGGCGACCGTGCCGGGATGGGCGTGCCCGAGGATCGCCGGACCCCACGACGCCACGAGGTCGACGTACTCGCGCCCCTCGGCGTCGGTGACGTACGGCCCCTGCGCGGCCACGAGGAAGCGGGGCGTCCCGCCGACCGAGCCGTAGGCCCGCACCGGGGAGTTCACGCCGCCGGGGATCGCGTGCTTCGCGCGACCGAACAGCTCGTCGTTCGTCGTCATCGGGTCGACTTCCCCACGCTCGAGAGTTCCACGGTCTCGGCACCGGCCGCCGGGGTGGCGCCGCTGACCCGGCCGCTCGCACCGGACTCCTGGCGCAGCCGCTTCGCCAGGTCGACGGCGAAGTAGGTCAGGATCGCGTCCGCACCGGCACGCTTGATGCCGAGGACGCTCTCCATCGCGGCGGCGTCGCGGTCGATCCAGCCGTTCTGCGCGGCCGCCGTGATCATCGCGTACTCGCCGCTGATCTGGTACGCCCACACCGGCACCGGCGAGATCGCCGTGGCGGCGGCGAGCACGTCGAGGTAGCTCATCGCGGGCTTCACCATGACGACGTCCGCGCCCTCCTCGATGTCGAGCTCGACCTCGCGCAGGCCCTCACGCCCGTTGCCGGAGTCGATCTGGTAGGTGCGGCGGTCGCCGACGAGCGTCGACGCGACGGCCTCGCGGAACGGCCCGTAGAACGCGCTCGCGTACTTCGCCGCGTACGCCAGGAGGGCCGTGCCCGGGTGACCTGCGCCGTCCAACGCGTCGCGGGCGGCGGCGATCTGGCCGTCCATCATCCCGCTCATGCACACGAGCTCGGCGCCGGCCTCGGCCTGGGCCACCGCCATGTCGCGGTAGCGCTCGAGCGTCGCGTCGTTGTCGACCGAGCCGTCCGCAGCGAGCACCCCGCAGTGACCGTGATCGGTGAACTCGTCGAGGCACAGGTCGGACTGGACGACGAGCGCGTCGCCCACTTCCTCCTTCGCCACACGGATCGCCACGTTGAGGATGCCGTCCGGGTCGGTGGCGCCCGAACCGGTGGCGTCCTTGTGCTGCGGGACGCCGAAGAGGTTCACGCCGCCGATGCCGACCTCGGCGGCCTCGACGAGCGCACGCCGGAACGAGTCGAGCGAGTGCTGCTCCACCCCGGGCATGCTCGTGATCGGCACCGCGGCGTCGGCGCCCTCGCGGATGAACATCGGCAGGATCAGCTCGGCGGGGTGCAGACGGGTCTCGGCCACGAGCCGGCGCATCGCGGGCGTCGCGCGGAGACGGCGCGGGCGCACCTGGGGGAACTGGCCGACGGGGGAGTGGGGTGCGGACACGGTCACCTTCCTGGTTGTGTGTCGAGGAGCGGGGCGAGGACCTCGACGACGGCGTCGAGCAACGATGCGATGGTCCGGGCGGCGGCGACGCCGTGGACGGGGAGGCCGAGCGCGCGGGCGTCGGCGGCGGTCCCGGGCCCGATGCACACGAGCCGGGTCCGGTCGTCGAGCGGGACGAGCCGGGCCGCGACCTCGCCCGCGACACTGCCGCTCGTGACGAGCACGGCGTCCGGTGGGCGGGGCACCACGACCGGTCCGGTGCCGGTCCCCACGGTACGGTACGCCTCGACGTCGTCCACGTCGAGGCCGCGGGCACGCAGCCCCGCGACGAGCGTCGGGGCCGCGATCGCGCTCCGCGGGAACAGCACCCGGCCCGCCGTGCTCGGCACCACGGCGGCCAGGTCGGCCGCTGACGCCGCGGCCGGCACCAGGTCGACCCGCCACCCGGCGTCGGTACACGCCGCCGCGGTCGCGTGGCCCACGGCCGCCACCCGCGTTCCGGCCGGGAGGCCCGACAACCGCTCCGCCACGCGCCGCACCGCCGTCGCACTCGTCACGACGATCCAGGCGTACGTCCCGGCGGCGAGGGCGTCGACGGCGGCCGCGAACGCGGCGGGGTCGGCGGGGTCGGTGTCGGTGATGAGCGGGACGACGAGCGGTTCCAGGGCCCGGTGCCGGGCCTCCCGGGCGACCCGCTCGCCCCAGGTGCCGCCGCGCGGGACGAGCACGGTGGGACGCCGGGCGTCCCGGGCCGCCGGACCGCCGCCCGCGCGCACGCCCGTGCTCGTCGCGGGAGTTCCGGCGCCGGTGTCGCTCGTGCTGGCCGTGGTCGGTGCCTACTCGCTGCTCAGGTGGAAGTCGGCGAGATCGGCGGCGCCGTTCGCCAGGAGCTCCTCGGCGACCCGGCGGGCGACGTCGCGGGCCTCGTCGAGGCGCTCGTGCGCGGGGCCGGGCTCGAGGTGTGCGCCGTGCGACGCGGTGCGGTACTCGGTGCCGTCGGGCCGGTACACGGTCGCGCTCACGAGCAGGAGCTCCGCGTCGACGACCGCGTGTGCCCCGATGGGAGCGGTGCAGCCGGCCTCGAGGCGGGCGAGGACCTCGCGCTCGGCGGTGACCGTGAGCCGGGACTCCGCGTGCTCGATGCCGCGGAGGCCCCGCTCGAGCGCGCGGTCGCCCTGGTCCCCACGGACCTCGATCGCCAGCGCGCCCTGCCCGGGCGCGGTCGGCCAGAAGCCGAGGCCGATGAGCTCGGTGGCGTCGGCGAGACGACCGAGGCGCCCCAGGCCGGCGGCGGACAGCATGACCGCGTCGAGGTCGACCCCGACCCGGGCGAGGCGCGTGTCGACGTTCCCCCGGATGTCGACGATCTCGACGTCCGGGCGACGACGGCGGAGCTGCGCGGCCCGGCGCGGCGATCCCGTGCCGACCCGCGCGCCCTCGGGCAGGGTCTCGAGCGTCAGACCGTCGCGGGCGCAGAGGGCGTCACGGGCGTCCGCACGGCGGGGCACCGCGCCGATCCGCAGGCCGGGGTACGGCGCTGTCGGCAGGTCCTTGAGCGAGTGGACGAGGACGTCGACCTCGCCGGCGACCAGGGCCTCGCGGAGCGCGGACGCGAACACGCCCGTGCCACCGAGGGTCGCCAGGGACTCGCTCGTCCGGTCGCCCTCGCTGTGCACGGTGACGAGCTCGACGGGCCGACCCGCCGCCTTGCCGAGCGCGGCGGCCGCGGCCTGCGACTGCGCGAGCGCGAGCGCGCTGCCGCGGGTCCCCACGCGGATCGGGGTGGGTCCCGCCTCGGCCTCGGGGCTCACGGCGCGAGCCCGGCGACCGCCGGCTTGAACCCGGCCCGCACGTTCTCACAGCACCCCGGGCGGCAGACGTCGTACCAGGGGCCGATGTCGGTGAGGTGCGGGCGGTCGGCGACCGGGGTGCCCTGCACGCGCTCGAGCACGAGGTCGACGAGACCGGCGACGTACGCGGGGTCGACCCCCGGCGTGGGCGTCCGGATCGACCAGAAGCCGAGCTCCTGCGCCGTCTCCGTGGCCTCCTCGTCGAGGTCCCACATGACCTCCATGTGGTCGCTGACGAAGCCGAGCGGGACGATGAGCACGGCACGGGTGGGACCGCCCGCGAGCTCCTCGTTCATGTAGTCGTTGATGTCCGGCTCGAGCCACGGCATGCTCGGCGGCCCCGACCGTGACTGGTAGACGAGTTTCCAGGCGGGCTTCGACGAGCCCTGGAGCGCGGCGCCCTCGGGCGACGCGAGGAGCTCGGCCCATGCGGCGTCGAGGACGACCTCGGCCACCGCCTCGTGCTGCGCCTCGTACGCGCCGTGCTCCCCGAAGCCCCGGAAGTCGGGGCCGGAGCGTGCCGCGTCGCTCGACGGGATCGAGTGCGTCGAGAAGAGCACCCGGAGTTCCGTCCCGACGTCGAGGCCCTCGTTCTCGGCGATCGCCCGTGCGATGCCGTCGCGGACGCCGTCGACGAACGGCCGGACGAAGCCGGGGTGGTCGAAGAACTGGCGCACCTTGTCGATCCGCACGGTGTCCATGAGCTCCGTCGCATCGAGCACGCGCGCGAAGTCCTCGCGGTACTGCCGGCAGCTCGAGTAGGAGCTGTAGGCGCTCGTGGCGATCGCGATGAGGTTCGTGGCGCCCTCGGCGGCGGCCTCCTGGACGGCGTCCTCGAGGTAGGGCGCCCAGTTCCGGTTGCCCCAGAGCACCGGCAGGTCGATCCCCCGCCGGGCCAACTCGGCCTCGAGCGCGGCCTTGAGCGCGCGGTTCTGCGCGTTGATCGGGCTCACACCGCCGAAGTGCCGGTAGTGGTGCGCGACCTCCTCGAGCCGCTCGTCCGGGATCCCGCGCCCGCGCGTGACGTTCCGGAGGAACGGGATGACGTCCTCTTGTCCCTCCGGTCCGCCGAACCCGGCGAGGAGGATCGCGTCGTACGCGGTCGGTTCGCTCACGTGCTCCGGGCCGCCCGCGGCGGCCGGCGTGGCCGCCAGGACGGCCTGACCGTTCGTGATGCCGGTCGCGCTGGGGGTGTCGGTGATCTCGGTCACGACAGGACCTCCGGGAGTTCGGTGGTTTCGATGCGGCGGCCCGTGAAGAACGGGACCTCCTCGCGCACGTGGCGCCGGGCCTCCGTGTACCGGAGGTCCCGCATGAGGTCGACGAGGTCGACGAGCTCGGGGGACTCGAGCGGCAGGATCCACTCGTAGTCGCCGAGCGCGAAGCTCGCGACCGTGTTCGTGAGCACGCGGCGGAACTTCGCTCCCTGCCGGCCGTGGTCCGCGAGCATCTGGCGGCGGTCCTCCTCGGGCAGGAGGTACCACTCGTAGGACCGCACGAACGGGTAGACCGTCAGCCAGGCCTCCGGGTCCTTGCCGCGCAGGAACGCCGGCGTGTGCCGCTTGTTGAACTCGGCGTCGCGGTGCATGCCCATCGCGTGCCACACGGGAGCGGCCTCCACCAGGAGTGCCGTGCGGCGGAGGTCGCGGAGCGCGGCCTGGATCGCCTGGGCGTCGTCGCCGTGCAGCCACACCATGAGGTCGGCGTCGGCGCGGAACCCGGAGACGTCGTAGAAGCCGCGCACGGTGACGCCGTGCTCGGCCGCCCGCGCGACCGCGGCGTCGAGCTCCGGCACGGCGTCCGCCGCGAAGGGAGCGACGGCGCCCACCGGACGCCGGAAGACCGCCCACAGCGTGTAGGCGGTCAGGAGGGTCTCGTCGATGCCGGAGTCGGACGGCGAGGCGGAGGGTTCGGTGCTGTGCGCGGGCGCGCTGGAACTCATGGGATCCATTGTCCTTCGGTCGGATGGTGGTCGCCTCGGCTCCGTTGCCGCACACCCGGCGCACTGCTCCGCGTGTCGCTCACCGCTGCTGTCGCGGTGGCGCGCACGCTGCCCGGGCGCGGGCCGTGTGGGGCGGGTGACCCCGGCCGGTGCCTACCGGCGGCGGATCACCGAGACGACGATACCCCCGACGACCAGGGCGCCCCCTGCGAACGCTGCCAGGTAGGGCACGGGGTGGTCCTCGAACCCCTGCCGCGTGCGGTGCACCGCCACGCCGAGCTGCTTCGGCACGTCGAACCAGTCCTCGATCGCGTCGAGGGTGTCGAACAGCTGCGCGCGGGTGGCCGCCACGCGGCGGTCGAGCGCGGCGAAGTCGGGTCCGTTGTCGTGGGTGTCGCTCACTGGTCGTCCCGTCTCAGAAGGTGCCGTCGACGTCCGGCCGGCGGCTGCTCTGCTGCACCGGCGGCTTCGGCTTGCGGCCCATGCCGCGGACGGCGTTGACGTCGTTCTTCACGCTCTGGATCGTGCGCGCCGGCAGCGGCGGGAGGCCGGTCTTGATCCGGCGGTACCCCAGCAGTCCGAGGACCGCGGCGATGATGAGCAGCACGACCGCGACGATGATCGCCGCGAGCCAGCCCGGCATCACCGTGGCGAGACCGAGGACCGCCGCCGTCAGGAAAACGCCGATCGCGTAGAACAGGATCACGACCGCGACGATGAGGAACGCCGCCGCGAAGGCGAAGATCTTCGCCTTCTGGAGCATCTCCGCCTTGAGCAGCGCGAGCTCGCCCCTGACGAGTTCGCGGACCAGCCGCGGGACGTCGCTGACCAGGCCGAACAACGACCGCGAGCGGCGTTCACCGCTTCGGGTATCGGACATCGTGCTTGCTCCTTCCGGCACCGGGGTCACGGTGCCTCGGCCGTTCGGACGGTCAGGACTCCGAGGAGCCGCCCGAGCCCTTGGGCCCGGCCTTGCGCACGACCTTCTTCGTGGTCTCACCGATGAAGTCCGCGACGTCGGGCGTCCGGTCGGCGATGAAGTCCTCGATGGTGTGCACCTGCTTCTGCACACCGTCGCTGTTCCAGACGCGCGTGGTCGCCGAGCGGATCTGCTCGTACCGCGCACGTCCGGCGCGGGCGCCGAGCACGTAGCCGACTCCGACGCCGGTCAGGAAGATCAGTCTGCCTCGCATGTTGGGACCTCTCGGTTGTGGCATGCGCCGAGCGGTATGCATCGGCGAACGGACGGGACTCCGCCCACAGTAGCCCCCGGCCGCCCTGCCGGTTCGGTCAGGCGTCGAGGATGCCGGCGGCCACCGACCTGCTCGTCGCGACGACACCGGCCAGACCCCGGCCGACGCTCGCCTCGCCGACGCCGAGCACACCCTCGGCGAGGCCGGCCGGCTCGGTGTCCGGAGCACGCCAGCGGACCCGGGCGGCGCCGATCACGACGCCCGCGTCGATCGGCACCCCGAGCAGCGCGGCGGCGTCCGCGGTGGCGGTCTCGGCGACGGCGCTGTCCGGGTCCACCGCCAGGCTCGTGCCGACACCGATGGCGTCCGCGCCGTCGCGCGCGGACAGCGCGTAGCTGAGCCGGAGGACGTGCCGTCCGCCCGCGCGCTCGGCGAGCCAGGGCCACTTGACGGTCGCGTGCGTGATCGCCTTCGCCCGCACGCGCTCGGCGTCCGGGTGCACGAGCATCCCGGTGCCGCGGGGCGCCGCGTCGAGGTCCGGCTGGTCCACCACGAGGGTGACGAGTTCGATCGCCGCGTCCCGCTGGCCGACGAGCCGGGACGGGTCCGCGACGTCCGCGACGACGTGGTCCGCCACCAGCCGCTCGGCCGGACCCGGGCGTCCCGTGCCGCTGCCGTCGTCGACGGGGACGACGTCCACCGCCGTGCGGTCGATCCGGACGGCGCGGGTGCCGAGACGGACGTCGACCCCGTACGTGTCGAGGTCCGCCACGAGCTCGTCGACGAGCCGGGCGATGCCACCACGGATCCCCGCGACCGCCGACCCCGCCGGCGCCTTGGCCCGCTGCGCCAGGACCGCCCGGCCGAGCGACCCCTCGCGCAGGAGGGCGGCGCGGAGGCCCGGCGCGACGCGGTCGAGGTCGAGCTCGTCCGGGTGGGTCGAGTGCACCCCCGCCGCGACCGGCACGACGAGGTCGTCGAGGACGCGGTCCCCCATGCGTCGGCGCACGAGCTCGCCGAGCGTCCGGGCCTTCGCGCCCACCGGTCCGGGCAGCAGCGAGTCCATCTGCGCGCGCAGGGCCCCCGACGTGCCCACGACCGCGATGACGTCCGCCGCCGTCGGGCTCCCCGGGATCCCGAGGAGGCCCGCCTGCGGGAGCGGTGCCACCCGTCCGTCACGCGTCATGAGCCAGGCACCGCGGGGGTCCGGGGTCACGATCTCGTTGCCGAGGCCGAGCTCGATCGCCAGCCCGCCGACGGTGTCACCGCGGGTCGCGAACGACTCGGCGCCGAGGTCGAGCTCGATGCCCGCCACCGTGTGCCGGTCGACGATCCCGCCGAGCCGGTCGGACGCCTCGACGAGCACCACGTCGGCGCCGCCCTTGGCGAGGTCACGCGCGGCGACGAGGCCGCCCACGCCGCCGCCGACCACCACGACGGCGGTCATGCGCCGAGCCCCTCGTGCGCGCTGCGGCCGTCGCCGGTCGTGCGGCCGTCGCCGAGGTCGTGCACGAGGCCGACGACGCGCGTCAGCACCGTGGGGTCCGTCTCGGGTGGCACGCCGTGCCCGAGGTTCACGACGTGCGCACGCGCGGCACCACCGCGCACCACGACGTCCCGCACGTGGGCCTCCAGCACCGGCCATGGCGCGGCGAGCATCGCGGGGTCGATGTTGCCCTGCAGGGTCACGTCGGCGTCGGCCACGCGACGCGCGGCGTCGTCGAGGGGGATCCGCCAGTCGACGCCGACCCCATCGGCCCCGACGGCCGCCATGTCGGCGAGCACCTCGCCACTGCCGACACCGAAGTGGATCGTCGGCACACCGAGGTCGGCCACGTGCGCCAGGGCCCGCGCGGAGTGCGGCGCGACCCGCGCCGTGTAGTCGGCGCGGGACAGCGACCCGACCCAGGAGTCGAACAGCTGCGCCGCGGACGCGCCGGCGAGCACCTGCGCGCGGAGGAACACCCCCGAGACGTCCGCTGCCCATCCGAGCAGGCGGTCCCAGGTCTCGGGGTCGGCGTGCATGAGGGTCCGTGCACGGATGTGGTCCTTGCTCGGGCCGCCCTCGACGAGGTAGGCGGCGAGCGTGAAGGGGGCCCCGGCGAACCCGATGAGCGGCGTCGTGCCGAGCTCCGCGACGGTCCGGGCCACGGCCTCCGCGATCGGGGTGAGGGCGCTCGGGTCGAGGGACTCGAGCGCCGCGACGTCCGCCGCGGTGCGGATCGGCCGGCCGAGCACCGGACCCCGACCGGGGACGATGTCGACGTCGACGCCCGCGAGCTTGATCGGGACGACGATGTCGCTGAAGAAGATGCCCGCGTCGACGCCGTGGCGCCGCACCGGCTGCAGGGTGATCTCGGACGCCATCGCCGGGTCGAGGCAGGCGTCGAGCATCGCGGTGCCGACACGGAGCTCCCGGTACTCGGGCAGCGACCGCCCGGCCTGCCGCATGAACCACACCGGCAGGCGCTCGGGGCGGTCCCCGCGGAGCGCCCGGACGAGCGGGGCATTCGCGGTCCGGCCGTCGGCGAGCGGGTGCGTCGGGGGCAACGCGACGGTCGTGGAGTCGATCACGCGCCCAGTCTCCCACCCGCTCGCCGTGCACACCTTGCCGTGTCCTCAGCCCGGGGGACCCCCGCTGACCCCGGCCGTCGGCGTGCCGCGGTACCATCGAGTACGTGCTCATCTGTCTCACGGCGTCGCATCGCAACGCCAGCTTCGACCTCCTGGAGCGACTGAGCATCGGAGCACCGGCTGCCGCGGACGGTCTCGTGAGCGGATCGGACGTCCTCGACGGCGCCGTGGTCCTGGCGACGTGCAACCGGTTCGAGGCCTACCTCGACGTCGCGGGCGACCGCGACTCCGCCGTCGCGGCCACGATCGACGCGGTGAGCGCCGCCAGCGACCTCGCCGCCGACGACGTCCGCGCCTCCGTCCGCGTGCTCGACGGCGCCGACGTCGTCCACCACCTCTTCGCCGTCTCGAGCGGTCTCGAGTCCGTCGTCGTCGGCGAGACCGAGATCTCGGGTCAGGTGCGTCGCGCGCTCGAGGGCGCCCGTGCCGCCGGCACCACGACCTCGGACCTCGAACGACTCTTCCAAGAGGCCGCCCACACCTCGCGCGGCGTCAAGACGCGCACGCGCATCGGCGCCGCCGGTCGCTCCATCGTCCGTCTCGCGCTCGAGCTCGCGTCGTCCCGCGTCACGGACTGGGCCGACACCCACGTGCTCCTCGTCGGGACGGGCCGGTACGCCGCCACGACGGTCGCCGCCCTCCGCGACCGTGGCGTCGCCGACATCGCCGTGTACTCGCCGTCCGGGCGCGCTCCGGTGTTCGCCGCCAAGCACGACCTGGTGCCCGTCACGGACCTGGCGGGCACGGCCGCGGCGAGCGACGTCGTCATCACCTGCACCTCGAGCGAGGTGCCCGTCGTCCACGCCTCGGACCTCGACCACCCCGGGCGTCGGCTCGTGATCGACCTCGGGCTGCCGCGGAACGTCGACCCGGCGGCCGCATCGGTCGACGGCGTCGAGCTGCTCGACCTCGAGACCATCAGCCTGCACGCCCCGCTGTCCGAGCTGAACGCCGAGTCGGAGGCCCGCGCGATCGTCGACGACGCCGTCACGCGCTTCCACACCGCGGCCCTCGAGCAGTCCGCGACCCCCGCGCTCGTCGCGCTCCGCAAGCACGTGTTCGACGTCCTCGACGCCGAGATCGCCCGCGCCCGGGACCGCGGCGATTCCTCCGAACGCACCGAGCAGGCCCTCCGACACCTGGCCGGCGTGCTCCTGCACCGCCCGTCCGTCCGCGCACGCGACCTCGGTCGGCAGGGCCGTGCCGAGGACTTCACCGCCGCGGTCGACGCGCTCTTCGGCATCGCGCCCGAGGCACCGGCGGCGCCCGTCGTGCCGTTGAGCGAGCGCGCCCGCGACCTCGGCGACCACGCGGCGGACGCGTCCTGACGACCGACCCGGGCACGGCCTCCCGGACGCTGCGCGTGAGCGCGGTGCTCGTGGTCCGCGACCGCCGTGTGCTCATGGTGCGGTCGCGCGGTCGCGACGTCCTGTACCTGCCCGGCGGCAAGGTGGAACCGGGCGAGACGCCCGTCGACGCCGCCGTCCGGGAGGCCCGTGAGGAGACCGCGCTCGGCCTCACGCCCGCCGACTGCCAGCCGTTCGGCACGGTCACCGAGGACGCACACGGCCAGGCGCCGGGCACACGCGTCGCCATGGAGCTGTTCCTCGTCGCGCCGTCCGCCCTCGTCGGCCAGGAGCCCGTGCCGTCGGCCGAGGTGGACGCCGTCGACTGGGTGACCTCCGCCGACGCACACCGGTGTCCGCCCGCCGGGGTCGAGACCCTCCGCCGCATGGTCGAGGCCGACCTGGTCGACTGAGGGCGGCGCGAGTCACGCCCCGCGGTCCTCCGGGACGTCCGCGTCGTCGTAGGCGCCGATGGGCTCCTCGGTCCGGATCCGGGGTTCGCCGGGGATCTCGGAGTCGTCGTACTCGCCCGCGGGGTCGGTGTCGCCCACCCGCAGCTCGCCGGGGACGTCACTGCTCACGTACTCCCCCACCGGCTCGGCGTCGGCCTGTGGCTGCTCGCCTGGGATGTCGGAGTCGACGTACTCGCCCGCGACGACCGCGGGGCCGTCCTCGCGTCCGCCGTCGTCGTTCCGGGTCTGCTCGTGCTTGCCAGCCATCGGGAACCGCCCTCCTGGCCGTCCGTGTCGCACGGGCGGCCGTGGTCACCGTCCGGCGTCGTCGTCGGCACCGCGTCCGGTCGGTGCCAGTCTCCCCCTCCCGCCTGGTCCCGGCCTCCGCGGCGCACCAGCGGCCCCACCCTCCCCGCCCTGTCTCGACGGTGCCGCTGTCGACCGACGACTGCTTCGTCAGGCGTGGACGTGGTCGAGGATGTCCGCGCCCATCGTGCGGAGCGCCTCCACGACCGCGAGCCGCCGCTGCAGGGAGTCGTCCTCGAACCCGACGGTCACGGCGTAGCTGACGGACGACGACGGCCCGCGCAGGACTCCGGTCTCGCTGCGGATGCCCGGCCCGGTCCCGGTCACCGCGACGAGCTGGAGGCCGTGGTCGAGCCCGCGGTGCGCCAACGGATCGAGCCCGAAGGCCCCGGCGACGAGGGTGGTGTCCATTCCGAGCGACACCCAGCCGAGCACGCGGTTGCTCGTCGCCTCGTCGACGACCTCGCCGAGCGCCAGACCCCGCATGAGCCAGCTGAGCTCCGCCGCGGCGGCGACGGCCTGGTCGGGTGCGTCGTCCGGGCCGCGCCGGTCGCGCACGCGGTCGAGCACGGCGCTGCGGTCGACGCCGAGGGACTCGGCGCGGAGCCGGACGGCCTCGATGCCGACGGTGGAGAGCAGCGCGTTCGTCGCCCAGGCGTCGGCGGCCGCTCCGACGAGGGTCGCGAGGTCGGGGACCTGCAGCGTGGGCTCCTGGAGGAACTGCCACAGCCCAGGGCCGCCGGCAGTGTCCCGGGCCATGCGCTGGAGCCGGTCGCCGTGGAGCCGGCCCTCCTCGAGCTGGGCCGCGACCTCGATGAGCAGGAGGAGCCTCCCGACACCCGCGACCGGGAGCACGACGCGCTCGTCGACCGCGAGCAGGGCGCGGCCCGACGTCGTATCGATCACCGACGCGCTGACACGGGCTCCGTCGTACGCGAGTGACCCGAGCGCGTCGACCGTCGCGGCGAAGGCGGCCTCGACGTCACCACGGTGCCGCCCGGCGGCACGCGACCGTGCCTGGTGCCGCCGTGGCGACACGTCGCGTTCGACCACTGGGCCCACACGCTCCTCGGGACGGGGTTGACCGGTCGCGGCTCGTCACCAGATGGCGACGCGCTGCTCCGGAGCGAGGTACAGGGCGTCGCCCTCGGTGACCCCGAAGGCCGCCGCGAACTCGTCGATGTTCCGCACGATCTGGTTGCAGCGGAACTCGTTCGGGGAGTGCGGGTCGATGCTGAGCAGGCGCGCGGCCTCTTCCGGGCGGATCGCCATCCGCCACGACTGGGCCCAGCTGAGGAAGAACCGCTGGGCACCCGTCATGCCGTCGATCACCGGGGGCTCCTGGCCGTCGAGCGAGATGAGGTAGGCCTTCCACGCGATCGCGAGTCCGCCGAGGTCACCGATGTTCTCGCCGATCGTCAGCGCACCGTTGACGTGGCCGTCCGGGACCTCGGTCGGCACGAGCGCGTCGTACTGCGCGATGAGGGCCTTCGTGCGCTCCTCGAACGCGGCGCGGTCGGCCTCCGTCCACCAGTTGCGGAGGCGTCCGTCGCCGTCGTACTGCGAGCCCTGGTCGTCGAACCCGTGCCCGATCTCGTGTCCGATGACGGCTCCGATGGCCCCGTAGTTCGCCGCGGCGTCGCGCTGCTGGTCGAAGAACGGGAACTGCAGGATCGCCGCGGGGAACACGATCTCGTTGAACCCGGGGTTGTAGTAGGCGTTGATCGTCTGCGGCGTCATGAACCACTCGTCGCGGTCGATCGGCCTGCCGATCTTGCCGAGCTCGCGGTCGACGTTGAACGACGCGACGGCGCGGACGTTCCCGAGCAGGTCGTCCGACGTCACCTGGAGCGCGGAGTAGTCGCGCCACCGGACGGGGTAGCCGATCTTCGGCGTGAACTTGGCGAGCTTGTCGAGCGCACGCTGCCGGGTCTCGTCGGTCATCCAGTCGAGGCCCGTGATGCTCTGCCGGTACGCCTCGACGAGGTTCGCGACGAGGGCGTCCATGGCGGCCTTCGCGGTCTCGTCGAAGTGCTCCTGCACGTAGATCTTGCCGACGGCCTCACCCATCGCGCCCTCGACGAGCGAGACGCCGCGCTTCCAGCGGTCGCGCTGCTTCGGCGCACCGGTGAGCGCGGTGCCGTAGAACGAGAAGCTCGTGGCCGAGAACGCCGTGGTCAGGTAGGGCGCCGAGGACCGGATGACCTGCCAGCGCAGCCAGTCCTTCCACGCGCCGATGGGCCGCGTGCGGAGCTCGTGCGCCAGCCCGGTCAGGAAGCCCGGCTCGCGGACGACCACGGTGTCGAACACGCCGACCGGCGCGCCGACGGCCTCGGCCCACTCGGACAGCCGGACGCCCTCGGCGAGCGCCTCGGCCTCGGCCCAGGTCATGCGGTTGTAGGTCTTCTGGCTGTCCCGCGTGGTGACGTTGTCCCAGTGGGACGCGGCGAGCGCGGTCTCGAGGTCGATGACGTTCTGGGTGCGGATCGCGCCCTCGTCGAAACCGGCGAGCGGGAACATGGCCCCGACGAACTCGCGGTAGCGACCGCGGATGTCCTCGAACCGGTCCTCGCGGTAGTAGGACTCGTCCGGCAGCCCGAGCCCGCCCTGCTCCAGGAACACGACGTAGGCCTCGGGGTCACCCGGGTCGTTGTCGACGAACAGCTGCACGAAGCTCGAGACCCCGAGGCGCTCGAACCGGCCGACGAGTCGCAGCACGTCCGAGACGTCCTGCACGAGGTCGATCTCGCCGAGCAGGGGGTCGATGGGGCCGCTGCCGAGGACCTCGAGCGCCTGCTCGTCCATGAAGCTCGTGTAGAGGTCGCCGACCTTGCGGGCCTCGGTCCCCGGGAGGGCCTGCTGCGACCGCTCGATGATGGAGCGGACGGCTTCCTCCGCCGCCTCGGCGAGCACGGTGAACGAGCCGTACCGCGCCTTGTCGTCCGGGATCGGGGTGTCGGCGATCCACCGTCCGTTGACGTACCGGTAGAGGTCGTCCTGCGGCCGGACCGTCGCGTCGATGTCGTCGGTCTGGATCCCGGATGGGCGCTCGCGCTCGGCAGTCATGCCGACCACCATAGCCACGATCCCATGGCGTTCCCCCGGGCTGCGGCCCGGCCCCGGTAGGGTTCGGCCATGCCTCTTCCCTGGACGCTCCACGGGGACGGCCGGACGGTCTCCGCCACCACCATCGTCGCCCCCGAGGAACGCCTCAGCTGGGGTCGGACGGTCGGCCTCGGCGTCCAGCACGTCGTGGCGATGTTCGGTGCGACGTTCCTCGTCCCGCTCATCACCGGGTTCCCGCCGTCGACCACCCTGCTGTTCAGCGGCATCGGCACGCTGCTGTTCCTCGTGGTGACGCGCAACCGGCTGCCGAGCTACCTCGGGTCGTCCTTCGCGTTCCTCGCCCCGATCGCCGCGGCGACCAAGGTCGGGGGCATCCCGGTGGCCCTGTCCGGCATCGTGCTCGTCGGTGCGCTGCTCGCCGTGGTCGGGGTCGTGGTGCACCTCGCGGGCTCGCGGTGGATCGACGTCCTCATGCCACCCGTCGTCAGCGGGGCGATCGTGGCGCTCATCGGGTTCAACCTCGCCCCGACGGCGAAGGCGGACTTCACGAAGTCCCCCGTCATCGGGCTCGTCACCCTGGCGGCGATCGTGCTGTGCACGGTCCTGTTCCGGGGCATGATCGGCCGGCTCTCGATCGTCGTCGGGGTGGTCGTCGGGTACGTCGCCGCGGTCCTGGCGGGCCAGATCGACTACTCGGCGGTCGCGCGGGCGGCCTGGGTGGGCCTCCCGACGTTCACCGCGCCGCGCTTCGACGGCGGGCACCTCGCCGTGTACCTCGGGTTCCTCCCGGTCGTGCTCGCCCTGATCGCCGAGAACGTGGGGCACGTCAAGGGCGTGGGGCAGCTCACCGAACGGGACCTCACCCCGCTCACGGGGCGTGCGCTCCTCGCCGACGGCGTCGCGACCGTCATCGCTGGGCTCGGCGGCGGCTCGGCCACGACCACGTACGGCGAGAACATCGGCGTCATGGCCGCGACGCGCGTGTTCTCGACGGCGGCGTACTGGGTCGCGGGGATCGTGGCGGTCCTGCTTGGGCTGTCGCCGAAGATCGGCGCCGTCATCGCGACCGTCCCGACCGGGGTGCTCGGTGGCGCGACGACCGCGCTCTACGGCCTGATCGGCATCATCGGCATCCGCATCTGGGTCGAGAACCGCGTCGACTTCGCCCGGCCGAAGAACCAGCTCACGGCGGGCATCGCGCTCGTCATGGGCATCGCGGACTTCACGTTCGGGGTGGGCGGCGCGACCTTCGGCGGCATCGTCATCGGCACCGTCGCCGCGATCGTCGTCTACCACCTCATGGACCTGATCGGTCGGGCACGCGGGACGGACGCGGTGGGCGCCGCCGACGTCGCGGACACGATCGGGAGGCCCGACACCGGTCCGCGGGACGCACTCGGTGTCCCCACCGGCACCGGCACCGGCACCGGCACCGGACCCGCGACCGCGCGGAACACGCCGACCGACCGGCGGTGACGCCGGACCCCGGCCCCGAGGACACCGCCCGCTCGGCCACCGCCCGCTCGGCCACCCCGGGACGTCCGCCACGGGGCGGGCGGGGCGGCGCCTCCCGGGTGGACCGCGACATCGTCCGGCTGGCACTGCCGGCCCTCGGCGCGCTCGTCGTCGAGCCGCTGTTCCTCATGACCGACACGGCGCTCGTCGGGCACCTCGGCGCGACACCCCTGGCGGCGGTCGGGCTGGCGTCGAGCGTGCTGCAGACGGCCACCGGGCTGCTCGTGTTCCTGGCGTACTCGGCGACACCGGCGGTGGCCCGGGCGCTCGGAGCGGGGGACCGCCGGGGCGCCGTGCACGCCGGCCTCGACGGCATGTGGCTCGCGCTCGGACTCGGGGTCGTCCTGGCGCTCGTCGGGTGGCCACTCGCCCGACCGCTCGTGGGGCTGTTCGGCGCGCAGGCCAGCGTCTCGGCCACGGCGACGGCCTACCTGCTCGTGTCGCTCGTCGGGCTGCCGGGGATCCTGGTGGTGACGGCGTCCACCGGACTGCTGCGGGGCCTCCAGGACACGCGCACGCCGTTGGTCGTGGCCACGGTGGGGTTCGTCGTGAACGGCGGGCTGAACGCGGTGCTCATCTACGGGGCGGGGATGGGGGTGACCGGCTCCGCGCTCGGGACCGTGGTCGTCCAGTGGGCGATGGCGGCCGTGTACGTCGTGATCGCGGTCCGGGGGGCCCGTTCCACCGGCGCGTCGCTGCGCCCCGGGGTCTCCGGCGTGGTGCGGGCGCTCCGCTCCGGCGCGTGGCTGTTCCTCCGGACGGCGTCGCTCCGGGTGGCGATGCTCGCGACGGTCTCGGTCGCCGCGGGCCTGGGGGTCGCCGGACTCGCGACGACGCAGGTGGCCCTCACGGTGTTCTCGACCCTGGCGTTCGCGCTCGACGCCCTGGCGATCGCCGGCCAGGCCCTGGTCGGGCACGCACTCGGAGCACGGCAGGCGGACCGGGTCCGGCTCGTGACGACCCGCCTCGTGGTGCTCGGCGTCGCGGGCGGGGTGCTCCTCGGGCTGCTCACGGCCGCGCTGAGCGGGGTGCTCGGGCCGGTGTTCTCGGACGCGGCGACCGTCCGGTCCCTGCTGCCCGCGCTGCTCGTGGTGACCGCGATCGGGCTGCCGGTGGCGGGGTACGTGTTCGTGCTCGACGGCGTGCTCATCGGTGCCGGCGACGCGCGGTACCTGGCGCTGGCGGGGCTCGTGAACCTCGTCGTGTACCTGCCGCTGCTGTGGGTGGTGTCGCAGGGGGCCGGGTCCCACGGGGCCGACGCGGCGCCTCCCGGCGGCATCCACGCCGGTCCCGTACCGCTCTGGGCGGCGTTCTCGTTCGGGTACATCGGCATCCGGGCGATCACGCTCGGCGTGCGGGCGCACCGGCCGGGGTGGATCCGGCGTGCGATGGCGTCCTGACCGCGAGAGCGGCCCGGCACGGCCTGTCGGCGCGGCGCGGCGCGGCGCGGCTCACGCAGCGGCGCGGCTCAGCGCAGCGGCGGCGGCCCGACCGTGTCCCGGCTCAGTGCACCGGCGGCGGCCCGACGGTGTCCCCGACGCGCAGCTCGCTCCGGAAGGCCGCGGGCTCGGGCTCCTCGCCCTCGAGCATCGCCAGCGCGGCCCGCGCGGCGGCCTGACCCTTCTGCACGGCGGGCTGCACGAGTGTCGTCAGGGTCTGGACGGGCGAGCGGTGCAGCAGGCTGTCGTCGATCCGGATGCCGTCGAACCCGACCACGCTGACGTCCTGCGGCACGCGGAGCCCCGCGTCGAGCGCCGCGACGATGACCCCGACGGCGAGCAGGTCGCTCTGCGCGACGACGGCGGTCGGCCGGGACGGTCCCGCGAACAGGGTCGCCCCGGCGAGGCGGCCCTCCTCGACCGCGCTGCCGCCCGCGACGACGGCGGCGGCGTCGGGGAACACCTCGTGCACGCCACGGAGGCGCTCGAGGGCGATGAACGACGTCGCCCGGCCGGCGAGCTCGGGCGTGAGCGGCCCGCGGGTGCGGTCCGGGTCGATCGGCAGCGCGACGACGGCGACGTCCGTGTGGCCGAGGTCGCGGAGGTACTCCGCACCCCGCCGTGACGCGTCCCGGTTGTCGAGCATGATCGGCACGGCACCGGCGATGTGCTCGGCCTCGACCGCGACGACGGGGATCTCGCGCCGCCGGAGGACCGCGACCGCGGCGTCGATCCGGACGTTGCAGCCGATGAGCACGACCGCGTCCATGGGGGCGTCGACGAGCGGCCCGAACCCCTCCGCGCCGTCGAGCGGGCTCCGCACGAGCAGCAACGAGGCGCCCGCGGCACCGGCGACCTCGGCGATCCCGTCGAGGGTCTGTACGTTCACCGGGTCGCGGAAGGCGTCGCTGAGGCGGTCGTCGAGCACGACGCCGACCACCCCGGACCGGCCGCGGCGGAGCGATCGTGCGCGAGGGTCCGGGCCGTCGTACCCGAGCTCGGCCGCGACGGCGAGCACGCGCTCCTTCGTCTCCGCGGCGACCGGACCGGCACCGCTGAACGCGAGCGAGGCGGTCGACGGTGCCACCCCCGCCGCGCGCGCGACGGCGGCGAGCGTCGGGCGTCGGGCGTCACCACGCGGCCTGGAGGCGGTGCCCACGTCCGACGCGCCGGTCTCCCTTGCCGCGTTGTCCATGGCTCGGTAGCGTAACGACCGATCCTGGGTCGAATCGATTCGAGCGACGAAGACCGCCCGCACCGGATCGACGACGAGGAGGCCGCGTGACCACGCCGACGAGCACCCGGACCCCGGGCACGCGGACCTGGCGCAACGCCGTGTTCGTCGTGTTCACCCTCTCCGGCCTCGACATGGCCACCTGGCTCGGACGGGTGCCGAGCGTCCGCGACTCGCTGCACGCCTCGACGTCCGAGATGGGGCTGCTCGTGCTCGGCATGTCGGTCGGCTCCATCGTGGGGCTGTCCGCGGCGAGCCACATCGTCGCCCGGCTCGGGGCACGACGCGGGATCCAGGTCGCCGCGGTCCTGCTCGTCGTCGGCATGGTGAGCGCGTCGATCGCCGTCTCGGCCGGCTGGGGGTTCTGGGCGATCTGGGGCTGCCTCACCGCGTTCGGGTTCGGCAACGGTCTGTGCGACGTGTCGATGAACGTCTCCGGGGCCAGCGCCGAACGTGCCGGCGGGCGGAGCGTCATGCCGCTGTTCCACGCCGCGTTCAGCGTCGGGACCCTCCTCGGGGCGACACTCGGCTCCGCCGCCGAGGCCGCGGCCGTCCCCGTGTGGATCCACATCGGCAGCATCGGCGTCCTCGCGAGCATCGGCATGGTCGTCGCCGTCACTCGACTCCGCGACGAGCGTGCCGAGCCCCACCCCGAGTCGACGGACACCTCGCCCGTCGCCGTCCTCAACCGCTGGCAGGTGTGGGCGTCACCGGCCACGATCCTCATCGGGCTCATCGTGCTCGGGATGGCCCTGGCCGAGGGCGCCGCGAACGACTGGCTGCCCCTCGCGATGGTGGACGGCGACGGGTTGACCAACGCGGAGGGCAGTGCCGTGCTGTCGGTGTTCGTCGCGGCGATGACGGTGGGTCGCGCGGGTGGTGTGTTCGTGATCGACCGGTTCGGCCGGGTGCCGGTGCTCCGCGGCAGTGCGGCGCTCGCCCTCGTCGGCCTGCTCGTGCTCATCCTCGTGCCGTCGGTGCCCCTCGCGATCGTCGGCGTGGTGCTCTGGGGCATCGGGGCATCGCTCGGGTTCCCGATGGGGATGTCCGCCGCCGCCGACGACCCCCGGAACACGGCCATCCGCGTGAGCGCCGTCGCCACGATCGGCTACGTCGCGTTCCTGGCCGGCCCGCCCGTGATCGGGTTCCTCGGCAAGCAGTTCGGGCTCCTGCACGCCCTGCTCGTCGTGGTCGTGTTCATCGTCCTCGCGGGGCTCGCGTCGGGTGCCGCCCGCGAGCGCACCCGCCCCCAGGTCGAACCGCGCCCTTCCGGTGGAACACCCGCATCCGGCGGTTGGACCGGAAGGAACCGGTTCGACACGGACGAACCCGCCCGCCGGCGCTGACTAGGCTCGTCGGGTGCGTCTCGTCATCGCCCGCTGCTCCGTCGACTACGCCGGACGACTCTCGGCCCACCTCCCCCTGGCCACCCGGCTCCTCATGCTCAAGTCGGACGGCTCGCTCCTCGTCCACTCCGACGGCGGCAGCTACAAGCCGCTCAACTGGATGAGCCCGCCCTGCACGATCAGCACGGCCGAGCCCGACGAGGACCAGGCGGCCGCGGGCATCACCGAGGTCTGGACGGTCACGCAGAAGAAGACGCAGGACCGCCTCGTCGTCAGCATCCACGAGGTCGTCTCGGACGAGTCCCACGACATGGGCGTCGACCCGGGGCTCGTCAAGGACGGCGTCGAGGCCCACCTGCAGCAGCTCCTCGCCGAGCAGATCGAGCTCCTCGGCGACGGCCACACGCTCGTCCGTCGCGAGTACATGACCGCCATCGGCCCCGTCGACATCCTGGCCCGCGACGGCGGGGGCGCCGCCGTCGCGGTCGAGATGAAGCGCAACGCCACGATCGACGCGGTCGAGCAGCTCACGCGGTACCTCGAGCTCATGAACCGCGACCCGCACCTCCGCCCGGTCCAGGGCGTCCTGGCGGCGCAGACGTTCGCGCCGCAGGCCCGCACCCTCGCCGAGGACCGCGGGATCCGCTGCCTCGTCCTCGACTACGACGCCATGCGCGGCATCGAGGGCGGGCACACCCGCCTGTTCTGAACCACGCGCGCTCCGCGAGCGACGCGACGGGGTGGGGACGTGCCTCCCGGCCGGGAGGCCCCACCCACCACGGCCACGCAGCGCCCGTCCCATAGGCTGGAACCGATGTCCAGCCCGTTCTCCGCGATCCTGTTCGACCTCGACGGCACGATCTGCGACTCGGCGCCCGGGATCACGTCGAGCCTCACGTACACGTTCGAACGCATCGGGGTGCCGGTGCCGTCGCCCGCCACGCTCCTCAGTTTCGTGGGGCCGCCGATCCTCGACTCGTTCCGCAGCATGGGGATGGACGAGGACCAGGTCCAGCACACGCTGCAGGTCTACCGGGAGCACTACCTCGCCCACGGCACCCTCGACGCGCGGGTGTACCCGGGGATGCCCGAGGTCCTGCGGCGCGTGCACGAGGCCGGCGTGCCGACCTCGACCGCGACGAGCAAGCCCGAGACCCCGGCGACCTACATCCTCGAGCACTTCGGGCTCCTGCCGTACCTCGACGTCGTGACGGGCGCGAGTGACGACGAGGTCCGCAGCGCCAAGGCCGACGTCGTCGCCGAGGCACTGCGCCGGCTCGCCGCGCGCGGGGTCGACGTGTCGCGGCCGGTCCTCGTCGGCGACCGGCACCACGACGTCGAGGGCGCCGCCGCCCACGGCGTCCCGGTCGTGTTCGCCGAGTGGGGGTACGGCTCCCCCGCCGAGGCCGCCGGCACGATCGCCCGGGCCGCCGAGCCGCTCGACCTGCTCCCCATCCTGCTGTGATGTCCGACCGCACCGGCGCTCGTGTCCGCGAGCGGGCCGCGTGGCTCCTGCCCGCGGCGATCGTGCTCATCGCACTCAACCTGCGCGGTCCCGTCGTGGCGGTCGCCCCGGTCATCGGCGACGTCCGGCACGACCTCGGCCTGACCCCGACGGTCGCCGGGCTCCTCACGACGATCCCGGTGCTGTGCTTCGCGCTCGCGACCCCGCTGGCGTCGTGGGTGATCGCCCGGCTCGACCCGGAGCGTGCCGTGACGGCGTCGCTCGTCGGGGTGCTCGCCGGCACGCTCCTCCGTTCCGCCGGCACGTCGTGGGCCCTCGTCGCCGGGACGGCGCTCATCGGCATCGCGATCACGATCGGGAACGTCGTCGTGCCCGTCGTCATCCGCCGCGACTCCTCACCCGAGCGCGTCGGCATCGTGACCGGCGTCTACACGTCGGCGCTCAACGTCGGGTCGATGATCACCTCGCTCGGCACGGCCCCCCTCGCCGCGGTCGTCGGCTGGCCCGTCGCGATCGCGATCTGGGGCGTGTTCGTGCTCATCGCGGCTGCCGCGTGGTCGCGCGCGGTCGGCGTCCGCGCCGCACTCCGAGGTCCGATCACCGCGAGCGCCGAGCCGCTCCCGGTCACCGGCCCGATCGACCAGGTCCTCGTCCCGGAGACCCAGCGGCACGCCACCGCACCAGCCCCGGCGCGGCGGCTCGTCACGTGGGGCCTCGTCCTGGCGTTCGCGGGTCAGGCGTTCTCGTACTACGCCCTGACCGCGTGGATCCCGACGCTCCTGCACGACGAGATCGGGTTCGACACGGCCTCGGCGGGCGCGAGCTCCTCGGTCTTCCAGATCCTCGCGGTCGTCGGGGCCCTCGGCGTCCCCGTGCTCGCGTCCCGCTGGCGGCCCCGCTCGATCATCGTGCTCGTCAGTCTGTTCTGGCTCGCGATGCCGCTCGGGCTGCTCCTCGCACCGCAGCTCTGGCTCCTCTGGTCGATCTGCGGCGGTGCCGCCCAGGGCGGTGGCATCACGGTCGTGTTCATCATCGTCGTGCGGCTCGTGACGACCGACGCCGACGCGCGCCGCATGTCCGCGCTCGTGCAGGGCGGCGGGTACCTGCTCGGCAGTGCGGGTCCGCTCGTCGCCGGGACGCTGCACGAGGTCTCGGGCGGCTGGACCGTGCCCCTGCTCGTCGTCGTCGGTGCGGTGCTCGTGCTCGGGGTGTCGGGGACGATCGCGGCCCGGAACGTCGACTAGCGAGGTCGGTCAGTTCCGCAGCCGCCACACGGCTCGCGGATCTCGCTCCGACTTGCCGATCCACTCGATGAGTGCCTCGGAAGCGAGCGCATCGAGGCGCGCCTTCGTCGCCGGTCTACTCAATCCGACCAGCTGCGAGATCTCCCCCGTTCCCAGGTCTCGATCTGCGGCACGCATGACGTCGAGTACTTCCTGCGAGCGAGCCGGCAGTCGAGCCGCCGTTCGTTCGTCGATACGTGGAAGGGCCAGGAGTGTCAGCTTCACGCTTCCCTGGCTCTGCACGTACACGGGATCCGTCAGGCCGACCCGCCGCATCTCGTCGAACATGCGCCGGATTCCCTCGCCGAGTTCCTGACCGATCCGGAGGTCGGCGCAGACCCTCGCGATCCGCGGGTTCCTGGCGAAGCGACTGATGTCAAGAGGCCGCGCCGGGTCAGCGAGACCGGGGAAGCGGCCCGGACTCTCGATCTCGATCCGGTCCGTGAAGATCTCGACCCGGATGTGGTCACCGCCGAGACTGTAGGAGCGATGGATGACCGCGTTCACGACACCTTCGAGCCACGCATCCTTGGGGACGATGGGCTCGCTCTCGAACAGACCGGAGGCGCGCAGCGACCTCTTCCGCGGGACGAGACGTTCGATCTCCTCAGCGGCCTTGGTGATGGCATAGGGGATCGGTCCCTCGATCCTGAGGTCGTTGGTGTCGTCAACCGACAGGCGAGCGCCCGTGCCACGCTCAGGACCCAGGTATCGGATCACCCGAATGTGCGCTTGAGGGAACTCGTCCTGCGGGTGCTCACCGAACAGCAGATAGCAACCGTTCGTGTACTCGCCGTGCCGCGTCACGAGGCTGCGCGCCTTCAGAAGACGATCGAACGTGCCGGAAGCGCCCGTGGCACTGCGGAACTGTTTGAGGAGCTGGCGGTTGAGGTCGTCCCGCCGAAGACCGAGCAACGGATGCCCGTCCCACTGCGCTTGTCCCTTGTCGTACTCGAGCTCGCGGCGCTGTTCATGGCGGAGCTTCCGAGATTCGTCTCCGACGCGGAGGTAGCAGTCTCCGTTCTTCATCTCGTGAACGACTTCGCCAGGGTCGACGCGGACGACCACCAACGTGTCGATCTCGCCTGCGTCATTGACGCAACGTGTCTGATCCACGCGCGCCCGCACGGGTGGCACGGTGTGGTCGATCGCCGTCTGCTGGAAGTCGTTGAGGCGCCCGGCACTCGCTTTCAATCCCTCGACCCGGCCGTCGCTCAGACCGAGCACGATCACGCCACCTTCCGCGTTCGCGAACGCGACGAGATGCTGTGCGAGGTCCTTCGCCTGGATCCGGATCGACTTCCGGTCGAACCACTGGTCCTCGAGAAGGGCACACAGCTTGGGACCGACCTCGTCGCGCGGAGCAGCGAGGGCACGGTCCACGTCGTTCGCGCTCATCGGACCGAGCCTACGGCTTCAAGTAGGTTTCGAGTACCGGCTACTCACGCCCTGTTGACAGTTGAAAATGCCTGATGAGCGGGGTGATGGAACGGCACCGGTGAGCGCAGCACCTCTTTTGAGTGCGGGCGATCAGCCCGCCGCGAGCACCTCGCGCAGGGACATCGGGCGCCGCCCGGTCACCCGCTCGACGTCACCGCTGACGGCCGCGAGCGCACCCTCGGCGATCGCGGTGTACGTGCTCACCCAGGCGTCCGCCTGCCACGGAGCGGGGTCCCAGCGCGCCCGTGACGCGTACGCCTCGTCGAGCGTCTCGGGGTGGTAGGTCACCGTGCGGCTGCGGACGTCCGACACGATCGCCGCCGCCTCGGCCAGGGTGACGGCCTCGGGCCCGGTGAGCGCGTAGGTCGCTCCAGCGTGCTGGTCCGGGTGCAGGAGGACCGTGGTCGCGACCCGCGCGACGTCCGCGCGGGCGACCGCCGCCATCGCACCGTCCCCGGCCGGACCGCGGATGACGCCGTCCTCGCCGACGAGCTCCTCCACGAAGTCGAGGTAGAACGAGTCGCGGAGGAACGTCCACGTCATGCCGGAGGCGCGGATCGCCTCCTCGGTGGCGTGGTGGTCGCGCCCGAGCGTGAAGGTGGCGTCGGGCGCCGCGCCGACGAACGACGTGTACACGACGTGGCGGACCCCGGCCTCGGCAGCGGCGCGGACGAAGGCGCGGTGCTGCTCGAGGCGGTCCTCCGCCTCGGCCGCCGAGACCATGAGCAGGACGTCGACACCGGCGAGCGCGGCACGGGCGGCGTCCGCGTCGGCGAAGGCGGCCACGGCGACCTCGGCTCCGGCGAGCCGGGGTGCCCGGGCCGGGTCGCGGACGACCGCGCGGAACGGTCGGCCGGCCGCGGCGAGCGCCCGCGCGACGGCACCGCCGACGTGCCCGGTGGCACCGGTGACGGCGATGACGGGCTGGGGATCCGCCGTGCTGGGCGTCGTGTCGGACATGTGCCGGTCCTCCCGGTCGGGTGCGGTGGGGGTCAGGTGGTGACGACGAGGTCGGCGCGGTCCGCCGTCGGTTCGATGCGCCGGGCGTTCGCGCCGTCGACCTCGGTCGCCCAGGCCCGGGCCGCCGCGTGGTCGCGGCCGTGCCGCATGTGGCGTCCGACGAGCCGGTCGATCCGGACGGCGGCGTCGGTCCGGCAGAACCAGGTCTCGGTCAGGAGGCCCGGCAGCAGTGCCCACGGCTCGTCCCGGTCGAGCAGGTAGTTGCCCTCGGTGACCACGAGTCGCACGGCGCGTGGCACGGCGATGCTGCCCGCCACGGGCTCGTCGACCCGCCGGTCGAAGTCGGGCGCCCACGTGACGTCCTCGCCGGCGGCGACGAGCCGGCGCACGAGCGCGACGTAGCCGGCGGCGTCGAAGGTGTCGATCGCGCCCTTCCGGTCGGACCGACCGAGGGCGGCGAGCGCGGTGTTCGCCAGGTGGAACCCGTCCATGGGCACCTGGACGGCGACGCCCGGCCCGTGCGCCTCGGTGACGGCGGCGACCACACGGCGCGCGAGGGTCGACTTGCCGGAGCCGGGGCTGCCCGCGATGCCGAGCACGGCCCTTCCGGTGGGCGGAGGGTCGGCGACGAGCGTGAGGGCCCGCTCCACCGCGGCCGCGACGTCGAGGGCGGCGGGGGTGGGCGGCATGTCGCAAGTCTCCCACCCGACGGTCCGGATGCCAGGGCGGGTCTGGTGCTCCGGCACGGTCGGAGGGACACTGTCGGCCATGATCGATGCGACGAGGGCGTTCAGCGGCTTCTCCGTGCGGGACACCGCCGAGGCGCGGGCGTTCTACGAGGACGTGCTCGGACTGTCGGTGCACGAGGCGAACGGCATGCTCATGCTCGAGGTCGGCGGCGGGACGCCCGTGCTCGTGTACCCGAAGGGCGACGCGCACGAGCCGGCGTCGTTCACGGTCCTCAACTTCCCGGTGCCGGACGTCCCCGCGACGGTCGCGGACCTGACGGAGCGCGGCGTGGTGTTCGAGCAGTACGAGGGGCTGACGGACGATTCGGGGGTGAACCGCCACGGCGGGCCGCTGATCGCCTGGTTCACGGACCCGTCGGGCAACGTCATGAGCGTGGTGGAGGACAGCTGAGCGCATCGACGGTCGCGGTGGCAAACTGTTCGCAGATCGAACGACCCCGGGGAGCATCGTGTCCGAGCCGACCGCCGACGACGACCGCACGCGTCGTGAGGACGAACGCATCGACGAGGCGATCGACGTCGTGGCGGCGTTGACCCGCGTGGAGGCGGCGGATGCGGCGCTCCGCTCACGGCTCCGCGCGCGGCTCGGTGTCGGGGGCACGGACCTCGTCGTCCTCCAGTTCATCGCGCGGGCCGAGGCGGTCGGTCGTGCCGTCCGCGTCAAGGACCTCACGCAGCACGTCGGCATGACGAGCGCCGCGACGAGCGTCATCCTCGAGCGTCTGGAGGCTCGCGGCCACGTGCTCCGTGAGGTCGATCCGACGGACCGCCGCAGCAAGTTGATCTGCCTGTCCGACACGACGAAGACCGCGATGCAGGAGGCGGTCGGGGGAACGCAGGACGCGTTGCGCTTGGTGCTCGACGAGGTGGGCCCGCGGGACCGCAAGCGCTTGGTGGGCCTGCTCGACCGGGTCGTGCGGGCGCTGGAACTCGGCGTGCCCCAGGGCTGATCCGGGGGCACGGGCCACCGCTGAACGACGGGGGTACCCCGGTCGGATTGTCCAATTTTCTTTGCTTTTCCTCCTCCTTCCGCCTATCCTCGTCACTGCGCGGTCTCCCCGACTCGTCGCCCTGCGTCGAGGACCGACGGATGCCCGCGAGCGGCGAGGACACCACGGGAGCGATGGACACCACGACCGGTGCGGCGGCCACTCCCATCCGAATCGAGGCCCACGGCCTCGACGCCGACCAGGCCATGGACGACCTGCCCCGGCTCTACGCCGGTGCGGCCTGGTCCTCGGCACCGACGCGGGCGACGCCCTACCGCTACCGCTACGCCGCGATGGGCGACACGGACCTGACACTCCGGACCTCGCGCATGCACGGCGAGATCCAGGGCGACATCCCGCCGGGCGGCGACTACGTCGTGCAGTGGCTGACGGCAGGGCGGTCGACGGTCGACCTCGGCCACGACGACCTGCGCATGGTCCCCGGGCGGCCGCTGCTGTTCCCGGCGCATCGGTCCTTCGTGTTCCGGTTCACGGACTACGACCAGAAGCTCGTGCACCTGGGGCGTGACCACGTCGACCGCATCGCCCGCGAGCAGGGCCTCGCCGGCGAGGACCTGCGGTTCGACCACACGGCCGCCCCCACCGACGCCGCGGTCCGCAGCTGGCAGGGCACCGTTGGACTCGTGTCGAACACCATGCGCTCCGGCCCGGTCAGTCCCCTGCTGTGGGACGAACTCACGCGGATGACGGCGATCGCGTTCCTCGGGCTCTACCCGCCCCTCGCCGACGCCCTGCCGTCCGCGGTGCTCCTGCCGCGGAACGCACGGATCCGGGCCGCGGTGGAGTACGTGCAGGCCCATGTGCACGAGCCGATCGGCACCACCGAGATCGCGGCCGCGGCGCACCTCAGCGTGCGGGCGTTGCAGGAGGGCTTCCGACGCGTGCTCGACACCACACCGCTCGGGTACCTGCGGCAGGCCCGCCTCGACCGCGTCCACGCGGAGTTGCAACAGGGCGTACCGGGGACGACCGTCGCCGGGGTCGCGCAGGCGTGGGGCTTCACGCACCTCGGACGGTTCGCGGGGGCGTACCGCGCGCGGTTCGGGGAGCATCCCCGCGCCACGCTGCGCGGTTGAGCCGGGAGGGACGGGGCGGGACCCGCCACGTCCCTCCCGGCCGCGATCAGTCGCGTCCGGCGACGGCGCGGCGGATCCGCTCGATCGGCACCTTCGGCTCGCGCTCCGCGGTGAGCAGCCCGTTCGTCTCCTGCAGCGTGTCGGTGAACTGCGTGTAGCAGGACCCGGCGAGGAACGAACTGGCGCGGATGCCGTCGTACAGCGCGGTGATCCGGTCGACGTAGTCGTCGCCGTCCACCGCGACGGAGTACCCCCAGGCGTCGTCGCGGTCGGCACCCGGCTGGTAGTTGACCCCGCCGAACTCCGTGAGCATGACCGGCTGGCCGTGGTCCTCGGCGTCGCCGACCAGGATCCGCCGGCCGGCCGGGCCCATCCCGGCGAGCAAGCGGGTGCGGGCGTCGTCGTCGGCGTAGGTCGCGGCGAGGACCTCGCCCGAGGCCTCGTAGTCGTGCACGCTGAGGATGTCCGACGCGGCGTGCTCCCAGCCGTCGTTCGAGATCACGGGCCGTGACGGGTCGAGCGCCCGCGTGACGTCGGCGAGCGCCCGGGCGTACGCCTGCTGTGCCGGTTCGTGCGCGATGTGCTGCACGCCCCAGCTCTCGTTCGCCGGCACCCAGGTCACGATGCACGGGTGGGACACATCCCGTTCCACGGCGTCCATCCACTCCCGCATGAGCCGCTGCACCGCTGTCGGGGTGAACGCGTAGGCACCCGGCGCCTCGCCCCAGACCAGGAGGCCGAGGCGGTCCGCCCAGAACAGGAACCGCGGGTCCTCGATCTTCTGGTGGATCCGGGTCGCGGTGAACCCGAGCTCCTTGATGAGCTCGACCTCACGACGGAACGCGGCCGGGCTCGGCGCGGTGAGGTTCGAGTCCGGCCAGTAGCCCTGGTTGAGCACGCTCCGGACGTCGTAGGGCCGGTCGTTGAGCAGGAACGCCCCCCGGTCGACCGCGACCGACCGGAACCCGAGGTACGACGCGACGACGTCCCCGGACCCGTCGGGGTGCCCGAGCACGACGGTGGCGTCGATGAGCCGCGGGGTCTCCGGCGTCCACACGATCTCGTCGTACGCCTGGCCGTTCGTCTGCCGCGCGACGGGGACGACCACGTCCACGGTCGTGGCGCCCGCCGGCACGACGACGGAGGCGCTGCCGAGGTCCTCGTCACCGTCCTCGTGGCGGAGCGACACCGACAGTGTCGTGCCCGCGGTCACCCGACCGGCGATCCGGACCGTGCCCCGGACCACCGAGCCGGGGAACTCGGTCTCCCAGCGGAGCGCCGCGACCGACACCGGGGGGACCGCCTCGAGCCACACGGTCTGCCAGATCCCCGTGGTGCGGCGGTACCAGATCACGTGCGGGTGCTCGTGCCAGTCCTGTTTGCCGCGGGGCTGCGTGACGTCGTGCGGGTCGTCCTCGGCGCGGACGACCAGGGTGTGCGTGGTGTCGGTGCCGGCGTCGACGTCCGTGCTGGCGTCGAGCACGTGCGTCACGTCGAACGAGAACGGCGTGTGGCCGCCCTCGTGCTCGCCGAGGCGCACCCCGTCCAGCCACACCGTCGCGCGGTAGTCGACCGCACCGAAGTGCAGGAGCACCCGGGACGCGTCGGCCGAGCGCCCGGCACGCTCGAGGTCCCCGGCCGAGATGCTGCGCGCGTACCAGACCACGGGGTGGAATCCCGGCTCGTCGATGCCCGACGCGACCGACTCGGGCGGGAACGGCACCGTGATCGTGCGGTCCGTCGCCCCGTGCTCGGGCCGGAAGCCCGCCGACCAGCCCGCGCCCAGGCCCTCGTCGCCGTCGTCGTGGCGGAACGACCACGGCCCGTCGAGGTCGGCCCAGGCCGGACGGACGAGTTGCGGCCGGGGGTGGGTGCCGTCCTGGCGGCTCGCCGGTTCGGGGACGGACAGGGTCCGGGGAGCGGCTTCCTCGCCGCGCAGCGTCGTCATGGCGTCCAGTCTGCCGCAGCCGTTACAACGTTGTACAGACGGTTGGCCGGCGCGCCGGTCTCGGTCCCGAACGCCGCTGCCGCTCCGGTCGGGACGCGCTGCAGGGAGCCGTCCGCCTGCTCCTCGAGCCGGACCAGCCCCATGCGGCGCAGCGACGGGGTCTTGCGCCCGCCGACGACCCGGGCGGCCACGACCTCGTCGGGCACCGCGAACTCCTCGACGTTCCGACCGCCGGACGCGTACGACCAGTCGACGAAGTCGAACAGGGGCCACCAGGTGTACCCGCGCAGGTCCATGCCGCCCGCCACGAGTTTCTGGACCGCGTGGACCGAGTCGCGCACCCAGGCCGTCCGGACCTCGTCCGTGCCCTCGATGCTCGTCTCCGTGACCATCATGGGCAGGCCGTAGCGCGCCTCGAACCGCCGCAGGCTCGTGACGAGCCCGTCGGTCCAGCGGTCCGTCGCGATCTGCACCACGTCGGTGCCGTCGGCGACGAGGGTCCGCGGGGACAGGTCGGGGTAGTAGTTGACGCCGAGCACGTCGATGCGCGCCGGGTCGGCCCGGAGACGCGCGAGCTGCTCGGGTGCGGCGCCGTGCTCGAGCAGCCACCCGTGCATGGGGTGCTGCACGCCGACCAGCCCGAGCACCAGATCCGTCGGCACGGTGCCGATCGCGGTCAGGTGCTCGGCCTCGCCCGCGAGTGCGGGGTCGTCCGTGGCGAACAGGGACGACGCCTCGACGTGCACGATGACCGCGGCCGGGTTGGCCGCCCGGATCGCCGCGACGGACCGGGTGATCCCCTCGGCCAGCGCGAGCGTCACGCGCACCCAGCCGTCCCAGCCGGTCAGCGCCGGCGGCCACACGCCGCGGAGGCCGCAGAACGACGCCGTCGTGACGGGTTCGTTCAAGGGTGTGACGTGGTCGACCAACCCGCGGTAGCGCGCCGCGAACGCACCCGCGAACGCCGCGACGACGTCGGGGTAGCGCGGGTCGGCGAACGAGCCGTCGAGCCAGGTCGGCGTGCCGTAGTGCACGAGATCGGCGATCACCGTCAGCCCGAGCTCCTCGACCGCGAACCGGAGCCGCTCGTCGAGGGTGCTCCAGTCGTAGGTCTCCGGCGCAGTGTGCACGAGCGGCCAGTTCACGCCGTACCGGACCGCCCCCGCGCCGAGGTCGCGCGCGGCGGTGAGGTCCGCGCGCCAGTGCTCGGTGTGCTCCGTCAGGTCGTACTCGTCGAGCGGCGCCATCGCGAAGTGCGCCGGCGGGTGGACCGAGGTGTCCTCGATCCCGAGGACCCAGGTGAAGTCGCCCATCACTTCAGTCCACTCGTCGCGACGCCGGCCACGAAGTACTTCTGTGCGAAGAAGAACGCGATCGCGATCGGGACCAGCGAGATGGTCGCACCGGCGAGCAGGATCGCGTGGTCGGTCACGTGCTGGCCGCCGAACAGCGTCAGGCCGGCGGGCAGGGTGAGCATGTCGTTCGACGTCGTGACGACGAGCGGCCAGAGCAGGTCGTTCCACAGGTTCATGCCGTTGAGCACGGCGACGGTGGCGATCGCCGGTTTGGCGAGCGGGAGCACGACCTGCCAGTAGATCCGCCAGTGCCCGGCGCCGTCGATGCGCGCCGCCTCGTCGAGCTCCGGCGGGATGCTGACGAAGAACTGCCGGAACAGGAAGATGCCGAACGCGCTCGTCGCCCGCGGGACGATGAGCCCCTGGTAGGTGTTCAGCCAGCCGAAGTGGAACAGCTCGACGAACACGGGGATCAGGGTCACCTGGAACGGCACCATGAGGGTCGCGATGACGATGACGAACGCGACGTTCCGACCGACGAACCGCATCCGCGCCAGGGCGTAGGCGCACATCGAGTCGAACAGCAGGGTCAGCGCCGTCGTCACGCCCGCGAACACGAACGTGTTGACGAGCAGCCGGACGAACGACAGCTGCTGCCAGACGCCGACGTACCCGTGCATGGTGATGCTCGTCGGGAACAGGCTCGCGGGGTTGTGGAACAGGTCGCTCTCGCTCCGGAACGACCCGGAGACCATCCAGATGAAGGGCACGAGCGCGAACACGACCCCGACGCCGAGGTAGACCCACTTGAGCACGTCCACCGTGCGCACGGCGGGCCGCGGCCCGTGCTGCCTGCGCTGCGTGGGCGTGGACCGGTCGCCGCGGTCGTCGCCGCCGCGTGACGAACGGGAGGTCCGGGGCACGTCCGCCACGGAGGTGTCAGTCGACATCGTTGTACCTGAACAATCTGAGCTGGACGAGCGAGATGAGCATGATGATCGCGAACAGCACCCACGAGATCGCGGACGCGTACCCGGTCTGGTAGTCGACGAACCCGTCGCGGTAGAGCAGGTTGACCAGCGAGTCGGTGTGGAACACCGGGCCGCCGCCGGTCATGACGTAGACGAGGTCGAAGACCTGGAACGACTGGATGGTCAGGATCATCGAGGTGAACAGCAGCGTGGGCCGGATGCTCGGGATCGTGATCGACCACACCGTGGCCCACCGGCCGGCGCCGTCGAGCTGGGCCGCCTCGTACCGCTCGCCGGGGACGCCCTTGAGGCCCGCGACGAACAGGATCATGGCGAAGCCGACGCTCTTCCAGACCGACACGAAGATCACGGTCGGCAGGGCGAGGGTCGTCGACTGGAGCCACCCGATCGAGGGCAGACCGAGCGCCGCGGTGAGACCGCCGACGAGCCCGATGTCCGGGTCGAGCAGGAACTTCCAGACCAGGCCGATCGTGACGAGCGAGACGATCGTCGGGAAGAAGAAGATCGATCGGACGATGCGCGTCGCGATCCCCTCGCCCTGGAGCGCCAGGGCCGACAGGAACCCGAACACGAGCAGGAGTACGACGGACACGATCGTGAACTCGAGCGTCACGCCGAGCGCGTTCCAGAACTGGTGGTCGTGGAACAGCTTGACGTAGTTGCCGAACCCGACGAACGGCTCCGTGCTCGCCCCGACGGTCCAGTCGAAGAAGCTGTAGTACAGCGACCGGAAGATGGGGAAGATCACGAACACGCCCAGGATCAGCAGGCTCGGCGCCATGAAGAGCCAGGCCGGCTGGAACCGGAACCGACGAGCGGTCGCGCGCCGGCCCTCCCCACCGCTGCGCGACCCTGGGGTGGTGCCGGCCCCGTCGCGCGTGCTGCGCGACGGGACCCGCTCCGAGGTGTGGCTGGTCACTGCGAGCAGCCCGTGAGGCCGTCGATCGTCTGCGCGGCGTCCTTGGTCGCGCTCGCGACCGAGGTCCCGCGCGTGATCTTGCCGATGAGCGGCACGTAGCCGTCCGAGTCGACCTTGGTCGCCTGGGGGACGTGCGGCAGGTACAGGCGGGCGTTGCCGACCTGCGACGCGAACACCGACACCGTCGGGTCGGCCGTGAGCTTGGCGTCGTCGGTCATGTCGGTGCGCAGCGGCGGGAACCCGGTCTTCAGCGAGAACTTCTCCTGCGTCGACTTGCTCGTCCAGTAGGCGAGGAACTCCTGCGCCTGCTTCGGGTACTTCGTCTTGGCCGACACCGACAGCGGCGCGGTCGACCCGAGCGTGACGGACGTGCCGTCGACCCCGGTCGGGATGGTCGCGATCCCGAGGTCGACGCCCGCGCTCTTGTAACCCGGCGCGGCCCACGGCCCGTTGATCTCCATGGCGGCCTTGCCCGCGGAGAACAGGGAGTCGGCCTCGGCACCGGTCTGCCCCACCGGGCTCACCTTGTCCTTCGCCACGAGGTCGGCCCACGTGGACAGGCTCTTCTGGCCGGCGCTCGTCTGCAGCACCGAGCAGCCCTTGCCGTTGACGATGTCGCCGCCCTCGAGCCACTGCAGGACGGGCCACATCTGGATCGTCTGGTTGTCCGCGAGCGAGATGCCGTAGTGGCCGCCGGTCGTCAGCTTCTTCGCGTCCTGCGCGAGCTCGTCGATGGTCTTCGGCGGGTTCGTGATGCCGGCCTGCTGGAACAGCTTCTTGTTGTAGTACAGGCTCAGCGTCGCGAAGTTCGCGGGGATCCCGTAGAGCTTGCCCTTGTACGTGAACTCCTTGACGGTGCCGGGCGCGAGCTTCGACGTGTTGATCTGGTCCTTGCCACTGCCGGTGTCCGTCAGGGCGAGCACCGAGTTCGTCTTGACGTACTGCGCGACCGCGTTCGGGTCGCTCGACACCGCGGCGATGTCCGGACCCTGCCCGGTCAGCCATGCCGACGGGAGCTTCTGCTGGATGGTGTCCCAGGGCTGCACGGTCATCTGGACCTTGATGTCCGGGTGGGACGCCTCGAAGTCCTTGACGATCTGCGCGTACCCGGGGCGGTCACCACCGGTGAACCCGGTCCAGACCTTGAGGGTGACCGGTCCGCTCGCCGACGACGATGACGACGTCGAACAGCCGGACAGGGCCAGGGCCACAGCGGCGGCTCCGGCGGCGACGGCGAGGGCCGTGTTGCGCTTCTTCATGGAACGCTCCTTTGCGTTGTGGACCGTCCTCGGGAGGGGACGGCACGGAGGTGGGGTGTGATGGTGGGCAGGGGAACGGGTCTGAGGGGGACGGGGGCCGGCGACGTGCCGGTGGTCGGGCGGTTCAGTCCTCGGCGCGGTGCTCCGGGCCGCAGCCGCACGACTCGCGGACCACGATCGACACCGGGAGTTCGCGGTGGGTCGGACCGTCGCTCGTGCCGTCGACGAGGTCGAACAGCCGCTCCGTGGCCAGGCGGGCCATCTCCTCGGCGGGGACCCGGACGGTCGTGATCGCGGGCGTGGTGACACGGGCGAGACCGAAGTCGTCGAACCCGACCACGGACACGGCTCCCGGCACGTCGACGCCGGCTGCGCGGAGCACCCGCATGCCGCCGGTCGCCATGTCGTCGTTCGCGAAGACGACGCCGTCGAACTCCGTGCCCGCGTCGAGCAGGGCCCGGATCGCGTCGGCACCGGACTCCTCGCCGAGGTCCCCCTCGACCACGAGCGCGTCGACGCCGTGGTCGCGGACGGCGGCGAGGAACCCCTCGCGTCGGTCGAGTCCGGTCTGGTGGTCGAGTGTGCCCGTGACGTGGACGAGCCGGCGGCGCCGGTGTGCGTCGATGAGGTGCTCGGTGATCCGCCGCGTCGCAGCGACGTCGTCGATCCCGACGCTGGCCGCATCGGGCAGGGACGGCGCGTTGCCGATGAGCACGACCGGGAGGCCCGACGCGACGAGCCGCTCCATGTTCCGGTCGTCGATCGCCGCGCTGGTGACGATCACGCCGTCGGCGCTCCGCGAGCGCATGACGCGCTCGTAGGCGGCCACGCCACCCTCCTCGTCCGCGTTGGTCGAGACGATCACCTGCGCGTCGTGCGCGCTGGCGGCCCGGGACATGCCGGTGAGCACGTGCATGAAGTACATGTGCCCGAACACGTGGTGCGAGCTGTTCGGGACGACGAGGGCCACGGCGCCGGCCCGCTGGTTCCGGAGCGCGCGCCCGGCGGAACTCGGCACGTACCCCAGCTCGTCAGCGGCGCGACGCACGGCGTCCCGGGTGGCGGCGCTGATGCGCTCGTGACCGGACAGCGCCATCGAGGCGGCGGCAGCGGTCACGCCGACGCGCTGCGCGACGTCCTTGAGCGTCACGGACTTCGCCATCAGTGCCTCCTCGCACGGCTGCTGGTCGGGCTGCTTTATCGATTAACCGCCCCGACTCTTGGAACTGTAGCGCTGCTTTATCGATTCAACAAGCTCATCGGGGTCTTCTCCGCTCCGATTGCGAGTGGCAGCATGCCGCGAATGGAGATCACACGGCAGATCGTCGTCCTCGACACGGCGGACCTCGCGGCCGAGAGCGGGTTCTGGGCGCGGCTGCTCGGCGGACGGGTGGAGGCCGAGGACGACTGGCACAGCCTGTACGTCGACGGCCAGCCGCGGATGGGGTTCCAGCTCGCGCCGGACCACACGCGGCCGGACTGGCCGGACGGCGAACCGCAGCAGATCCACCTCGACCTGTACGTCGAGGACATCGGTCCTGCGCATGAGGAGGCCGTCGCCGTCGGAGCACGGCTCCTCAAGGCGGCGGACGACCCGACGGCGCCGCAGGGGTTCCAGGTCTACGCGGACCCGTCGGGCCACCCCTTCTGCCTCTGTTGGGGATGACAACGTTCCCGGCCACCACCCGGTCCGACCGCCGGAACGGCCCAGCGCCTGGGCACCGGCCCGGACCCGGACCCGGACCCGGCCGACCGTGCGACATGTCGTGTGCGACGCTCCGTTCTGACATCCGATCGGGAGTACCGCTGCGGTCCCGTTGGGGATAGGGTCCTCACAGATCCGGAGGTTCTGAGGGCTTTTCGGTTCCGCCGCCGCGTCGGCCCGAGACCTGGCGGCACCGGCGCGTCGGCCCACGACGCACCACCACCGAAACCGCGGATCCGATCCGCCCGTCCCGAAACGGAACCACCCGTGAAGCGTCTCCCCGTCCTCGCAGCGGTCGCTGCCACCGCCGTCGCCGGCGCCGCCGTGCTCACCGGCACCGCCACCGCCGATGCCGCCACCACCGCCGGCGTCAGCCCCCGCCTGCTCGACGCCTCGACCCAGTCGTCGACCTGGATCACGAGCGCCGACCTCCAGACCTACAGCGGCACCGGCGAGCCGCCGACCGGCACCTGGTACACCGGCACCGCGACGGGGTTCACGACGCCGACGTTCGGCCCGTCCGGCCTGACGTTCTCCGGACCGGGCGTGCTCCTGCACTCGACGGACGGCCACCCGGCGAGCGACCTCACGTCGATCACCAGCTCGACCGACACCGACCTCGGCACCGCCGACCTCGTGAGCAGCGACGACGCCGACTTCACCCTCGTGGTGGACCTCGACGGCGACGGCGAGATCGCCGACCAGAACTACGCAGCGCTCGTCGCGGTCACGGGCGGCGACGAGGGCATCGACGGCGAGTACACCTCGTTCACCCCGGTCGGGACCATCCCCGCCGGTACCCCGGCCACGCTCGCGCAGTTCCAGGCGCAGTTCGCCGCGACGAGCCCGGACGCCACGATCCGCGAGTACGGCGTCTCCGACGCCACCGGTCCGGCCACCGTCACGGGCATCGCCTTCGACGGGCAGAACGACTACTTCACGCCGCGGCCCTCCGACGCCGGCACGATCACGCCCGCGACCCTGTCGGTGAGCGACTTCGCCACCACCGGCGTCGCGGTCTCCCAGCCGAACGGGTTCCTGCCCGGTGAGCCCGTCAGCGTCGCGCTCGTCGCCGAGGACGGCACGGCCACGGACACCGGTGTCACCCTCACCGCGGGCGCGGACGGCAGCGTCGTCGGCACGGTCACCGACCCCGACGCGACCGCCGGCACCTACGCGCTCACCCTCTTCGGCGAGAACTCGGGCATCTTCGTCGGGTTCGTGCTCGACGTCACGGCAGACCCGGCCGTGACGACGCCGACCACCCCGCCCGCCCCGGTCGCGACGCCGGTCACCACCACGGCGACCTTCACCGGCTGACCCCCACCGCGCACACGCCGATCCGCCGGACGCCCGTCGTCCGGCGGATCAGCGCTGTCCGGCACCACCTCGTCCCCGGAAGGCCCGCCGTGCTCCGCCGTCTCGCTCCCGTGACCGTCGCCGCGGTCACGGCAACGCTCCTCCTCGCCGGCTGCTCCGGTGCCCACCCGCACCACGCGCGTGCCGGTCACACCCCGACACCGACGCCGACCGTCCACGTCGGCGGCGCGCTCGGTCAGCGTCCGACCGCCTCGCCGAGCCCCAGCGCGGATGCCACGGCACCGAGCACCCCGCCGATCGCGGCATCGGCGACCGTCGCGACGGCGGAGGTCGCCAGCGTCGCCGTCCACGCCGCCGCCGCCGGCGCGGTCACGACGACCCTCCCCAACCCGCAGTCGAACGGCGCCCCACTCGTGTTCCTCGTCGTCGCGCAGCAGTCCGGGTGGGTCGAGGTCGACGTCCCGACGCGTCCGAACGGCCGTACCGGGTGGGTCCGCGCGAGTGACGTCGCGCTGAGCACCGTCGCCTACCACCTCGTCGCGGTCACCGAGACGAACTCCCTCACCGTCTACCGCGCCGGGAGGCCCGTCGCCACCTACCCGGTCGCGTCCGGCACCGGCGGGACCCCCACCCCGCACGGGTCGTTCTACCTGACGGAGCTCCTCAAGCCGACGAACGCCGGGTACGGGCCCTACGCGTACGGGCTCTCCGCGTTCTCCGACGTGCTCACGAGCTTCGGGGGCGGTCCGGGGCAGATCGGCCTGCACGGCACGGACGACGCGTCGAGCATCGGCAAGGACGCCAGCCACGGGTGCATCCGCATGCAGAACGCGGACATCACGGCGCTCACGAAGCTCCTGCCGCTCGGCACCCCGATCACGATCATCTGACCCGCCCCCACCCCCGGCACCCGGTCCGCTGCCATCCCCACGGCGTATCGAGGGAGCACCGCACCGCACCGCACCTCCGGGAGGCCCGCATGGAAGACCTGCACACTGTCCGCGCACTCGTCACCGGCGGCACGTCGGGCCTGGGCCGCGCGATGGCCGAGGGACTCGTCGATGCGGGCGCCCGCGTCGCCGTCACCGGCCGCTCGGAGGCCCGGGTCACCGCCGCCGCGCGCGAGATCGGCGGCGACACGATCGGGATCGCCATGGACAGCCGCGACGACCGGTCCGTGGAGCAGGGCACAGCCACCGCGTGGCAGGCGCTGGACGGCATCGACCTGCTCGTCAACAACGCGGGCATCGGCATGCGCACCGTGAACCCCGCGTTCATGACGACGCCGCAGGACTTCTGGGAGGTCTCCCCCGATGGTTTCCGGGACGTCGTCGACACCAACCTGACGGGTTACTTCCTCGTCGCACGGGCGGTCGTGCCGCGGATGCTCGCTGCGGGCACGGGCCGCGTGGTCACGATCAGCATGAACCACGGCACGATGAACCGCCGCGGCTTCGTCCCGTACGGACCCTCCCGCGCGGGCGCCGAGGCCCTCGCCCGGATCATCGCCGCGGACCTCGCCGGCACCCCGGTCCGCGCGAACATCCTCCTCCCGGGCGGTGCGACGGCGACCGGGATGCTCGAGGGCACGTCCCGGCCCGAGGCACTCGCCGTCCTCTCCCCCGACGTCATGCGGGCCCCGATCCGGTGGCTCGCGTCGGACGAGGCCGCCGACGTCCACGACGAACGGATCGTCGCGACCGAGTTCACGGACTGGCTGGCGTCGCGCCGGGCCTCCTGACCGACGGCCGGGAGGCGCGGCACCGGCATGACCCGTCCCTCCCGGCCGGTGGGACGAGCGCGGGTGACCCGCCGACCGCTGCTCCGGGCACGACGAGAGGCCCCGCCGGAGCGGGGCCTCTCGAGGACCGGTGGTGCAGGTGGCGTCAGCCCTTGAGGCCGCTGCCGGTCACACCCTCGACGATCTGCCGCTGGAAGATCAGGTACAGGATGATCAGCGGCAGTGCCGCGAGGATCGCACCTGCCTGGATGTCCGCGTACCGCTGACCGAACGAGCCCTGGACCGTGGCGAGCCCGACGGGGATCGTCATGAGGTTCGGGTTCGACAGCACGAACAGCGGCAGGAGCAGGTTGTTCCAGACACCGACGAAGGTCAGGATGACGACCGCGGCGATGACCGGACGGGACAGCGGCATGATGACCGACCAGTACACCTTCCACAGCCCGGCGCCGTCGATGCGCGCGGCCTCCTCGAGCTCCCGGGGGATGCCGTCGAAGAACTGCTTGAAGATGAACACCGCGATCACCGCGGGGACCTGCGGGAAGATCACCGACCAGTAGGTGTTGAGCAGGCTGACCGCGCCGAGCTCCTGGAAGATCGGGACGATGAGCACCTGCCCCGGGATCATGATGCCGAGGATGATGAGCAGGAACGCGAGGTTCTGACCCGGGAAGTTCAGCCGGGACAGCGCGAACGCCGCCATCGACGCGAACAGCACGGTGAGGATCGCGGTGATCACCGAGGTGATGCCGCTCGCCAGGTACCAGTTCCAGATGTCGCCGGCCTGGAACAGCGACGCGTACGAGTGCAGTGTCGGGTTCCAGTGCGACAGGATCGCGCCGGCGCCGAGTGCCGCGGTGCCGTTGTCGGACAGCGACGTCTTGAGTGCGAACAGGCTCGGGATGAGCCAGATGATCGCGAAGACCGTCAGGACGATGCCGGCGACGATGTTGAACGTCCGGCCGCTGACACCGATGCGCGTCGCGTTCTGCGCCGGTGCTGCCGCGGAGACCGGGGACTTGCTGCGGGTCCTGGTCGGCGCTGTGGTGGTCGTGGCCATCTCAGGCCTCCTTCCGAGCTGCGGAGCGGTCGATCACCTGTCGGATGACCGCGATGGCGACGATGACGATGAACAGCAGGACCGACGCCGCCGACGCCGCACCGATGCGGTTGTCGGTGAAGCCGGTGTTCGTGATGAGCCCGAGGGCCACCTGCGTCGAGATGCCCGGCCCGCCGCTCGTCATCAGGTAGACCTGGTCGAAGATCTTCAGGCTGGCGATGATCTGCAGCAGGATCACGAGGGTCGTGGTCCGGCCGAGCAGGGGCAGCGTGATCGATCGGATCTGCTGCCAGTTCGACGCGCCATCGACGGCGGCCGCCTCGTACAGCTCACGCGGGATCTCCTGGAGGCCCGCCAGGTACAGCACGAAGTTGAAGCCGAGGGTCCACCAGACGGTGGCGAGCGCGATGCCGATCATGGCGGTCTTCGGCGACGCGAGGACACCCGCCCCCGGCGTGATGCCGAGCCAGCTCTCGCCCAGCGCCCAGAGGCCGGTGCCCGGCGTGAAGATGAACACCCAGATCAGCGAGATCGTCGCCGACGGCAGGATGTAGGGCAGGAAGAACGCGAGGCGGAAGAACCACTGTCCCCGACGGATCCGGTTCGTCAGCACCGCGAACACGAACGCGAGGATGACGAGCGGCGGTGTCGTGTAGATGGTGAACTGCAGCGTGTGCCACAGCGCGCTCCAGAAGTCGGCGCGGGTCAGCATCTCGCCGTAGTTCGCGAACCCGGCGAAGGTACCGAGGCCCGTGTGGACGGTCGACGTGTTGAAGAAGCTCGTGATGATCATCCACACGGTCGGTCCGAGCAGGAACGCCAGGTAGAAGAGTCCGAACGGGGCCAGGAACAACCAGGCCTTGCGCCCGTCCTGTCGATCGAGCGCCGCGCGCCGCGGCCGCGACTTCGGGACGTGGGTCGTGAGCGTGGGACGGTTCGCTACGGGTGCGGTGGCGGTCACGTCGTCGTACCTCCGGGGTTCTGGGGTGAGGGGGTCACAGTGGGCTGGGGGTGCTGAGGTAGACGGCGAGCTGCTGCTTGATGGCCGACATGGCGCCCTGCGGCGACGTCGAACCCTGCTGCACGAGCGCGAGCTGGGCGCCCACCGTGGCCTCGAAGGTGGAACCGGACCCGCCGTACCAGGCGGGGTTGTCGTACACGGCGACCTTGGCGGCCGAGGCGTAGTCGGCCTGCGGCTCGAGCTTGTGGTACGCCGCACTCGTCGCGGTCGGCTGGTACGCCGGCACGTGACCGCCCTGCGCCCAGGTCATGCTCTGCTCGAGCATGGTCTTGATGAACCCCATGTGCTGCTTGCGCTGGTCGAGGGTCCGCGCCTTCTTCGGCAGGACGAACGTGTGCGAGTCGGCCTGCGCGGCCGGCTTGTCGAAGATCTGCGGGATCGGCACCATGCCGAACTTCAGGCCCTTGATCGACTGGGCCGTGCTGATCTCCCACTCGCCCTCGAGGTAGAAGCCCGCCTTGCCCGTGAACATCTGCGTCTGCGCGCCGGCGTAGTCGAGGCCCTTGTTGAGCCAGCCGTTCTTCACCCAGGTCTGCATCCGCTCGTTCACCTTGTTGAAGGCGTCCTCGTCGACGGACAGCTTGGCCCCGTTGTCGGAGAGGAAGGGCGTGACGCCGTTGATCTGGTTGTAGAACGTCCAGAACACGCGCCAGGGGGTCGCAGTCTCGCTGACGTTCGCGACCGTGATCGCGTTGCCACCCGTGACCTTGCTCACCGCGGCGAGCGCCGACTCGAACGTGTCGAGGCCCGTGAGGTCCTTGAGCTTGCCGTCGCTGCCGATCAGGCCGGCCTTCCGGCACACGTCCTCGTTGTAGAACATGACGATCGGGTGGGTGTCGAGCGGGATGGCGATGTTGTTCCCGTCGGTCTTCTGCGCCGCCCACGACTTGGCGTTGAAGTCGCTCGCCTTGAGTCCGACGAGCGCGAGGTCGTCCTCGGTGATCGGCTCGAGGATCCCACCGTCGTAGAGCGGCTTCGCCCGCGTCAGGTGCGCGACCGCGACGTCCGGCGGCTTGTTCCCGACGGTGGCCAGTGTCAGCTTGGAGTAGTAGGGGTTGCCCCAGGCGAACGTCGTCGCCTGCAGGGATCCCGATCCGCCGTGTCCCTTGCGGTAGCCGGCCTCCATCTGCTGCATGCGGTTGCCGTCACCACCACCGAACAGGTTCCAGAAGATGAGCTGCTCGGGGTTGAGCTGACTGCCCACCAGTCCTGCCGACACGGGGCTGCTGCAGCCCGCGAGTGCGACCGTTCCTGCCGCGGCGATGCCCGCGGTCAGGAATCCCCGCCTCGTGAAGGCTCCCGTTCCCGTTGCCATTTCGACCTCCTCGTCGTTCCGGTGCCCGTGGACGGGTCGCCGGGGGTGCTGCGTTGGGTGCTCGTCCGCCAGGGAAGCGGACGTGGTTTCAGTGCGTCACCGGCGCTGCGCCGGATCCTGTCTGGAGGACCGGTGCCGGTCCTCCCGTCCGGTCGCCGGGCGTGGGGTGCGGCCCGCGGAGGACCCTCCCCGCGGCGCGGTGCGCAGCACGGGGATCTCGGACGCGGAGGCGTCGCGGGTCGTTCGGGTTGCGGTCATGGCATCACTCCATCGGGACGGACCGATCCCACCGACGGCGCGGCGGGTCTGGGGTGACTTTACAACGATGGAATGGAGTTGCAACACCCTCTTGCCACAGCGTGTCGAGAGCGCTCACACGAGCGGCGCGCATTCCTGTCCGGCGTCGGTGCACGGGCTGTGCGTCGGCGATGACCTCGCACACGCTGCCGCTGTCGCACACGCTGCCGCTGTCGCACACCCTGCTGCCGTCGCGCACCCTGCTGCCGTTCGCACCCCCGCTGCCGTTGCACACCCCGCTGCCGTTCGAACACCGTCATCCGGGTGTTCGACGGGAACGCACCGGTTCGTCCCGATGCCGCTGCGTCAGGACACCGGCGGCGTCCCGCCGCCCTCGCTCCACTCCGGCTTGCCGCCGGCCGCGGTCGAGGTCACCTCGGGGCCGACGATGAGGAACCGGACCTCCTCATCGGCCACCGGGCAGTGCTCGACCCCCCGCGGCACGACGAACAGGTCGCCCGGCGCGAGGTCGACGTCGCGGTCCCGCAACTGGATGCGCAGGCGTCCGCTGAGCAGCAGGAACGTCTCGTCCTGGTCGTCGTGCGCGTGCCACCGGGTGGAGCCGATGCCCTTGGCGACCTTGAACAGCTGCCCGTTCGCCTCGGCGAGGACACGCTGCGACCAGAACTCGGTCAACGTCGCCGCTTCGTCCGCCAGCGTCACCTTGTCGTCCACGTGGTCCTCCTCGTCCTCGGGCCGGGCCGTGCGCCCGTCTCCGCCCGTCAGCGTAGGGATCGGCAGCGGCGGTCGAGCGTGGTAGGAATGCCCGATGTCGCAAGGATCGTTGCAACCCGACGCCGGGGCCGTCCCGCGTGGTCGTGGGACACCGCACCGGGTGGTGCTCGTCGTCGACGAGGGCTCGAACCCCTTCGAGATGGCGTGCGCCTGCGAGGTGTTCGGTGCCCGCCGTGCCCAGGACCTCGGCTTCGAGCCCTACACCCTGCGGATCGTGGCGCCGGGTCGCCGGACGACCATGCGCGACGGCCTGTTCCGGATCACCGCCGACGGCGACCTGTCCGCCCTGGCGACGGCGGACACCGTGATCGTGCCGAACCGTCCCGACGTCGAGACCGCCTCACGCCCGGCGGTCCTCCGCGCGATCCGGGAGGCCCACGACCGCGGCGCCCGCATGGTCGGTCTGTGCACCGGGGCGTACACGCTCGCGGAGGCGGGCCTCCTGTCCGGCAGACCCGCGGCGGTGCACTGGCAGCTCGCCGACGACTTCCGGGCGCGGTTCCCCGACGTCGACCTCCGCCCCGACGTGCTGTTCGTCGACGACGGCGACGTCCTGACGTCCGCCGGCAGCGCGGCGGCGCTCGACCTGGGCCTCCACATCGTGCGGAACGACCACGGCGCCGAGGTGGCGAACCAGGTGAGCCGACGCCTGGTGTTCGCGGCCTTCCGCGACGGCGGTCAGCGGCAGTTCGTCGAGCGGTCGGTGCCGCGCGTCACCCACACACCCCTGTCGGCGACGCTCGACTGGGCCGAGGAGCACCTGGCCGAGCCCCTGACCGTCGCGGACCTCGCCGCCCACGCGCACGTCGGGGTCACCACGCTGCACCGGCGGTTCCGTGCCGAGGTCGGCAGCACGCCGCTCGCCTGGCTGACGGGGCGGCGGGTGCTCCTGGCGGAACGGCTGCTCGAGCGGGACGACCTGCCCCTGGACCTCGTGGCACAGCGGAGCGGACTCGGGACGACCGCGAACCTGCGCGCGCTCATCCGGCTGCACACGGGGTCGACGCCCTCGGTGGTGCGGGCGCGGTTCCGGGCGGCGGTCCCAGCGCGCTGATCGCCGGCCGCGGTCGCCCGGCGCGGTCGCCGGCCGTGCGTCGAACACCCCGCTGCCGTTCGAACACCGCGATCGTGGTGTTCGAACGGACGAACGCGGTTCACCGCTCGGTGACACCACCGCGCTCGGCAGCATCCCGCCGTGCGACGACGAGCGCCACCACGAGCGTCCCGACCACGAGCACCGCGGCACCGATCGCCACCGCCGAGCCCACTCCGACGGCCGCGCCGAGCACCGCCAGCGTGATGCCGTTGCCCGTGCGCAGCCCGCTGCCGAACATGTTGTAGACCCCGACCACGCGGCCGCGCTGCTCGAGCGGCGCCCGGAGCTGCACGACCGCCTGCCCGATCGACATGCCCGCCATGTTCGCGACACCGCCCACGAGCAGCGCGAGCACCGCGACGACGTAGTTCCCGGTCACCGCGACGGCGATCGTCGTCAGCCCGAACAGGACACCCGCCGCGACCGCCGCCCGGGTGTTCGGCTTGATCGCGCCCGTGGCCTCGAGCAGGAACCCGCCGAGCACACCACCCGCGCCGTTGGCGAACAGCAGCAGCCCGTACGCGAGTCCGGCGTCCCCGGCCCCCAGGGCGTCGGCGAACGACGGGATCGCGACCTGCAGCGCCCCGCCGATGCACAGCGCGGTGAGGCCGGCGAGCACGATCATCCCGATGAGCACGCGGTCGCCGCCGACGCTCCGGAGCACCTTGCCGGTGTCGAGCAGCGAGACGCGGGCGCGGTGCACGTACCCGCTCCGGGTGTGGCCGGTGTACGGCGTCCGGAGCATGAGGAGCGTCATGGGCACGTAGAACAGGACGTTCGCGAAGATCCCCCACGTCGACCCGAGCCCGAGCAGCAGCGCCGAGCCGACGACCGGCCCGAACAGGATCCCGAGGCTCCGGAACGTCGCGTTGAGCCGCACCGCGCTCGTCAGTTCCGCCGGTTCGGCGAAGTCGTGCAGCAGGAGCTGTTCCGCGGGTGCCCACAGTGCGCCGGCCATGCCGTGCAGCACGAGGAGCAGGCAGGCCTCCCAGATGTGCAGGGTCCCGGTCAGGAACAGCACACCCCAGGCCACCGACACGAGCATGAACATGCCCTGCGCGATCTGGATGAGCCGGCGGCAGTCGTACCGCTCCGCCAGCGTGCCGAACCACACCGAGAGCAGCAGGAACGGCAGCCAGTGACTGACGACCTCGAACCCGACGAGCGCCGGCGAGTGGAACCGCTGCCAGAGCACCCAGTAGGTGATGACGTGCTCGATGTTGTCGCCCATCATCGACAGACCCGCGGTGAACAGGTAGGGGCGCGAGTGCCGATCGCGCAGGGCGGCGAAGCGCCGCGGTGCGCTCGCGATGGGGGTGGTCATGCTGCTCCTGCTCTGATCCGGTACCGGCACGGTACTTCATGCCCGGCATGCCGAATCGGGGGTGTCGAGCACGATCCGACGAGCACGACCTCATGAGCACGACCCGCACCTCGACCCCGCGTGGGGCATACCGTGGCGTCGTGGACCTCGAACTCACGGACAGCGTCGCACTCGTCGTCGGCGGACAGGGCTACATCGGCAGCGCCGTGGCCGACCGACTCCGCCGCGAAGGCGCGTCCGTCGTCATCGCGTCGCGGAGCGCCGACCCCGGACCCGACACCGTCCGGCTCGACACCGGCGATGCCGGCTCCGTCGAGCGCGCCGTGGCCGAGGTCGTCGACCGCCACGGCCACATCGACGTCCTCGTCGTCACAGCGGCCCCCGCTGCCGGCACGCTCGACCCTGCACGCGCGTCGGACCCGGAGCAGGTGCTGCACGCCATCGACGGCAAGGCCCTGGGCTTCCTCCGGGTCGCGAACGCGGTCCTCCCGGGCATGCGCGCCGCCGGACACGGACGCGTCGTCGTGCTCAGCGGCCAGAACGCCTACCTCACGGGCAACGTCACGACCTCGGTGCGGAACGCGGCGACGAACGTCATCGCGAAGAACCTGGCCGACGAGCTCGCCGGTTCGGGCGTGACGCTCAACGTCGTCAACCCGGGCACCGTGACCGACACGCCCGCGGCCCAGGTCGCCCCGGGCCGCGGCGGCGAGTCGAGCCCGGAGCAGATCGCCGACCTCGTCGCGTTCCTGTCGTCCCCGCGCTCGGTGGTCTCGGGCGAGTCGATCTCGATCGCGCACCGGGTGCTCGGGTCCGTCGTGCTCTGACGCGCCCGTTCCCCGTCGGTCCCGCGGATCAGACGGCGGCGTCGACGACCGGTGCCGTGCCTCCCGGCTGGACCAACGCGGGTCCGCGATCCGCCCGCAGCTCCCCGTACCTGGGCTCCCGCGTCGACGGGTCGACCGTGGCGCGCAGCACGGCCGTCACCGCCGAGCCGTCCGCGTGCTCGAGGTCGAACCGGAACAGGGCAGCACCGTCGGGCGCACGAGTGGCGGTGACGACGGATGTCGCCCGGAGCGACGCCCGTTCTGACCGCAGGGTCTGGAGGCACCGCTCGCGGAGTGCATCGGCGTCCGCCGGCCCGTCGGCGGCGTCGGTGGTGGGGTCCAAGAACCGCAGGGCGCGGTCGGACAGGCCGTCCGGCGGGCTCCAGCATCCCCGGGAACGACGAAGGCCCCGGGTGTTCCCGGGGCCTTCATGTCTGGTGCGCGAGGGGGGACTTGAACCCCCACGCCCTCACGGGCACACGGACCTGAACCGTGCGCGTCTACCAATTCCGCCACTCGCGCCAGCCGGACGACTCTAGCACGCACAGGAAGGAACCCACGCCAACCACTACCATGCATGAGTCGGCGACCGCGATCACGGGAGACCCATGGGCCTACTGGACAGTTTCGAGCGAGGGCTCGAGCGCGCGGTCAACGGCGCGTTCGCGAAGACCTTCCGCTCGGGCGTGCAGCCGGTCGAGATCTCGGCGGCGCTCCGACGCGAGCTCGACACCAAGGCGGCGGTGGTCACGCGCGAGCGCATCCTCGTGCCGAACGAGTTCACGGTCCGGCTCGCGCCGCCGGACTACTCGCGCATGAACGACATCGGCCGGCCGCTCATCGACGAGCTCACCGGCCTGGTCCAGCAGCACGCGGTCGCACAGAACTACTCGTTCTCCGGTCCGGTCCAGATCACGCTGCGGCAGGACGGCACGCTCTCGACCGGGATCCTGCAGGTCGACTCCACGACGGTCCGTCGTGACGTCACGTGGGCCGGCGTGCTCGACATCGGGTCGCAGCGCCATCACCTCAAGGTGGGCCGCACCGTCATCGGTCGCGGTTCGGACGCCGACATCACGGTCGCCGACACCGGCACGAGCCGTCGGCACGTCGAGGTCGTGTGGGACGGCAAGCACGCGCAGGCGACGGACCTCGGCTCGACGAACGGATCCAAGCTGAACGGCGAGCGCTTCGAGCGTGCGATCGTGGAGCCGGACTCCACCATCGAGATCGGACGGACCCGTATGGTGTTCCGGGTGGTCCCGGAAGCCGACGGAGGAGCGTGATGACGAGCAGCCTGACACTCCTCGTGCTGCGCTTCGCGTTCCTCGCGGTGCTGTGGCTGTTCGTGTTCGCGATCGTGTTCGCCCTCCGGAGCGATCTGTTCGGGCAACGCACCCGGTCCATCCCGACCGACGCCAAGAACCAGCAGCAGGGTCCGAGCACGCCGCCACTGCCGACCAACGCCACGGCTGGCCGCGCGGATCCGGGCGCGTTCACCGAGGCCATCCGGCCTGGAGGCCCACCCGCGTCCGCCACGCAGGTCGCCACCCGACTCGTCGTCACCGACGGCGCGCGCGAGGGCATGGAGATGCCCCTCGGGCGCGGTCCGATCACGATCGGTCGAGCGAGCGACAGCAACGTCGTCATCCGCGACGACTACACGTCCACCAACCACGCCCGCCTCGACCTCCGCCCCGAGGGGTGGTTCATCACCGACCTCGACTCCACGAACGGCACCTTCCTCGACGGCCAGCGCGTCTCCGCGCCCATGCCGGTCCGGGAGCGCACCCCGATCACCATCGGGACGACGACGTTCGAGCTGCGGCGGTAGCGCCGGATGGCAGCCCGTACCCTCAGTGCCGCCGTGTCCCACGTGGGCCGGATCCGCGCGAACAACCAGGACTCCGGCTACTCGGGGGCGTACCTGTTCGCGGTCGCCGACGGCATGGGCGGGCACGCGGGGGGTGACGTCGCCTCCGCGATCGCGATCCGCCGCATCCGCGAGGTCGACCGCGAGTTCCCGTCGGCCCACGACGCGGAGTTCGCGCTGCAGGCCGCGCTCATCGCGGCGAACCAGCTCATCACCGAGACGGTGTTCGAGCACCAGGAGCTCACGGGCATGGGCACGACCGTGTCCGCGATGATCCGCGTGGGCGACCAGATCGCGATCGCGCACATCGGCGACTCCCGCATCTACCGCTTCCGGGACGGCGAGCTCAAGCAGATCACCGCCGACCACACCTTCGTGCAGCGGTTGGTCGACAGCGGGCGCATCACGCCGGAGGAAGCCGCGGTCCACCCGCGGCGGTCCGTCCTCATGCGGGTGCTCGGCGACGTCGACGCGGCGCCCGAGGTCGACACCGCGGTCATGGACATCCAGCCCGGTGACCGGTGGCTGCTCTGCTCCGACGGCCTGTCGAGCTACCTCGCCGAGGAGCGCATCCGCCACGCGCTCGCGTCCGAGATGGACGCCAACCAGGTGACGCAGCGCCTCGTCAAGGAGACCCTCGACCACGGCGCACCGGACAACGTCACCGTCGTGGTGATGGACGTGACCGAGGACGTCCCGGACGACGTCGACGACGCCGCGACGACCGTCGGGTCCGCCGCGGCGCCGCTGACGTTCGAGGCGTCGACGGGCCGCAAGCCGATCCGGCTGCCGACGATCCTGCTCCACCCCCTCAAGGTCACGACGGCGCCCGAGGACTCACACTTCGAGCCCGAGTCCGACCAGTACTTCGCCGAGCTCATCGCGGAGGACCGCCGCCGGCGCCTGCGTCGTCGCATCTCGTGGACGATCGCGTTGGTCGCTGCGGTCGTCGTGCTCGTCGGCGTCGTGTTCCTCGGCTACCGGTGGACCCAACAGCACTACTACGTGGGCGCCGACGGCAGCAACGTGGCCGTCTTCAAGGGCGTGCAGCAGGGCATCGGTCCGGTGCACCTGTCGAGTGTGTACGAGGACTCGGACCTCCGGGTCGGCGACCTGCCCGCGTACACGCGTGAGAACGTCCGCCAGACCATCAACGCGTCGTCCCTGTCGGACGCGCGGGCCATCATCCGCCGTCTGGAGGCCGCGGCCGAGTCCGACGCGGACGGTGACGGCACCGGGACGCCGACGCCCACACCCACGCCGACGCCGACGGGAGGCGCGCATGGCTGACATCGCCGCCCGCCAGTCCCTGACGCAGACCATCACCATCAAGCTGCGCGAACCGGCGCGCGCCCGCAACCTGGAGCTCGGCCTCCTCGTCATCGCCTGCGGCATCTGCGCCGGCGCGATGCTGCTCGTCCAGCTCGGCGTGCACAACCGGATCGACGTGCCGATCCTGATCGAGGGCGCGGCCATCCTCGTGCTGGCCCTCGTGATGCACGTGGTCCTCCGCATCGTCGCGAAGAACGCGGACCCGTTCATCCTGCCGATCGCCCTCGTGCTCAACGGCATCGGGATCGCCGAGATCTACCGGATCGACCTGCACACACCGAGCGCCACCGGATGGGGCAGCGCCGGGGTCCGGCAGATCGCCTGGACCTGCATGGCCATGGTGATGGCGATCCTGGTGCTCCTGCTCGTCCGGAACCACCGCTTCCTCCAGCGCTACCGCTACATCTTCATGCTCGTCAGCATCGTGCTGTTGTTGCTGCCGATGCTGCCCGGGATCGGACGCACCATCTACGGCGCGCGCGTCTGGATCGGCATCGGACCGTTCTCGTTCCAGCCGGGCGAGCTCGCCAAGATCTCGCTCGCGCTGTTCTTCGCCGGGTACCTCGTGACGGCGCGCGACAGCCTGTCGATCGTGGGCCGCCGGATCCTCGGTGTGCAGCTGCCGCGGGCCCGCGACCTCGGGCCGATCCTCATCGTGTGGGGCGCGGCGATGAGCGTCCTCGTGTTCCAGCGCGACCTCGGGACCTCGCTGCTCTACTTCGGCCTGTTCCTCGTGATGATCTACGTGGCCACGGGCCGCGCGAGTTGGGTGATCATCGGCTTGATCCTGTTCGTGGGAGGCGCGCTCATCGCCGCGCAGACCCTCACCTACGTGCACGGCCGGTTCCAGGCCTGGCTCGAGCCGTTCGACAACACCATCTACAACCGGCAGTTCTCCGGGAGCTACCAGCTCGTGACGGGTCTGTTCGGGTTCGCCAACGGCGGCATCACCGGCACGGGCCTCGGCCAGGGACGCCCGTACCTGACCCCGCTCGCCCAGAGCGACTACATCTTCTCGGCCATCGGCGAGGAACTCGGGCTCGTCGGCGTCTTCGCGATCCTCGGACTGTTCCTCCTGCTCGTCTCGCGCGGGTTCCGCGTGGCGTACGCCGGCCAGGACGACTTCGGCCGACTCCTCGGGGTCGGGCTCGGCTTCGTCATCGCGCTGCAGACCTTCATCGTGATCGGCGGCGTCACGCGCGTCATCCCCGTGACGGGTCTGACCACGCCGTTCATGGCCGCGGGTGGCTCCTCACTCGTGGCGAACTGGATCATCGCGGCGATGCTCCTGCGCCTCACCGACTCCGTCCCGGCGGAACAGCGGGTGCAGCAGGGCGTCGCCACGGCCGCCATCGACACGAGGACAGGACGGTGACCCGCCCGTGAAACGCCAACTCCGCTCGATCTCGACCGTGGTCGTGCTCATGTTCGTCGCGCTCTTCGTGTCGACGACGAGCATCCAGTTCTTCTCGGCCCAGCAGCTCCGGGCCGACTCCCGGAACTCCCGGACGATCCTCGACAGCTACTCGACCAAACGCGGCGCGATCCTGGTCGACGGCACCCCCATCGCCGAGTCGAAGCCCGTGGACGACCAGTACAACTACCAGCGCACCTACGCGAACGGCGACCTGTACAGCGCCGTGACCGGGTACTTCACCATCGGGCAGGGCGAGACCGGGGTCGAGAGCGCCGAGAACTCCTACCTCGCGGGCACGAGTTCCGACAGCTTCTTCAGCAACATCAACTCGATCCTCACCGGGCAGGACGTCCAGGGCGACGACGTCAACCTGACGATCGACCCGCAGGTGCAGCAGGCCGCGTTCGACGCACTCGGCTCGAACACCGGTGCGGTCGTCGCCATCGAGCCGAAGACCGGCAAGATCCTCGCCATGGTGTCGAAGGCGTCGTTCGACCCCAACACGCTCGCCGTGCACGACACGAAGCAGGTCCTGGCCCAGTACCACGCCCTCCTGTCCGCCGAGAGCCAGCCGCTGCAGAACCGCGCGATCGCCGGCGACCTGTACGCGCCGGGGTCCACGTTCAAGCTGATCGTCGCTTCCGCCGCCTTCGCGAGCGGTGACTACGACCTCGACTCGACGCTGCCGAACCCGTCGACACTGACCCTGCCGGGCACGAGCCGCACGATCAACAACGCAGAGGGCGGGTCCTGCGGCGGTGGCAACACGGTCACCATCGCCGTCGCGATCCAGAACTCGTGCAACATCCCGTTCGCGGAGCTCGGCCAGAAGCTCGGCTACGACGCCATCAACGCGATGGCCAAGCAGTACGGCTTCGGCGACAGCATCCACGTGCCGATGGCGAGCACGCCGAGCCAGTACCCGCAGACCGACGGCACCGCCGAGCTCATGCGGAGTGCCTTCGGTCAGCAGAGCGTCCGGGTGACCCCGCTCCAGATGGCGATGGTGTCGGCCGGCATCGCGAACGGCGGCCGGGTGATGAGCCCCACGCTCATCGACAAGATCACGACGAGCGACCTGAAGACGGTGGTCCCGTTCCAGGCCAAGCAGTACGGCGACCCGATCTCGTCCGACGTCGCCTCCGACCTGACCAAGGCCATGGAGAGCGTCGTCGACAACGGCACCGGCACCAATGCGAGAATCGACGGGGTCGACGTGGCGGGCAAGACGGGCACCGCCGAGAACGGGACGGGCGATCCCTACACGCTCTGGTTCACCGGGTTCGCCCCCGCGAAGGACCCGCAGGTCGCCGTCGCCGTGGTCGTGGGGAACGGCGGCGGACTCGGACAACAGGGCGTGGGCAACACGGTCGCGGCTCCGATCGCGAAGAAAGTCATGGAGGCGGTGCTGAACAAATGAGACCCACCAGCGGACTCACCTTCGGTGGGCGGTACCAGCTCTCCTCCCGCGTCGCGATCGGCGGCATGGGCGAGGTGTGGCAGGCGACCGACCTCGTCATCGGTCGCACCGTCGCGCTCAAGATCCTCAAGGACGAGTACCTCGGCGACCCCGGGTTCCTCGAGCGCTTCCGCGCGGAGGCCCGACACGCGGCACTCGTCAACCACGAGGGCATAGCGAACGTCTTCGACTACGGCGAAGAGGACGGCAGCGCCTACCTCGTCATGGAACTCGTCCCCGGCGAGGCGCTCTCGACGCTGCTCGAGCGTGAGCACACACTCCCCGTCGACAAGGTCCTCGACATCGTCGCGCAGACGGCCAACGCCCTGCAGGCCGCGCACGCGGTCGGGCTGGTGCACCGGGACATCAAGCCCGGCAACCTCCTGATCACCCCGGACGGCCGGGTGAAGATCACGGACTTCGGCATCGCGCGCATCGCCGATCAGGTCCCCCTGACCGCGACGGGTCAGGTGATGGGCACCGTGCAGTACCTGTCGCCGGAGCAGGCGAGCGGTCACCCGGCGTCGCCCTCGACGGACATCTACTCGCTCGGGATCGTCGCCTACGAGTGCCTCGCGGGCAAGCGTCCGTTCACGGGTGAGTCCCAGGTCGCGATCGCGATGGCGCACATCAACGAGCAGCCCCCGGAGCTCCCGGCGTCGATCCCCGAGCCCGTGCGCGATCTGGTGATGTCCTGCATCGCGAAGAAGCCCGCCGACCGCCCGGCGACCGCGGCGAACCTCGCACGCGCGGCGCAGGCACTCCGACGTGGTGACGTCGCCGCGGCCACCGTCGCCGTCCCGGCGCTCGGCGCAGCCACGGTCGCCTTCAACCCGCCGGTCGGCAACGACGACGCCACGAGCATCATCGGGACCCAGGCCACCCAGCGACTCGCTCCGACGCCGGGGCCGGCCGTGCCCAGGGGCCCCGGCACCCCGCCGACCCCCGACGACGACGGCCGGAAGCGCCGGCCCTGGTTGTGGCCCCTCATCGTCCTCGGGGCGCTCCTCGTCGCGGCGCTCGTCATCGGCGGCATCGTGTTCGCGAACCGCGGCAACCAGCAGGACCCGAGTGCGTCGGAGACCCCATCGCACGCGTCCACGCCGAAGCGGTCCGAGCCGAGCGACAGCCCGAGTTCCACGCCGACCACCGCCCAGCCCCAGACCGTCACGGTGAACGAGGGCGACTACACGGGCAAGAACGTCGACGACGTGGCGGCCGCGCTGCGCGCCGAGGGGTTCACCGTCAAGGTCGTCACCGGCGATCCGGCGTCGAGCACGACGCCGGAGAACACGGTGCAGTCCATCGACCCCACCGGCAACCTGCCGTACGGCTCCACCATCACCGTCAAGGCCTACGGGCCCATGCCGTCGGCGCCCACCCCGTCCACGGCCACCGCCTCGCCGATCTCGTCGGACGGCACCTTCACGGCGACCTGGCCGGCGTACACGCAGTGCCCGACCGGCTACAGCCTCACCGGGTACTCGTACACGATCCAGAACGGCACGGACGGCTCCGGGGCGTCCTCGGGGGCGACCCGCGGCACGTCGGTCCGCGTCTCCGCCGGCTCGCCCGGAACGGTGTCCCTCACCTACACCGTCAACTGCGGGGACCTACAGTCGGGCTCGTCCCAGCCGCTCACCGTGCAGTACCAGCCGGCTGCGACGAGCACGCCCACACCGAGCTCCGCCGGGACCCCGGGTACCCCCGGCACCTCGAACGACGACGCGAACAACGTGCTCGACCAGATCGCGAACCGGGTCGGTCTGCACCGCTGATGACCTTCCGATAACGGTTCGCCACCGGGTCGCCCGCGCCAGCGATCCGTCAGGAACCCCTGCCGTACACTGATCGCGACGGACACTCGGAGGACACGTGGCAGAAGGTGTGACCGCGGGGATCTCCCTCCTCGCCGGCCGGTACGAGATCGGCGACACGATCGGCCGGGGCGGCATGGCGACGGTCCACATCGGCAACGACACCCGGCTCGGTCGTCGGGTCGCGGTCAAGCTCCTCAAGCCGAGCCTGGCGAACGACCCCTCGTTCCGCACACGCTTCCGGCAAGAGGCCCAGGCCGCCGCGCGCATGGCCCACCCGACCATCGTCCGCGTGTACGACGCCGGTGAGGAAACGGTGACCGAGCCCTCCGGTGCCGAGGTCCAGGTGCCGTACATCGTCATGGAGTTCGTCGAGGGGCGTCCGCTCAGCGACATCCTCACCGACGGCCCGCTCGCTCCGGACGAGGCCGTCCGCATCACCGAGGGCATCCTCACCGCGCTCGAGTACAGCCACCGTGCGGGTGTCGTGCACCGGGACATCAAGCCCGCGAACGTCATGGTGACGCAGTCCGGCCAGGTCAAGGTCATGGACTTCGGGATCGCGCGGGCCATCACCGACACCTCGGCGACCGTGGCCCAGACGACCGCGATCCTCGGAACCGCCTCGTACTTCTCCCCCGAGCAGGCCCGCGGCGAGACCGTCGACGCCCGCACCGACCTGTACTCGACGGGCATCGTCCTGTTCGAGCTGCTCACCGGTCGTCCGCCGTTCCGCGGGGACTCGCCCGTGGCGGTCGCGTACCAGCACGTCAGCGAGCAGCCGGCCGCCCCGAGCACCGTGAACCCAGCCGTGTCGCCCGCACTCGACGCGGTCACGCTGCGCGCCCTCGCGAAGGACCGGTCGCAGCGGTTCCAGAGCGCCGCGGAGTTCCGTCGTGACCTCCAGCAGGCCGCGTCCGGGCACGTCCCCGCGACGCGTCGGCTACCGGCCGCCGCCGACGCCTCGACCGTCCTGTTCGGCGTCGACCCCCGGACCTCCGACAGCGCCGACGCGGCCTTCCGCGAGCTCGACGACCCCGATGACGCCCGCCCGCAGCGGACGCAGAGCCGACCGCCCGTCGCGTGGATCTGGCTCGGCGTCATCGTCATCGCAGCCGTCGTGATCGCCGTCGTCTGGTGGGTCGCGAACCTCCAGCCATCCACGTCGTCCGTGTCCTCGTCGGTGTCCGTGCCGAACGTGGCCGGCGCGACCTGGCAGACCGGGCAGAAGGCCCTGGAGAAGCGCCATCTCGTCGCCGTCCGCGTCGACAGGAACTCGACGTCGGTCCCGAAGGACACCATCATCCGGACCACGCCCGGTGCCGGCACGAACGTCGCGCCCCAGCAGAACATCCGGGTCGTGGTCTCGGCCGGTCCGGCGCAGGTCGCCGTGCCGGACGTGACGAACCAGTCCCAGGACGCCGCCGAGACCACCCTGAAGTCGCAGGGCCTCAAGATCGGCAGCAGCAACTCGGGGTACTCGGCGACCGTGCCCGCAGGCACCGTCCTCAGCACCGACCCGGGCTCGGGCACGACCGTCAACAAGGGCTCGGTCGTGAACATCGTCGTCTCGAACGGCAAGATCCAGCTGCCCGACGTCACGAAGCAGCCCTTCTCGACGGCGAACGCGACACTCGCCGGCCTCGGGCTCACCGTGCAGCCGCAGCCGGACTACACCTGCACTGGCAGCACCGTGACGCAGCAGTCGCTCCCGCCGGGCGATCAGCCGCAGGGCTCGACCGTGCAGCTGACGTACTGTGCCGCCTCCGCGCAGCCCACGCAGACATCGACGCCGGCACCGACCCAGAGCAGCGACTCCGGGAACGGCGACGACGACGACCACTGACGGTTCGTCGACCGTCCGGGGCGCCGCCTCCGGCGGACCCCGTGGTCCTCTCCAGACCGCGTGACCCTCATCGGAGATCGCGTGAGCCTCACCGGGCCGCGTGATTCTCATCGGGCCGCGTGACCCGCAGGTCGCCCGCGCGTCGCCCTCAGCGGTCCGCGCCTCGCCCTCAGCGGTCTGTCGAGGGCGACGTGATGAGCGGACCGAGTCCGTCCGCGGCCGTGGCGGCACCCGCGAGCCCGGTCAGCTCGAGCCAGTTCCCCACCATGCGGTACCCGCCCTCGGTCAGGACGGACTCCGGGTGGAACTGCACGCCGAAGACCGGAGCCTCCCGGTGCTGGACTCCCATGATCACACCCCCGGTCGTCCGCGCGGTGACCTCGAGTTCGTCGGGCACCGTGCCGTCGACCACCGCGAGCGAGTGGTACCGGGTCGCCGTGAACGGCTGCGGAACGCCGACGAACAGCGGGCTGTCGTCGTGCATCACGCTCGACGTCTTGCCGTGCATGAGTTCCTCGGCGTGGGTCACCGTGGCCCCGAGTGCCTCCGCGATGGCCTGGTGTCCGAGGCACACCCCGAGCAACGGCACGTCGGCGCCGATCGCAGCATGCACGGCGGGGATCGAGACACCGGCAGCGGCGGGAGCGCCGGGCCCCGGCGACAGCAGGACGCCGTCGTACTCGGCGATGCGGTCGGCGATGGCGTCCGCATCGATCGCGTCGTTGCGGACCACGTCGGTCTCGGCACCGAGCTGTTGCACGTAGCCGTTGAGCGTGTAGACGAAGCTGTCGTAGTTGTCCACGACCAGGATCCGGCTCATCGGTGGCCGACCGTCACGTCGGGGGTGGGGATCAGCTCCTGCACCCAGGGGAACACCCACAGGTCGAGGACGGCGAGGACGATCGCGACGAGGACCAGGACCTCGACGATCCGTACCCACACCGGACCGGGCAGGACCCGCCAGAGCGCACCGTACATGTGGTCTCCTAACCCTTGACCTCGGACGCGATGGCCGTCGGCGCTCCCGCGGACCGTGGCTGCCACGAATCGAACACACTGAAGGCGACGATGCGCTCCTGCGCCGAGTACATCGGGTTGCAGCTCGTCATCGTCATGATCCGGTCCTTCGTCGCGACGCCGACGTCGTCGGGGTCCTGGTCGAGGACCGTCACCTGCGTCGGCGGCACGTACTCCAGGTTGCGGAACGTGTAGGTGTAGAAGCCGTCCGCGGTCTCGAGGTAGATCTTGTCGCCGACCTGGAGGTTCGCGATCTGGTTGAACGGGGCGCCGTGCGTCGTGCGGTGACCGGCGACGGCGAAGTTCCCGACCTGACCGGGCATCTGGGTGTGGTCGTAGTGCCCGATGCCGATCGTGTCGAGTGTGCCCGCCGTGGTCGTGCCGCCGGCCATGGGGACGGCGTAGGTCGCACCGAACCGGGGCACGTACATGACGCCGAACACCTTGGTGTTGCCGGGCTGCGCGCTGACCTTCGGCGGACCGTACCCCTGCGTGGGGGTGGGCGCTGGCGTCGAGATCGCACCGAGCGACTTGCTGAACTGCTGGGCCTGGTGTTCGTGCTGCTTGGCGACGACCAGGTCGTTGAACCACTGCTGCCACGCGATGAACAGGAGGACGAGCACACCCGCCGTGATGAGCAGGTCGCCCAGGACACCGAGGACGGTCACGTGGCCTCGGCGTCGACGACGGCCGCCCGTGTCCGGGGACGGGGCGTGAGCGTCGCCCTCGACGGGCACCTCGGTCACGGTCATGTGGTTCGTCCCCCGTCCGACAGCCCACCCACCCGAGCGGGTGGCAGATGTGTTGACGGTAGGATACCGGCCATGGCCAAGCAGAAGGACCGTACGAAGCCCGCCCGGCAGGCCCGAGCCGACTCGGTCGACACTGCCGGCGGTGCACCGAACCCGGTGTGGTTCAAGCCGGTCATGTTCGGCTTCATGCTCGTCGGCCTCGCCTGGGTCATCGTGTTCTACGTCTCGCAGGGAACGCTGCCCGTGCCGACGCTCGGGTCGCTCAACATCCTGATCGGCTTCGGGATCATGTTCATCGGGTTCCTCATGACGACGAAGTGGCGCTGAGGCGAACACGATCTGTCCGCCGGGTGACGGCGGAGCCTAGTGGACTTACACAGCTGTGATTATCCCCAATGTGGACATGGCTGTGGATAACTCATCCCCCTCTTCGGGGGGAGACGGAAGGCCCGCGGACCGTCCGGTCCGCGGGCCTTCGTGTGTCGGGCCTCCCGACGGTGCTCACGTGTACACGGCGTAGGCCGCTGCGGCGATGGCGACCGCGACGACGGCCTCGGCGACGAGCAGGGTGATCTGGAGCCCACGCCGTCGGACATTGCGGGTCCGGGTGAAGATGAAGCCCGTCACGAAGCCCGCGACGACGCCACCGACGTGCGCCTGCCATGCGACGCCGGCGACCAGGAACCCGATCACCAGGTTGAGCCCGATGATGACCAGGATCTGGACCGCGTTGCCACCGAGACTCCGCTGGAGCACGAAGAACACCGCGAACAGTCCGAAGATCGCCCCGGAGGCGCCGATCACCGTGGTCTGCGGCGCCAGCACCGTCACCGCCACCGAACCGACGAGACCGCTGATGAAGTACAGCGCCACGAACCGCCAGGTCCCGAGCATCTGCTCGAGCATGCGGCCGAAGATCCACACGGCCCACATGTTGAACAGGATGTGCAGGAAGCTGCCATGGACGAACATCGTCGTGATCAACCGCCATGGCTGCGTCGGCAGCCAGTACGGGTTGTAGTCGAGCGCGGCGGTGACCGGCCCGTTCGTCCCGCCGGTCAGCATCTGCAGCAGCCAGATGGCGACGCTGACGACGACGATGACCGTCGTCGCTTTCTGGTCGATCATGCCGAAGCGACGCCGTGCCACCGTGAAGGTGCTCGGGCCGACGGTCCGGCGGTTCGACGAGAACTGCGCGCGCTGCTCACGCACGCACTCGGGGCAGTGCACCCCGACGGCGGCCGGCGTCTGGCACTCGGTGCAGATCGTCCGCCCGCAACGCTGACACAGGATGAAGCTCTGCCGGTCCGGGTGCCGGTAGCAGAAGTTCGCTCGGTCTTGGGAGAAGTCGGTCACTACGCCCCGGCGCCAGCGGAGTCGGTCACGTCGATGCTCTGGATGACGACGTCCTCACGCGGCTTGTCGCGGCCGTCGGTGGGCACGGCCTCGATCGCGTCGACGACCGCGCGCGACTCGTCGTCGGCGACCTCTCCGAAGATCGTGTGCTTGCCCTGCAGCCATGGGGTGGCGACGGTCGTGATGAAGAACTGCGATCCGTTGGTGCCGCGGCCACCCTGGGTGCCGGCGTTCGCCATCGCCAGGATGTACGGCTGCTGGAACGTGAGCTCCGGGTGGATCTCGTCGTCGAAGCGGTAGCCCGGACCGCCGATGCCCTGGCCGAGCGGGTCACCGCCCTGGATCATGAAGTCCTTGATGATGCGGTGGAACACGACGCCGTCGTACAGCTTGTCCGTCGACACCTTGCCGGTACCCGGGTGCGTCCACTCCTGCGTGCCCGTGGCGAGTCCGACGAAGTTCGCGACCGTCTTGGGTGCGTGGTTGCCGAAGAGGTTGACGCGGATGTCGCCGAGGTTGGTGTGGATGGTTGCAACAGCGGTGTGCGAAGACATGTGGCCATTCTCGCATGCGCTCCCGGGTCGTTCATGGTACTTCCAGACGAGGCACCGTGACCTGCCAGGGTCTCCGGTGGCAGGATGGGCATCTCACCGCCCGATCCGATGGAGGTAGCTCATGACCATGGAACTCTCCCGCAAGCGCAAGAAGCAGATCAAGAAGCTCAAGGGTCAGACGACCACCCTCCTCGGCGAGCAGCGCAAGGTCCTCGAGCACGCGAACGCCATCCTGGCCGAGGCCCGGCTGCACGCCGCCGACGCCGCTCGCAACGACCTCGGCCCCCGCGTCAAGGACGCCATCGACAACGGGGTCAAGCCCGCCGTCGCCACCGGGGTGCACGCGGCGACGTCGGCGGCGACCGCCACCAAGACCCGGCTGACCACCGAGGTCGTCCCGAGCCTCGTGTCGACCCTCGGGTCCGCGATGAGCGTCGTGGACCTGGCCAAGGACCCGAAGGTGCGCAAGATCGTCGCCGACGCCACCAAGAAGGCGGCCAAGGCCTCGAAGAAGGGCCGCAAGGCCGCCAAGACGGTGGTCAAGGCCGCGCCGAAGCAGAAGAGCGGACTCGGCTTCGGCGGCGTCGCGCTCATCGTCGTCGGTGCCGTCGCCGTCATCGGAGCCGCGTACGCGGCGTACCAGACCCTCCGTGCCGACGATGACCTGTGGGTCGCCGACGACGCGGACGCGGCGGGCAAGCCCGCCGCCTGATCGGATCGCACCACACGAACGGCCCGTGTCACTCGGCGCGGGCCGTTCGTCATGCCGGGAGGGCCATCCCACCCGGCGTTGCCGGCAGCCCTCCGCCGAGATCACAGCAGATGTCGTTTCGGCGCGGTCCGAAGCGGCACCTCCTGCGATCTCGCGCAAGAGGAGGACCGGAAGGGACGCCCGGACCGAAGGCACTGGGCCGGCGCCGCGCGCCGAGCGCCGAGCACGGAGCGCTCAGGCACGCCCCGCGACGTCGCGCCGCAGGGGCGGCGGCGCGCATGAAGCACTGAACCAGCGGGCTGCGAAGGCGCGAAGCGCCGAGCAGCCCAGACAGCTGGTGGAGCCTAGGGGAATCGAACCCCTAACCCCCGCCTTGCAAAGGCGGTGCTCTGCCAATTGAGCTAAGGCCCCGGATGGTCGGCCATGCTACCGGAGGAGCAGCCGACGGGTCATACGGGCTCGGTGGTGCAGTCACGATGACGGCGAACCGTCGGAGTGGGGCTACTAGGACTTGAACCTAGGACCTCTTCGTTATCAGCGAAGCGCTCTAACCGCCTGAGCTATAGCCCCGAGACCGGATGAAAGCCTACATGACGCGCGCCGCGGGCGCGAATCGGGTGGGGCCTCCAGACCGGTGATCCGGGTCAGTTGTTGGTGAACCCGACGAGCAGACCACCGGTGATCCGCACGCTGAGGTTGTACAGCACGCTCACGATCGCGCCGAGCACCGTGCCGACCACCACGTTGAGGCTCCCGACGACGATCGAGAACCCCATGACCTGGCCCAGCGAGAACTGGTCCATGATCGAGTAGTTGTTCTTGCCGGTGACGTCCTGCAGCAGCTTGTCGATCTGGGTGAACACGCCCGTCTGGTTCAGGATGATCCAGACGAGCATGGTCGCCACGACGATCACGATGCTGCCGGCCAGCGCGATGAGGAACGACAGCTTCACGCAGGACCAGAAGTCGAGGTACACCAGGCGCAGCCGGACCTGCTTGGTGCCGACGGGTCGCTTCGTCTTGCGCTGGAGCTTCTCGGCGACACTACTCATTCGTTGACTGGTCCTCTCCGGCCTGCGGGTCGGCGGGCTCGTCCGTTGCCTCGGCGGGGCTCACTGCTTCGACCGGGCCCGCGGGTTCGATCTCGGCGTCGGCCTGGTCGTCCAGGTTCCGTTCACTGTTCCGGGCCACTGCGATGATCCGGTCGTCGTCGGCGAAGCGTGCGAACACGACGCCCATGGTGTCGCGCCCCTTGGCAGGGACCTCGGCCACGGCAGACCTTACCACCTTGCCGGAAGCCAGCACGACGAGCACCTCGTCGTCCCCGCTGACGATGAGACCGCCGACCAGGTCACCCCGGTCGACCGCGAGCTTGGCGACCTTGATACCGAGACCGCCGCGACCCTGCACGCGGTACTGGTCCACGGCGGTGCGCTTGGCGTAGCCGCCCTCCGTCATCACGAACACGAATCCCTCGTCGTGCGCGACCGAGGCGGACAGCAGCGAGTCGTCCCCACGGAAGGTCATGCCCTTGACGCCGGACGTCGAGCGGCCCATCGGACGCAGGGCGTCGTTGGTCGCGGTGAACCGGAGCGACATGCCGTGCCGCGAGACCAGGAGGAGGTCGTCGGACTCGTCCACCAGGAGTGCGGAGACGAGTGCGTCACCCTCGCGGAGGTTGATCGCGATGATCCCGCCGGTGCGGTTCGTGTCGTACTCGGTGAGCGCGGTCTTCTTGACCAGGCCGTCGCGGGTCGCCAACACGAGGTACTGGGCTGCCTCGTAGTCGCGGATGTCGAGGACCTGCGAGATCTGCTCGTCGGGCTGCATGGCGAGCAGGTTGGCGACGTGCTGGCCCTTCGCGTCGCGCCCCGCCTCCTGGAGTTCGTACGCCTTGGCGCGGTAGACGCGACCCTTGTCGGTCAGGAACAGCAGCCAGTGGTGCGTCGTCGTGACGAAGAAGTGGTCCACGACGTCGTCCGCTCGGAGCTGGGCGCCCTTGACGCCCTTGCCGCCGCGGTGCTGGGACCGGTAGTTGTCGCTGCGCGTGCGCTTGACGTAGCCACCACGCGTGATGGTGACGACCATCTCCTCCTCGGGGATGAGGTCCTCGACGCTCATGTCGCCGTCGAACCCGAACATCACCTCGGTGCGGCGATCGTCGCCGAACTTGGCGACGATCTCGTCGAGCTCCTCGCCGATGATCACGCGCTGGCGCTCGGGACGCGCGAGGATGTCCTGGTAGTCCGCGATGAGGCGCTCGAGCTCCTCGGCCTCCTCGTGGATCCGCTGTCGCTCGAGGGCGGCGAGACGACGGAGCTGCAGGTCGAGGATCGCGCGTGCCTGGACCTCGTCGACCGACAGCAGCGCCATGAGGCCGTCCCGGGCCTCCTCGACCGTCGGCGACCGGCGGATGAGCGCGATGACCTCGTCGAGCGCGTCGAGGGCGGCGAGGTACCCGCGGAGGATGTGCGCCCGCTCCTCTGCCTTGCGGAGCCGGAAGCGGGTCCGCCGGACGATGACCTCGACCTGGTGGTCGACCCACGCCGAGATGAAGCCGTCGAGCGCGAGCGTGCGCGGGACACCGTCGACGATCGCGAGCATGTTCGCGCCGAAGTTCTCCTGCAGCTGCGTGTGCTTGTACAGGTTGTTGAGCACGACCTTGGCGACCGCGTCGCGCTTGAGGACGATCACGAGCCGCTGTCCCGTGCGGCCGGAGGTCTCGTCGCGGATGTCCGCGATGCCCGCCAGGCGGCCGTCCTTGACGAGCTCCGCGATCTTGACCGCGAGGTTGTCCGGGTTCACCTGGTACGGCAGCTCGGTCACGACGAGGCAGGTCCGACCCTGGATCTCCTCGACGTTGACGACCGCGCGCATGGTGATCGAACCACGGCCCGTGCGGTAGGCGTCCTGGATCCCGCGGACGCCGAGGATCTGCGCGCCGGTCGGGAAGTCCGGGCCCTTGATCCGCTGCATGAGCGCCTCGAGGAGCTCCTCGCGCGTCGCGTCCGGGTGTTCGAGCGCCCACTTCGCCCCCTCGGCGACCTCGCGCAGGTTGTGCGGCGGGATGTTCGTGGCCATGCCGACCGCGATGCCGACCGACCCGTTGACGAGCAGGTTCGGGAAGCGCGACGGCAGGATCGACGGTTCCTGCGTGCGGCCGTCGTAGTTGTCCTGGAAGTCGACGGTGTCTTCCTCGATGTCCCGCACCATCTCGAGCGCGAGCGGAGCCATCTTCGTCTCGGTGTACCGCGGGGCGGCGGCACCGTCGTTGCCGGGGGACCCGAAGTTGCCCTGGCCGAGCGCGAGCGGGTACCGGAGGCTCCACGGCTGCACCAGGCGGACGAGGGCGTCGTAGATGGCGGAGTCGCCGTGCGGGTGGAACTGCCCCATGACGTCGCCGACCACGCGCGAGCACTTGGAGAAGGCGCGGTCCGGGCGGTACCCGCCGTCGTACATCGCGTAGAGGACGCGCCGGTGCACGGGCTTGAGGCCGTCACGGACCTCCGGGAGCGCACGCCCGACGATGACGCTCATGGCGTAGTCGAGGTAGGACCGCTGCATCTCGAGCTGGAGGTCGACCTGCGAGATGCGGTCGCCCGAGAGCACGATGTCGCCGGCGTCGCCGTGCACGACCTCGGGCTCGTCGCCGCCGTTGTCGTTGTCGTCAGCCATGTGCTGCCTCTCTCATCGGCCGGGAGGCCGTGGTTCCGTCCTGCTCGGGCGTCGCGCCGGCAGGTGGTCGGGGCGCGCGGGGCGCGCGGTGCCTCAGATGTCCAGGAAGCGGACGTCCTTGGCGTTCTGCTGGATGAACTGACGACGTGACTCGACGTCCTCGCCCATGAGGGTGGCGAACACGCCGTCGACCGCGGCGGCGTCCTCGAGGGTGACCTGGAGCAACGTGCGGGTGTCCGGGTTCATCGTCGTGTCCCAGAGCTCCTTGTAGTCCATCTCGCCGAGGCCCTTGTAGCGCTGGATCCCGTTGTCCTTCGGGATCCGCTTGCCCGCCGCGAGACCGGCCTGCAGCAGGACGTCGCGCTCGCGGTCACTGAACACGTACTCGTGGGCCGAGTTCGACCACTTGAGTCGGTAGAGCGGGGGCTGCGCGAGGTACACGTAGCCACGTTCGATGAGCGGACGCATGTAGCGGAACAGGAGCGTCAGCAGCAGCGTGGTGATGTGCTGGCCGTCGACGTCGGCGTCGGCCATGAGCACGATCTTGTGGTACCGCGCCTTGTCCGGGTCGAAGTCCTCGCCGATGCCGGCACCGAACGCCGTGATCATCGACTGGATCTCCTGGTTCGCCAGCGCGCGGTCGAGTCGGGCCTTCTCGACGTTGAGGATCTTGCCGCGCAGCGGGAGGATCGCCTGGGTGAGCGGGTTGCGCCCCTGCACCGCTGATCCGCCGGCCGAGTCGCCCTCGACCATGAAGATCTCGCTGACCGTCGGGTCCTTGGACTGGCAGTCCTTGAGCTTGCCCGGCATCCCGCCGGATTCGAGCAGGCCCTTGCGCCGCGTGGTCTCGCGCGCCTTCCGCGCCGCCATGCGCGCCTGGGAGGCCTGGATCGCCTTGCGGACGACGTCGCGCGCCTGCGTCGGGTTGCGCTCGAGCCAGTCGCCGAGTTCCTGACCGACGACACGCTGGACGAACGACTTCGCCTCGGTGTTGCCGAGCTTCGTCTTGGTCTGGCCCTCGAACTGCGGTTCGGCGAGCTTGACGGAGATGACGGCGGTCAACCCCTCGCGGATGTCGTCACCCGTGAGGTTGTCGTCCTTCTCCTTGATGATGTTCTTGTCGCGCGCGTACTTGTTCACGAGCGAGGTGAGCGCGGCGCGGAAGCCCTCTTCGTGCGTGCCGCCCTCGTGCGTGTTGATCGTGTTCGCGAAGGTGTGGACGCTCTCTTGGTACGAGGTGTTCCACTGCATGGCGAGCTCGAGCGAGATCTTCCGGTCGGTGTCCTCGGACTCGAGGGAGATCACGTCGGGGTGGATCACCTCGGCCTTCTTCGTGCTGACGAGGTACTCGACGTAGTCGACGAGCCCGCGCTCGTAGTGGAAGACGTCCTTCCGTGCTTCTTCGCCCTCGTCGGGGACACGCTCGTCGTGGAGCGTGATCCGGAGCCCCTTGTTGAGGAACGCCATCTGCTGGAACCGCGTGCGCAGGGTCTCGTAGTCGAAGTCGACGGTCTCGAAGATGTCCGCGTTCGGCCAGAACGTGATCGTCGTGCCGGTGGTGTCGGTCTCCTCGTCCTGGGAGAGCGGCGCGACGGGCACGCCGTCGGTGTAGCTCTGCCGCCACACATGGCCCTGTCGGCGCACCTCGACGTCGAGTTCCGAGCTCAGGGCGTTCACGACCGACGACCCGACGCCGTGCAGACCACCGGACACCGCGTACCCGCCGCCGCCGAACTTACCGCCGGCGTGCAGGACCGTCAGCACGAGTTGGACGGTCGAGATGCCCTCGTTGGGGTGGATGTCGACCGGGATGCCACGGCCGTTGTCGGTGACGCGCACACCGCCGTCCTCGCGGATGACGATGTCGATCTGGTCGCAGTACCCCGCCAGGGCTTCGTCGACCGAGTTGTCGACGATCTCCTGGACGAGGTGGTGGAGCCCACGTGGTCCGGTGGAGCCGATGTACATGCCGGGGCGCTTGCGGACCGCTTCGAGGCCTTCGAGCACCTGGATCTGATCGGCACCGTACGCGTTGTCCTGAGGGGTGTCGCCAGATTCTGATGACATGGTCGTTGTGGCTCCTGCCCGCCTGCGATTCGGTCGTGCAGCACGGCGTGTCCGGCGTGCGCCAGCGCCCGCGTGCAACCCCACGAGTCTACCGCAGCAGGCCTGCTCCCGAGGGCTGAGACGCCGATCTGCGGGCCGATTCCGCTCCCAGAGGATTGATTTGTCGCCTCAACCGTAGGTATCGCGAGGGCCGCGCCCCTGGACCGATCTGAGACCGCGTTTCCAGGTCGGGGCGTCCGGGGCGAGAACGCGCACCGACTCGACCCCCGCCTCCGGGTAGCGCTCGGCGATCGTCGTCGTGATCTGCGCGCGCATGAGTCGGAGTTGTGTGGCCCAGGCGGTCGAGTCACACCGGATGAGCAGCGCGTGGTCGTCGATCGACACCGGCTCCGAGTGCGCCGCGAGCTCGGCACCGACGACATGGGGCCACGCGGCGATCACCTCGGACTGCGCCAGGGGCTCGGTCCACCCGAGCTCGCTCGTCAGGTTCCCCACCACGTCGCCGAGCCCCCGCGGCTCGCGTCCGACGCCGTAGGGCTCCGAGTCCGCGGAGGCCTCGCGTCGACGACGCCGACGCGCGTCGACGGATCGCTTCGCGGGGTCACCGAACACGGCCTTCAGGTGGAGGTAGAACCGCGTCGGTTCGGTCGGCCGGTCCGGTCGTGGCACCGTCACACCTCCTGCGCGGCCGGACGGGAGGAACGGTGCGCGTCCGCCCCGTCGGTCCCGTCCGTCGATCCGGTCGCCGGGATCCCCGTCTCGGCGACCGCCGCGGCGTCGCCCGGCGCGTCCACGATCCTCCCGGCGTCGATGTGCACCGTGTGCGCGGCGAGGACCGGCGGCACGTCACCGTGGACGGCCGCCGTGATGAGCACCTGCTCGTACCCGGACACCGCGTTCGCGAGTCGGCCGCGGCGGGTCTCGTCGAGTTCCGCGAACACGTCGTCGAGCACGATGATCGGATCGCCGAGGGACGACTCCGCGCGGAGCACGGCCGCGGCCGCGAGCTTGACCGCCAGTGCGAACGACCACGACTCGCCGTGGCTGGCGTAGCCACGGGCCGGTAACCCGTTGAGCCGGAAGAGGACGTCGTCACGGTGCGGACCGACGAGGGTCAGTCCGCGGTCGAGCTCGTCCCGGCGCCGACGGGCCAGGCCGGCTCGGAACCCGTCCGCCGCGGCGGCCACCGTCACGGGTTCGATCTCGCTCCCGAGCTCCTGCTCGGTCTCCGGGTCGCCGCCGCGGATGCTGAGGACGCCCGCGAGTGACGCCTCGTGGGCCGCACCCGCGACCGCCGCGTAGGCCTCGGCGACGAACGGTGCGAGTCGTCGGACCAGGTGGTCGCGCCCGGCGATCACCTCGGACCCGAGGGCGACGAGGCGGTCGTCCCAGACGTCCAGGGTCGACATCGCCCCGCCGCTGACACCCGAACCGCGCGCCGACTTGAGGAGCGTGTTCCGCTGGCGGAGCGTCCGGTCGTAGTCCGCGAGCACCCCCTGCATGCGCGGGGCGATGAGCACGAGGAGTTCGTCGAGCATCCGGCGCCGGCCGGCGGGCTCGCCCCGCACCAGGGCCAGGTCCTCGGGGGCGAACAACACGCTCGTGCAGTAGCGGGGGAGATCCCGGGGCTTGATGGGTGCCCGGTTCACCTGGGCTCGGTTCGAGCCGGTCCGGTTGATCTGCACCTCGGCGAGGATCGTGCGCTCTTCGTACGCGAGCCGTGCCCGGACGATCGCCGCGTCGCACCCCTGTCGCACGAGCGCGGCGTCGGTGGGGACCCGGTGCGAACCGAGGGTGGACAGGTACCCGATCGACTCGACGAGGTTGGTCTTGCCCTGTCCGTTCCGGCCCACGAACAGGTTCGGCCCGCGTGCGAAGTCGACGTCCGCCTCCCGGTAGTTCCGGAAGTCGGTCAGTTGGAGATGGTCGACGTGCACGCGGGCCGAAAGAGCGAGGACCGCTAGGCCTTCTTGACGGCGTGGCCGCCGAACTGGTTGCGGAGGGCGGCGACGGCCTTCATCGTCGGCGACTCGCTGCCCTGACGGGACACGAAGCGCGCGAAGATCGAGGCGCTGATCGCGGGCATCGGCACGGCGTGCTCGATCGCTTCCTCCAGCGTCCAGCGACCCTCACCGGAGTCCTCGACGTAGCCCTCGAGCTCCTTGAGCGTCGGGTCCTCGTCGAGCGCGCGCACGAGCAGCTCGAGCAGCCAGGAACGCACGACGGTCCCGCGCTGCCATGCCCTGAAGGTCCCGGGGACGTCCTTGACCAGGTCCTTGGCCTCGAGGAGCTCGTAGCCCTCGCCGTACGCCTGCATGATCGCGTACTCGATGCCGTTGTGGACCATCTTCGTGTAGTGGCCGGCACCGACCGGACCGGCGTGGACCAGGCCCTCTTCGCGCGGACCCTCGGGGCGGAGCGCGTCGAGCACGGGCATCGCCGTCGCGACGTCCTCGTCCGCGCCACCGACCATGAGGCCGTAACCGTTGTCGAGGCCCCAGACACCGCCGGACACACCGGCGTCCATGTAGCGGATGCCCTTGGCGTCGAGCTGCTTGGCGTGCACCTCGTCGTCGAGCCACTTCGAGTTGCCACCGTCGATGACGAGGTCGCCCGCGTCGAGGACGTCGGCGAGGCCCGAGATCACGTCGTCGGTGATCTTGCCGTGAGGGACCATGACCCACACGAGGCGCGGGCCGGGCAGAGCCGCCGCGAGGTCCGCGAGGCTGGCGACATCGGAGACGGCGGGGTTGGCGTCGTAACCGGTGACCTCGATCCCTGCGTTGCGCAGGCGGGCACGCATGTTGTTGCCCATCTTCCCGAGGCCGACAAGACCGATGTGCATGATTTCCCTTTTCTCGTTGAGTTCGCGCGACGCCCGGTGGTGCCCCGGCGTCAGCGCAGGAGGAGGTTGGGCTGGAGCAGGTACCGGTAGCCGTCCGCGGCCGCGTCCTCGCGCGAGGTCTGTCCCGTGATGAGCACAGGCCCCGGCTTGTTCGGGTTCTCCGTCTTGGTGAAGGAGATGCGGACGAACTCGGAGTGCACCGCGTTCAACCCGTCCAGGAGGAACTGCGGCTTCAGCGAGACCACGGTGTCCTCTCCGGTCAACTGCGCGTCGATCGACTCTGATGCCTGCGCTTGTTCGGATCCGATCGCCTCGAGCGTGAGCCCGTCGACCGAGAAGGTGAATCGGAGCGCGGCTTCGCGCTCGAGGACGAGGGAGACGCGACGGACGGCCTCGACCAGTTCCGCGGTGTTGAGCACCGCGTGGTCGGGGACGGTGTCGGGGAACAGCCGGCGGACCGGCGGGTAGTTGCCCTTGATGAGCAGCGAGGTGACGGTCTTGTCGTCGGCACGGAACGCGATGAGTTCGCGGTCCTGGTTGCCGCTGATCGACACCGACACGGTGCTCGCTGATCCGAAGGTACGTCCCACCTCCTGAAGGGTACGCGCGGGTACCAGGGCGTGCATCGGGTCAGCGCCGACGCGCCCGCTGTCCCATGCGATCGTCCGGACGGCGACCCGGTAGCGGTCCGTCGCGACGAGGGACAGGTCGTTGTCGCCGACCTCGAGTTGCACACCCGTGATGACGGGGGTGACGTCGTCACGGCTGGCGGCGACCGCCACCTGCGCGACGGCCTCGGAGAAGGCGTTGCCCGGGATGACGCCCGTCTGGGGACCGACCTCGGGCAGGGTCGGGTACTCGGCCACCGGCATGCTCAGGAGCGTGAAGTGTGCCGATCCGCACGTGACCGTGATGCGGGACTCGTCGGTGCTGAACACGACCGGCGCGTTCGGGAGGCGGCTGGCGATGTCAGCGAGGAGGCGCCCGGACACGAGCACGGTGCCGGGGTCGTCGATCTGCGCCGGGATGCGGGTCTGCGCACTGACCTCGTAGTCGAACGACGAGAGCGTCAGGTGGTCGTCCTCGGCGTGGATGAGCACACCCGACAGGATCGGGAGCGTCGTGCGCTGGGGGAGGAGCTTGACCGCGAAGGAGACCGCTTCGCTGAAGACGTCCCGGTTGACATGGAACTGCACAGCTGGGACCCCTGTCCTTCGGTTCGGTGACGGCGGCCCCCATTGTGGCACAGCGGGCGGGGGCGGGATCCGTGTCGTTCGGCCGCTGGGGACCGTCCACAAGGTTGGCCCCCTGAGAGAGATCGTTAACCAGGAGTAATGGTCTTAACGCTTGTGCACAGTGTGGATAACTCTGTTGATCGTTGTCAGGACGGGGAACTACAACCGTGTGACTTGTGAGCAGTGTGTGGAGCGGCCGTGGACGAGGAAAACTCGTCGGGAGCTCCCTCCCGACGACGTCCACAGCTCGGCCGTCGTCCATGAACAGGGGAGCGGCGTGTCATCCACAGTTATCCACACGTTGTGCACATCTTGTGGAGACCGGGCGGTGATGCTCTCCGGAGGCGGCGTCGCGGCCGTCCCGCAGCCGGGCCGGGGAACGCATGGCGGGGCCGCGGTGTGCCTCCCGGCCGGCGCGCGGAGGGGTGTACGAGGGCGACGCCGGCGGTGCTACTTGTAGCGGCGGTCCTGCTTGATGCGGCTCGTGAGCTCGGTCACCTGGTTGTAGATCGACCGACGTTCCTTCATGAGCTCGGTGATCTTCTTGTTCGCGTACATCACGGTCGTGTGGTCGCGGTTGCCGAACAGCTGCCCGATCTTGGGCAGGGACAGACTCGTCATCTCGCGGCAGAGGTACATCGCGATCTGCCGGGCGGTCGCGATCGCCTGGGAGCGGGAGGAGCCGTAGAGGTCGTCGACGGACAGTTTGAAGTAGTCCGCGGTGTGCGTGATGATGTCGACCGGTGCGATGACGTTGTCCTCGTCGAGCGTGATGAGGTCCTTGAGCACCGTCTGCACGAGTGCCATGTCGACCTCGGTCCGGTTCAGGCTCGCGAACGCGGTGACCCGGATGAGCGTCCCCTCGAGCTCGCGGATGTTGCTCGACACCTTGGACGCCATGAACTCGAGGATGTCGTCGCGCACCTGCAGGTGGTCGCTCTGCGCCTTCTTGCGGAGGATCGCGATGCGGGTCTCGAGGTCCGGTGCTTGGACGTCCGTGATCAGGCCCCACTCGAACCGGCTGCGCATGCGGTCCTCGAAGCCGGTCAGGTGCTTCGGCGGCAGGTCCGACGTGATGACGACCTGCTTGTTGTGGTCGTGCAGGGTGTTGAAGGTGTGGAAGAAGGCCTCTTGCGTGGAGTCCTTCCCCTGCAGGAACTGGATGTCGTCGATGAGCAGGATGTCGATGTCGCGGTAGCGCTGCTGGAACTGCGCGGAGCGGTTGTTCGCGATCGAGTTGATGAAGTCGTTGGTGAACTCCTCGCTCGAGACGTACCGGACGCGGATGCCGGGGTACAGGCTCTCGGCGTAGTGCCCGATGGCGTGGAGGAGGTGCGTCTTGCCGAGGCCGGAGTCGCCGTAGATGAACAGCGGGTTGTAGGCCTTCGCCGGGGCCTCGGCGACCGCGACGGCGGCGGCGTGTGCGAAGCGGTTGGAACCGCCGATGACGAAGTTGTCGAAGTTGTACTTCGGGTTGAGGCGCGAGTCCGGGCGGCCGGCACTCGACGGGTTGTCCACCGGCGCGGGCACGAACGGGGCCTCGACGTACTGGCGCGGGGCCGTGCCCTGCTCCATCGGCGGGACGGGTGCCGATGCCGCGTACGCGGGGACCACCGGATCCGTGCGGGGTTCCGGGGTCAGTTCGGGGTTCACCGTGATCGCGAAGTTGGCGACCGAGTCGTCACCGAGGCGCGAGACGGCCTCGGTGATGGGAACCCGGATCCGCTGCTCGAGCATGCCGCGCGTCAGGTCGTTGGGCACCTCGAGGTAGAGCGTCCCGGCGAGCACGCCCTTCGGTTCGACCAGGTTGAGGAATCCGTGCAGCTGCGGGGTGATCCGGTCGTCGTCCTCGAGGAGTCCGAGCACCGAGGCCCAGAGGTCCTCGACGGGTGCCGGGATCGTCATGGCGCGCTCGTCTCCTCTGGTCGGTCGACGTGGACCGACGGTCGCTCCGGCCGGCTCCCGCACAGCGCCGACGTCGCCCGCGAGTCGTGGGCGGACCACTCGGCCGTACACAGGGTTGTCCACAGTGTTCTCCACGAGTCGCGGATCGTGCTCGTGCCCGGTCCCGCCGGGTGATCACGGGCCGCGCGCCCCTGGATCAACCCACTGTAATTGCTCGCGGCGCGTCGGACGCAACCGGAGTTGTCCCCAATGTGGAGAATGAGCGGTTGGTCCCGTTCGTTTGACCCAGGGCCCGTCCTCACGTACCGTTGAACGGTTGACTGCGGCCAATCGGTCGCGCCCAGAGCGTCCGTTCCCATCGCGTCAACGGACCCAACGTGACCGGACCGCCGCGAGCGTCCGTGTGGAGACGAGATCATGAGCAAGCGCACCTTCCAGCCGAACAACCGCCGCCGCGCCAAGAAGCACGGCTTCCGCGCTCGTATGCGCACCCGCGCCGGCCGTGCCATCCTGGCCGCCCGCCGCAGCAAGGGCCGCACCGAGCTCTCGGCCTAACCCCCGGGGTTGTTGGCCCGAGCCAACCGGATCGTCCGAGGTGACGACTACCGAACCGTCGTGCGTCGTGGTCGCAGGAGCGCCACGGCGCACGCCGTCGTATCGGTGGTCGTCCGTGCCGATGCCGATCCCACCCGGTTCGGGTTCATCGTCTCGAAGGCGGTGGGGAACGCGGTGACCCGGAACCTCGTCCGCCGCAGGCTCAAGGCCATCGCCCACGAACTCGTCGTCGATCACCCTTCGGGGCTCGATGTGGTCGTCCGCGCACTGCCAGCCGCCGCGCAGGCCGGCTGGCCTACCCTCATCGCAGATGTCAGGCAGTGCTTCAGTCGGAGCATGAGCCAGAGCAAGGGTGTGAACAAGGCATGAGACGAGCACTGTCGGCCGTCGCGTTGCTCCCGCGCAACGTGTGCGTGGTGGTGCTGCGCGCGTACCGCGCGGTCGTCTCCCCGCTGTACGGCGAGGTCTGCCGGTACCACCCGTCGTGCTCGCGGTACGCACTCGAGGCCATCCAGCAGTACGGCGTCGTCGTCGGCTCCAGCATGGGCGCCTGGCGTATCGCCCGGTGCAATCCGTGGGCGGCCGGTGGCATCGACGACGTCCGGGCTCGGACCGCGCCCTATCCCGTGACCCGTTTCGGGTTCGTGCTCCCCCGCCCAGCCGGCGACACCCGCGCGCTCGGCACCCGCCGGCTCGACGGCACCCCCGTCGTGGAGACCCGCCCCGTGGACGGCACCCACCGTTCGGCCCCGCAGGCCGCCCCGACCTCCCGGCGTCGCCGGTTGACACCGCACCCCCGAAAGGCGTGACCGCTTCTCATGGAGTTCCTCGAAAACACGATCCTCTGGCCACTCAAATGGGTGGTCTCCGCGATCCTCGTCGGTTTCCATTCGTTGTTCGCGGCCATCGGCATGGACCCGAACGCCGGGATCACCTGGGTGATCTCGATCATCGGTCTGACCCTCGTGGTGCGGGCGGCGCTGATCCCGATCTTCGTCCGGCAGATCAAGAGCCAGCGGCGGATGCTCGAGGTCGCGCCGCAGCTCAAGAAGATCCAGGACAAGTACAAGGGCAAGAAGGACCAGTTCTCGCGTGAGGCCATGTCCCGTGAGACGATGGCGCTGTACAAGGAGACCGGGACGAACCCGCTGAGCTCCTGCCTGCCGCTCATCATCCAGATGCCGGTGTTCCTGAGCCTGTACTCGACGCTCCACACCGCTCAGATCGACAAGACCGGTATCGGCCTGCTGACCACGCCACTGGCCCATTCGTTCGGTGTCGCGAAGCTGTTCGGCGCTCCCCTGCACGAGACGTTCCTCAGCGCCACGGGCTGGGAGGTCCGCCTCATCGCCGCCGCGATGGTCATCATCATGACCGTCTCGCAGTTCGTCACGCAGCTGCAGATCGTGGCCAAGAACATGTCGCCGGAGACCAAGGCGAGCCCGATGTACCGGCAGCAGCGGATGATGCTCTACGTCCTCCCGCTCGTGTTCGTGTTCTCGGGTCTGAGCTTCCCGCTCGGCGTCATGTTCTACTGGCTCGCCTCGAACGTCTGGACGATGGGGCAGCAGTACGTCGTGATCCGGCGCATGCCGACGCCGGGGTCCGAGGCGGCGCTCGCCCGTGAAGCCCGGCTCGCCCGGAAAGCGCAGCGACGCGGCGCGACCGCCGGTGGCGCTCTCGCCGCCGTGAACGACATCCGCGTGACCGAGATCGAGCGTCCTCGCCCGACGACCCAGCGGCAGCAGCCGGTGGGCAAGAACCGCGCCAAGAAGAACGGGAAGAAGTCGTGACCGACGACGAGCTGCTGACCGAGGACGCGCCCGTGTCCGACGAGCCGACCACCGAGGCACCGGTCGACGACGTGGAGGGTGTTGACGACGAGGTCCGTGATGAGGGCGACATCGCTGCCGACTACATCGAGGAACTGCTCGACATCTGCGATCTCGACGGTGACATCGAGATCGAGGAGCGCGGCGGCCGCGTCTACCTCTCGGTGACCGATCAGGGTGGCGCGCTGCGGCTGCTCTCGAAGCCCGACACGGTGTCGGCGCTGCAGGAACTCACCAGGATCGCCGTACAGGCCGAGACCGGCGAATTCAGCCGTCTGATCCTCGACGTCGGTGGCTCGCGCGATGCTCGGGCGTCGGAGCTCGGTCGGCTCGTGGACACGGCCATCGAGCGGATCGAGGCCGGGTCCCCGAGCGCGGCGCTCCCGCCGATGTCGTCGTACGAGCGCAAGCTCGTGCACGATCTCGTGGCCGAGCGCGGCTTCCACTCGGAGTCCGAGGGCGAGGGCCGCGACCGGCACACGGTCGTCACGCGCTGACGTGGCTGACAGCACGGACGAGCGTTCCGCGTCTGGTGAGGGCAACGTGGAGGTCGCCGTGACCGAGAGCTTGCCGGTCGAGCCAGAGCCGGACGCTGCTGCGGCGGTGTTCGGTGACCACCTCGAGCAGGTCCGGTCCTTCACGCAGGAACTCGCGCGACGTGGCGAGGAGCTCGGGTTGATCGGACCCCTGGAGCTTCCACGGCTCTGGACGCGACATATCCTCAATTCAGGCGTGGTCGGACCGCTGCTCCTCGAGGGAGCGAAGGTCGGTGACGTCGGATCTGGTGCGGGACTGCCGGGCCTCGTGCTCGCCATCATGCGGCCTGACGTCGAGATGACCCTCATCGAGCCGATGGAGCGGCGCGTCGAGTGGTTGCGTGGTGAAGCGGACCGGCTCGGCCTGCAGAACGTGCGGGTGCTGCGCGCCCGAGCCGAGGACGTCGCGGACGACCTCGTGCTCGATCAGGTGACGGCCCGCGCGGTCAGCGCCCTGAGCAAGCTCATCCCGATCACCGTTCCACTCGTCCGCTCGGGCGGCCAGCTGCTGCTCATGAAGGGGGCCCGGGTCGATGCCGAAGTCGATGCGGCACGGAAGGTGATTCTCCGGAAGCGCCTGACGGACGTCGAGGTCATCGAGCTCGGTGCGGGCGTGGTGGAGGAAACGACCCGGGTCTTCCGGGCTACAGTTGACTGACGTTCCCGTGCGGAGTGTCTGGTCGAGCATCGGACGACTGCTCGCCGCAGCCGCACCAACGTTTCACGTGGAACATCGAGGCGGGGAAGTGCATTCGTGAGTTCATCTACTGACTTCGACGCGACCACGCCACTCGCGCGCGAGATCGCCGACCTCAATCGGCGGCGACGCGCGCTCGCGACGCAGCAGTTCCCCTTGCCCGAGCAGACGCGCGTGTTCACCGTGTCGAACCAGAAGGGCGGCGTCGGCAAGACGACAACGACGGTCAATCTCGCGGCCGCACTGGCCCGTGGCGGCGCTCGCGTGCTCGTCATCGACCTCGACCCGCAGGGGAATGCCTCGACGGCGCTTGGCGTGGACCACCGCGCGGAGGTCGCCAGCATCTACGACGTGATCGTGGATGAAGCGCCACTCGCCGGCACCATGCAGCAGAGCCCGGAGTCGGAGAATCTGTTCTGCGTGCCGGCCACCATCCACCTGGCGGGCGCAGAGATCGAGCTGGTGTCCCTCGTGGCGCGTGAACAGCGCCTCCGGACCGCGCTGCAGCAGTTCCTCGACGGCGTCGACGAGCCGTTCCACTACGTGTTCATCGACTGTCCGCCGTCGCTGGGTCTGCTGACGATCAACGCGTTCGTGGCGGCGCGTGAGGTGCTCATCCCGATCCAGTGTGAGTACTACGCGCTCGAGGGGCTGAGCCAGCTGCTCCGGAACATCGAGCTGATCGAGCGGCATCTCAACCCGGCGTTGCGGGTGTCAACGATCCTGCTGACCATGTACGACGGCCGGACCAATCTGGCGAACCAGGTCGCGAACGAGGTCCGCGAGCACTTCGGCGACCAGGTCCTCGCCACGCTGATCCCCCGGTCCGTGCGCATCAGTGAGGCTCCGAGCTACGGGCAGAGCGTCGTCAGCTATGACACGAATTCACCAGGGTCGCTCTCGTACTTCGAGGCGGCCGCAGAGATCGCAGCACGAGGAGCGAAGCACTGATGGCACCGAAGCGGACCGGACTCGGCAGGGGCATCGGCGCGCTCATCCCGACGAGCCCCGAGCAACAGGAGCGTCCGGTCGACGTCTTCTTCCCCACGAACACGAGTGCTGCGACCAGGCAACCCGCGACGACCGCGACGGATGCCGTCGCTGCGATCCTTGCCGACGGAGCGTCGCCGAACAGCGTCGGCCAGACCGCCGATGACCTGGTTGCCGTGCCCGGCGCTCGCCTGGCCAATCTCAACCCCCTGGACATCGTGCCGAACGCCCAGCAGCCACGCTCGGAGTTCCGCGAGGAAGAGCTCCAGGAGCTGGTCCACTCGATCCGCGAGATCGGCGTCCTGCAACCGATCGTCGTTCGTCCCATTGCGGGCGCGGCCGGAACCGAGCCGCGGTACGAGCTCATCATGGGTGAGCGACGGCTGCGGGCCACGAAGGAACTCGGCCTCGCCACCATCCCGGCGATCATCAAGGAGACGCCTGATGACGCCATGCTGCGCGATGCGCTCCTCGAGAACCTGCACCGTGCGAACCTCAACCCGCTCGAGGAGGCATCGGCCTACCAGCAGCTCCTGGCAGACTTCGGGATCACGCAGGAGCAGCTCGCCGCACGTATCGGGCGTTCGCGGCCACAGATCACGAACACCATCCGCCTGCTCCGACTGCCGTCACCGGTGCAGCGGCGCGTCGCAGCCGGTGTCCTGAGCGCTGGCCATGCTCGCGCGATCCTCTCGGCGCCCGACGCAGAGGCGATGGAGTACCTCGCCGAGAAGATCGTGAACGAGGACCTGTCTGTCCGGGCCGCTGAGGCGGCCGCAGCGGCACTCTCGGCCAAGACGCCCTCGGGGCGGCCGCGGACGGAGCCGTCCAAGCGCCAAGCTCATCTCAATGACCTCGCGGAACGCCTCGGTGACCGCCTCAACACGCGCGTGAAGATCCAGTTGGGGTCGCGCAAGGGCACGCTGAGCATCGACTTCGCAACGATCGAGGATCTCAATCGGATCCTCGAGGACCTGCGGAACGAGGCAGTCGCCGACGCAGCGTCCTGACGTTTCACGTGGAACATCGTGGGGCGCGTCGGCAGGTGGCGTCCGAAGGGGGTCTGCGGCGCTGACCACGATCGGCACGTTGCGTGGCTCGCGCCCTGATCGTGAATCCTGCGCACGCCGTCCTTGGACCAGTCGAGCCGCTGGTGCGACCGATCCGGTGTGGCAACGCGGGCGCTGATGGTCGTGCGACGGCCGGGGTCGAGAGACCGGCGTGGCGGTCATGTTGCACGTGAAACCACGGCCGCCCTCCTGCTGGTCGCGCCGCAGCCGGTGCGCGTGACGCCGCGGCGTTGCGCGCGGACCGCGAACAAAGCGTGACGCGATGCAAACGGAGGATGACTTGACGGCCGTCGCGGGGATGGAACTACGAGCACTGGGGGTCGGGTCCCCCCGCAGATGGCAACGCCACGGCACGACGAGCGGCTTGGCCTGCGGTGTCTCGACGACGACGGACGGCAGGCCGGGGATCGCTGCAGGAGGTTGACCGCTGCGCTGGTGGCTCGCGCTCGGATGAGCGCGGGGGATCGCGCCGGGACGTTGATCGGGTCCGCCAGAGTGGCAGCGAGACGGCCGGCGGTTGGGCCGTCAGGTGGGCGGCGAATCGGGTGACGCGTGAGGCGGAGCGCGAGGCGTCGGGTGGGCGGCGATCCGGGCAGCCATCCGGGCGGCGCGTGAGGCGACCACGATGGGTGATCCTCGCTGCCACCGCGGGCGTACGCGGCCGTCGCGAGGCCGGGTGTGCGGATCGTGATCGGTGCGCCTCGGCGCGCCTCGTCGCCCAGGTGGGCCGTCCTCGGCACCCGGGCGGCGATCAGGCTACGCTCGGTGGACGCGGAGCCGGGCCACCGCAGCGCACGATCGCACAGTCGTGTCCCGGCGTCCTCGGTCTGCTGTTGTTCGGCCGCCACGCAGATCGTGCTGCCGCTGGGCGCCCGGTACGCCGATCAGCTTGCTCCTGCGGGGACGACTGCGGGGCCTCGACGGCACGCCGATCAGGACGACCGGTGGCCAACTCCGGCCGTCGCCTTCACCCTCGCCAAGTCACAGAACCGGGTCGTCTCCAGCTGCGCCTGGACCAGCCGAATGTTTCACGTGGAACGGGCGTGCACTGCGCTGCCCGGGACCGGACCGCGCTGCTCGGGACCGGGCTGATCCCCCGTGGGACAGACGACCGCTACCGGCGATGGTCGCGGATGGCCTGCTCGGCGAGCTCGGCGTAGACCCACCCGAGGTCATGACCGGAGGCCAGGAGGGCCTGCGGCACGAGCGACGTCTCAGTGAGTCCGGGAAGGACGTTCACCTCGAGGAACCACGGTGTCTCGACCGCGTCGACGATCATGTCGACGCGCGAGATGTGCCGGAGGCCGAGCGCGACGTGTGCGGCGACTGCTGCCTCGGCCGCCGCCGTTGCGGCTGCGGCCGACAGGCGCGCCGGGGTGTAGAAGGTCGTCTCACCAGCGTTGTACCGCGCCTCGTACCCGTACACGCCGGATCGCGGGACGATCTCGACGGGAGCGAGGGGCACCGGGCCATCACCGGTGTCGACCACACCGACGGCGATCTCGGTCCCGGTGATGCGCTGCTCGACGATGACGTCGTCGCAGTAGGTGTACGCCGTGACCATCGCTCGCGGCAGATCGGCCGTGCCGTGGACCAGGGTGACGCCCTGCGCGCTGCCACCGCGGGCGGGCTTGACCACGAGGGGGATCGGGTGCTCGTCCGCGATGGCCGCGAGCACGCTGACGGCGCCGAGTTCGCGGAAGACGTCGTGCGACAGGGTGACCGATCGCGGCGTGCGAACGCCCGCCCGAGCGGCGAGTGCGGATGCGGTCGGTTTGTCCCACGCGAGGCGAGCCGAGGTGGCGCGCGAACCGACGAACGGCACGTCGAGCGCCTCGAGGATGCCGCGGAGCGCGCCGTCCTCACCGCTGGCGCCGTGGAGCGCGGGCCAGACGACGTCGGGCTGGAGTTCGCGCAGCGCGGGGAGCAGCGTCGCGTCGGCGTCCCGGAGATCGACCTGCCAGCCGTAGCCGATGAGCGAGTCAGCCACACGTCGTCCGGAACGGAGCGAGATGTCCCGCTCGTGCGAGATGCCCCCCGCGACGACGACGACGTGACGACGGGCGAACTCCACCATGATGCGTTCCTCGAGTGCGGCCGCGCGGCGCGCGGCGTGATGAATTCCTGGTCAGGAGCGGTCGGCCGAGATGGCGACGCGGGTCAGGACATGTTCGGCGGCGGTGCGGAGACCGTCTGGGCGGGGTCGGTGACCGGCGCCGGCCGGGCGGCGGTGCCGAAGGTCTCGATGAGCTCGAGTTCATCGTTCACGACGGTCGCGAGCCGCTTCACGCCGGTGCGGATCTGCTCCGGTGTGGGGTAGCAGAAGGACAAACGCATGTGTCCGCCCCCGCGGCCGTCCGCGAAGAACGCGGTACCCGGCGTGTAGGCGACGAGTTCCTTGACCGCGCGGGGCAGCATCGCCTTGGAGTCGAGCTGGTCCGGCAGCGTGAGCCACACGAAGAACCCGCCGTTCGGCGTGGTCCACCGCAGGTCGGGGAGGAACTCGGCGAGGGCGGCGAGCATGGCGTCGCGGCGCTCCGCGTAGAGACCGCGGAAGGTGGTGATCTGGGCCTTCCAGTCCGCGGCATCGAGGTACGCGTTCACGACGTACTGTCCGAACGAGTTCGGTGCGAGCACAGCGGATTCGTTCGCGAGCACGAGCTTCTCGCGGATGGCGTGCGGCGCGAGGGCCCAGCCGACGCGGAATCCCGGGGCGAGGGTCTTCGAGAAGGAGCCGAGGTACACGACGCCGTCCTCGTCGATCGAGCGGATGGCCTGCGGCGCCGGCTCGTCGAACCAGAGGAGACCGTAGGGGTTGTCCTCGAGCACGAGGATCTGGTTCGACCGGCAGATGTCGAGGATCTCGATGCGGCGTTCGCGGCTCATCGTGACGCCCGCGGGGTTGTGGAAGTTCGGGATGGTGTACAGGAACTTCATGCGCTTGCCAGCGGCCCTGAGGCGGGCGATGGTCTCGCGCAGGGCCTCGGGGACCAGGCCCTGGTCGTCCATGGCCACGTGCACGGTCTCGGCCTGGTACGAGCGGAACACACCGATCGCACCGACGTACGACGGCGACTCCGCCAGGACGACGTCGCCCGGATCGATGAACAGCCGCGTGACGAGGTCGAGGGCGTGCTGCGAACCCGTGGTGACGACGACGTCCTCGGCGCTCGCACGGACGCCCTCGAGCGCCATGATGTCGACGATGTGCTCACGGAGGGTCCGGAGACCCTGGCCGCCGCCGTACTGCAGCGCCATGGCGGCGTCGTGCTCCATGACCCGGTCGATGGACCCGGTGACGAGCTCGCGGGGGAGCGCGGACACGAACGGCATGCCGCCAGCCAGGGAGACGACCTCGGGGCGGGATGCGACGGCGAACAGTGCTCGGACCTCGGATGCGCTCAGCCCTGCGGTGCGCTGGGCGTAGGAGTCGTACCACGGGTCGAGGCTGGTTCCCCGGTCGGTCATCGCATGGTCTCCGATCACTCGGGCGCCGATCGCGGACGACGACGCCGACGCCGACGGACGGCGTTCCGGCCACGATACGGCATGCCTGTGCACGCCCGTCGGTCCCCGCGCAGGCCAGTTCCGGACGCGTGGCTCCGCGTGGACGACGGAAGCCCCGCCTCCCGGATCGGGAGACGGGGCTTCAGGAGCCGTCGGGGCTGGTGTCAGACCAGGAACTCGGCCAGGTCGGCCTCGAGCGCCGGCTTCGGCTTCGCACCGATCACGGTCTTGACGACCTCACCGCCGCGGAAGACCTTCATCGCGGGGATCGAGGTGATCTGGTACTGCATGGCGGACTGGGGGTTCTCGTCCACGTTGAGCTTGACGATCTCGATCTTGTCGCTGTGCTCCGACGCGATCTGGTCGAGGATCGGGGAGACCGCACGACACGGCCCGCACCACTCGGCCCAGAAGTCGACGAGGATCGTCTTGTCGGACTGCAGCACGTCGCTCGAGAACGACGCGTCGGTCACTGCCTTGGCGTTGGACATGGTTCCTGCTTCCTTGGGTTGGTCGTTGTGGACAACATCGGCGTCCGTGTCGCTATTCCGTCGGCCGGGAGGCACGGCGCGGCCGGGCGCGCCCGCTCAGCTGCCGACCGTGGCCGGCTCGACCGGCGAGATCGTGACGGGCTCGACCGGGACCGGACCGTCCGCCAGGGCGGCGAGCTCGGGCTCGAGGTCGGCGAGGAACTTCTCGGCGTCGAGGGCCGCCACCGTGCCGGAACCGGCCGCGGTGATCGCCTGCCGGTAGGTCGGGTCGATGACGTCACCGGCCGCGAAGACGCCGGACAGGTTCGTGCGCGACGAGCGTCCGTCGACGGCGATGGTGCCCTCGGGGGCGAGGTCGACCTGGCCGTGGATGAGGTGCGTACGCGGGTCGTTGCCGATCGCGATGAACAGACCGTCGAGGGGCAGCTGCGACTCCTCGCCGGTGGTGGTGTCGCGGAGCGTGACGCCCTCGACCGAGGTCTCACCGTGGATGGCGACGACCTCCTTGTTCCACGCGAACGCGATCTTCGGGTCGTTGAACGCGCGGTCCTGCATGATCTTCGACGCGCGCAGGACGTCCTTGCGGTGGATCACCGTCACCGTGTCGGCGAAGCGGGTGAGGAACGTGGCTTCCTCCATCGCGGAGTCGCCACCGCCGACGACGGCGATGTTCTTCTGGCGGAAGAAGAAGCCGTCGCAGGTCGCGCACCACGACACGCCGTGGCCCGACAGGCGCTGCTCGTCCGGGAGGCCCAGGTTGCGGTAAGCGGAGCCGGTCGCGTAGATCACGGCGAGCGACTCGTACGTCTGGCCGCCACCGACGGTGACCTTCTTGACGTCGCCCGTGAGGTCGACGGACACGGCGTCGTCGTACAGGATCTCCGCGCCGAACTTCTCGGCCTGCTCCTGCATCTTCATCATGAGGTCGGGGCCCTGGATGCCCTCCGGGAAGCCGGGGAAGTTCTCGACCTCGGTGGTCTTGGTGAGCTCGCCGCCGGTCTCGACGCTGGACGCGACCACGAGGGGCTTCAGCTCGGCGCGCGCGCTGTAGATCGCGGCCGTCAGCGCGGCGGGACCGGAGCCGATGATGATGAGCTGGCGCATGCCTGGTGCCCTTTCGTCGTGGACGTCCTGGAGGACCGGACCGGTGCCTCCCGGTCCGATCGGATCAACACATGGTACCGGCGGCGCATTCCGCCGCTCGGCCCGCGTTCAGCGTCCGAGACGGGCCCGGAGGAGGCCCACCGCGCTGCGGATCTCGCCGTTGCGCGTGAGGACGAGCACGGCCACGTACACGACGACCATGGCGGCCGCCGTGAGTGCGAGGGTGATGAGCGCACTCGTGACGTCCGTCATCGCGAACCCGCCGGCTCGGAACGCCCCGAAGAACGCGGCGACGGCGACCCCGGCGGCCCCGGCGACGATCGCGGCGACGATGAACTGTACGTGCGAGCGCGTCACGGGACCGCCCTCGATGCCGGCGAGGCGTCGTCGGACGATGACGAGCGCGACGACGGTCTGGGCGCTGCCGGCGAGGGTGGTCGTGATCGCGACGCCGACGCCGATGGCCGAGCCGGGCAGGGCCGCGACGGCGTAGGCGCCGATGACGAACAGCCCGGACTGCACGAGCTGCATGAAGAACGGCGTGCGGTGGTCGTGGAGGGCCCAGAACACCCGCTGGATGATGAACAACATGCTGATCAGCACCAGGCCGGGCATGTAGGCGACGAGCACGAAGGCCATCGACCGGACGTCCGTGAAGGCGTGCTCGTAGATCCGGGCGAACGGGAACGCCAGGACGATGAGGGCGACCGACGCGAACACGGTGAACAGACCGACGATCCGGAGCGACTGCGACAGGTTCCGGCGGACCGCGGCGATGTCACCCCGTTCCGCGTCGTGGCTCATCCGGGTGAAGTAGGCGGTGGCGATCGACACGGTGATGATCGAGTGCGGCAGCATGAACAGCAGCCACGAGTTCTGCAGCGTCGCGTTGCCCGCGCCCGTGCCGAGGGACGCCACCCGCGACTGCACGATGCCCGCGAGCTGCGTCACCAGGATCATGAGGAACAGCCAGCCGGCCGCGGTGCCCGTCGCCTTGAGGCCCACCCCGCGCCACCGGAAGTCGGGACGGAACCCCAGGCCGGCACGACGCCAGAAGAGCAGCAGGAACGCCGCCTGCACCGCGACGCCCAGAGTGGCGCTCCCCGCGAGCACGGCGATCTTCGTCGGCGTCCAGTCGCCTGCGTCGCTGTTGAGCCCGCGCGTGCCGAAGAGGGCGATGAACACGACGAGCCCGGCGATCGCGATGACGTTGTTGAGGAGCGGCGCCCACGTGAAGGGCCCGAACACCTGGCGGGCGTTGAGGACCTCGCCGAGCAGCGAGTACAGCGCGTAGAAGAGGATCTGCGGCAGGCACCAGAACGCGAACGCGACCGCCAGTGCGGTGGTGTCGTCCGCGAAGCCCTTGCCGCCGCTGCCCGCGGACCGGCTGTACAGGTGGACGAGCAGGGGTGCGATCGCGGTGGCGACGACGGTGACGCCGAGGAACACGATGCCCCCGAGCGTGACGATCCGGTTGATGTACGCCTGACCGCCGTCGGCGTGCTGCTTCATCGAGCGGACGATCTGCGGGATGAGGACCGCGCTGAGCAGGCCACCCGCGATGAGCGCGTAGATGTTGTTCGGCAGCTGGTTCGAGACGGCGAAGGCGTTGGCGGCGGCGCTACCGGACTGGCCGATCGCGGCCGCGAGGACGAACGTCTTGGCGAACCCGAGGACGCGCGACACCATCGTGCCGATCGCGAGCAGGGCGCTGGCCCGGCCGAGGCCGCGTTCCGCCGGGGCGGTCGGGGTCGCGCCGCCGGTCGGGGTCGCGCCGCCGGTCGGAGCCGCACCGTCGATCGCGCCCGCTGCCGCGACCGCGCCCGCCCCGACGGCCGCGTCCGTCGTGCCCGGGGTGCCGGCGGTGGGTGCCGCGGCACCGATGGGGGTCCCGGCGAGTGGAGCCGTGCCTCCCGGCCGAGCGGTCTGGAGGTCGTCGGTCACGTCGTTCCGTTCTCGTGCGCCCGTCGGGCGTGCAGCGGCGACGGCGGCGGGTGTGGCGACGGCTGCGGCGACGGCCGTGGATGCGGTGGCCGCGGGGGCGGGGGCCGACGCGGCCACCGGCTGGTCGTCGAGCGGACGGTTGGGGTCGTCGTCGTCCTCAGGAGGCGCGCCACCGGACCGGCGACGGAGGCGTCGGCGGATGTTGCGCAGGATCCCGAGGCCGAAGATCACCACGACCGCGGCTCCGGCGAGGCCGGTGATGATGGTCTCCCACTGGGCCTGCACGTTGATCTCGACCGCGCTCGGCTGCGCGACCCTCGTCCCGGTGGAGCTCGTCAGCGTGAGCTGGAGCTGCACCTTGCCGTTCGCGACGGACTGCACGGGGAACGTGATGCGCGACTGCGACTCGGGCTGGACGGTGACCTGGAGCGCGTTCTTCTCGACCCGGAGGAACGAGTTCGACGGCGTCACCGTCAGGTAGACGGTCACGGGGAACTCGGACTTGTTGCGGACGGAGATCGGCAGGGACGACCGGTCGCCGAGCAGGGTGATGGAGCTCGAGTCGACGATCCCGACGGAGTCGACGACGGCGTTCGCCCGTTTCACCCGGACGGCCACGGCACGCTGCAGTCCCGCGAGGTCGGTCGTCCACGCGGTCGAGGCGAGGGTGAGCGTGTGGAGCCGGGTCGGCGCCGTGAGGTCGGTGGGGGTGGTCAGCGCGGTCGAGAACGCGGTGACGGCACTCTCGGACTGGACGAGCTGGCGGAGCTGCGCGAGGCGGTCGTCGGGCTCGGCGTGGTTGCTCACCGAGACGCTCGTCGGCGCGGTGCCGATGGTCGTCGAGAGGTCCGTGGGTGAGACCCACGGCATCGACTCGAGCGCGTCGAGCGTGTCGGACATGCGGGTCGGGTCGGTGGGCCATGACCGGTCGAACGTCAGGAGGATCGGGGCGGAGGTGCTCGCCTGGCGCGTCGTCGTCGCGAGGGTGGCGGTGAGCGCCGCCATCGCGCTCTGCCACGACGCCTGATCGGGTGCGTCCGCGGCGTCGTCGAGGAGCGCGCTCAGCCGTTCGTCGGACACGAGGAGGTCGGCGGTCCCGGCCTTGGCGGAGGCGGCGACCGTGGTGTCCGCGCCGGCCGTGGTGTTCCCGTTCGCGACGATGGTGTGCTGGTAACCCCCCTTGGCGAGTACCGGGAGGTCGTCTGACGTGACGGTGTCCTCGTCCGGCCAGGCGATCGAGGGCAGCGTGTACGGGAAGTCGAGCAGGGTCTGCATCGTCGGCAGCGTGGGCGCGGCGGGCGTGGGCTCGCCTCCCGGCTGGCCCGTGCCGGGCGCCGGGGTTGTGTCGGTGCCGGCGGTCGTTCCGGTTCCGGTTCCGGTCCCGGTCTCGCTCCCGGTGCTGGCTCCGCCGGCCGCGGCGGCGCTCGTCCCCGTGCCTCCACCGGCCGACGTGGACGGGCCCGCACCGGCGGTCGGCGTCGCGCTCGCGGCGGCCGCGCTGGCGCCGCTCGCACCGTCCGTCGTCCCGGTCGCGGTGGCCGTCGGTGTCGGGGTGACCGCTCCGGGGAAGTGCCGTGGGTCGACGTCCTGGTCGAACGAGATCGGCGTGAAGACGCCCGGCGCTCCCGCCTGCCGGAGGCCCGTCAGGTCGGCGTCGGCGTAGGGGAGCGCGAACGTCTCGTTCCGGGCGGCGGTCAGACGGTCGAGCCAGGTCACCGCGGACTCGGGGGCGTCCTGGCCCAGGAGCCGGATCGAGACGATGATCCGCGGGTCGATGCCGATCGCGACGTTGTGGTCGATCGCGGCGTCGAGCTGCGCCGTGAGCGTGCCGTCGACGGCGGTGTCCGCGGCGAGCTCCGACGCCGACAGCGTGGTCGACGTCGTCGCGGGCACGGTGATCGGCATCACGACGGAGACGTCCGTGGGCTGCTGCGTCAGCGACGGGTACCAGGTGATGGCCGAGCGGCCGACGACGTCGACCGAGCCCGACGCGTACGAGACCGCGAGGCGGCGCGCGCCGAACGAGTAGCCGTCGAGGCCGACCGTGGCCGACGGGATCGTGATGTCGGTCATCGTGACCGTGTGGTGCGCGGGGACCACCGGGACGTCGAAACTCGTCAGGTAGGAGCCGAGGTAACCGTCTGAGCTGGTGTCCTCGAGCCAGTCCTCGAGATCGGACCGGTCCCCGGTCACGCTCCGCGACAGGGAGACGTCCGCGGTGGTCGCGGCGAGGTCCGTGTCGGTGCCGTTCGTCACGGTGACCGTCAGGGTGAGGTCCTGGTCCGTCTTGAGCACGCCCTGGTCCGTCGCCGCCACCGACAGGGAGGCCGTGGTCGCCGTGGTGGGCGCCGCTGCGTTCTTCTGCGCGGGGTGGGTGGGCGCGGGGGTCGCGGTGCTGGCGTTCGTGCCGGTGGGACCGGGGGTCGCGACCGCGCGCGCACTGCTCGCGGCCGACGCGGCGTGGCTGCTGCTGGCCGCTGCATGGCTGCTGCTCGCCGCCTCCGCGACTCCGGGCGCGCCGACGACGCCGAGGGCGACCAGCGCGGTCACCGCGGCGGCGAGTGGCGTTCGGAGGATGTGCATGGAAGAGGCGCCCGGGACCGTCCGGGCCTCGGACGAGTGTAGGAGGCCCAGCCGGAGACGCAGCCGAGGAGGCACGGCACGGCCGGGTTCTGGGATGATCGACGGGTCATGCCCTCCGTCGCACACGCCGTGGAACGCCTCGGTCACCTCGCCGAGTCCGCACCCGTCGCCACCCTGGCCGCCGCCTTCGCCGAGGCCGGTCACGAACTCGCGCTCGTCGGCGGTCCCGTCCGCGACGCCTTCCTCGGCCGGCCTGTGACCGACCTCGACTTCACGACGGACGCCCGGCCCGACGAGATCCTCCGGATCGTGGAACCGATCGCGAGCGCGACCTGGGACGTCGGGCGACAGTTCGGCACCATCGCGGCCCGCGTGCGTGGCGAGCAGGTCGAGATCACGACGTACCGCAGCGACGCGTACGACGGCGAGACCCGGAAGCCCGAGGTCGAGTTCGGATCGGCCATCACCGAGGACCTGGTCCGCCGGGACTTCACCGTCAACGCGATGGCCCTGCGACTCCCCCAGCGCGAGCTCGTCGACGTGGCCGACGGCGTCGAGGACCTGCTCGCCGGTCGCCTGCGCACCCCGCAGAGCGCCGTCGTGTCCTTCCGCGACGACCCGCTCCGCATGATGCGTGCGGCACGGTTCACGGGCCAGCTCGGATTCACCGTGAGCGACGACGTCCGCACCGCGATGACCGAGCTCGCCGGCTCGATCGCGATCGTCTCCGCCGAGCGCGTGCGCGACGAGTTCGTCAAGCTGCTCGCCACGGACGACCCCGTGCCCGGGCTGCGCCTCCTCGTCGACACGGGCATCGCCGAGCGGGTGCTGCCGGAACTCCCGGCGATGCAGCTCGAGATCGACGAGCACCACCACCACAAGGACGTCTACGAGCACTCGCTCACCGTGCTCACGCAGGCGATCGGCTACGAGCACGAACGGCACGCCGGCGACGCGCCCGACATCGTCCTCCGCGTCGCCGCATTGCTCCACGACATCGGCAAGCCGGCCACCCGTCGCCTGGAGCCCGGCGGCGTCGTGAGCTTCCACCACCACGACCTCGTCGGTGCCAAGCTCGCCCGCAAGCGGCTCCGCGCGCTGCGGTTCGACAACGAGACCGTCGCCGCCGTCACGAAGCTCATCGAGCTGCACCTGCGGTTCTTCGGCTACACGGACGGCGCGTGGACGGACTCGGCCGTGCGCCGCTACGTCCGCGACGCCGGCGACCAGCTCGAGCGGCTCCACGAGCTCACCCGATCGGACGTCACGACGCGCAACCGCCGGAAGGCCGACCGGCTCGGGTTCGCGTACGACGACCTGGAGGACCGGATCGCCGCCCTGCGCGACCGGGAGGAACTCGACGCCATGCGTCCGGACCTGACGGGCGACGACATCATGCGCATCCTCGACATCCGCCCCGGGCGCGAGGTCGGCGAGGCCTACCGGTTCCTGCTCGAGGCGCGCATGGACGAGGGGCCCCTCGGCGCGGACGAGGCGGAGCGTCGCCTGCGCGCCTGGTGGGCCGAGCGGGGCTGATGCGCACCACCCGACCACGGTGCGGGCGGTCGGGCTGTGGAGAACCCTTGCCGGGCCTCCCGGCCGTCGGCTAGTCTTGTCAGGTTGTGCCCACCGCCTTCGTGGTGGTCGCACACATGCATCAACCCTCCTGCTCCGGAAAGACCGGAGCCGTTCTAGACCAAGGGAGGTGGGTTCCGCATGCACCAGTACGAACTGATGGTCATCCTCGACCCCGAGATCGACGAGCGCACGGTCGCTCCGTCGCTCGACCGGTTCCTCGCAGTCATCCGCAACGACGGTGGCACCGTCGACAACGTGGACGTCTGGGGCCGTCGTCGTCTCGCGTACGAGATCAACAAGAAGTCCGAGGGCATCTACGCCGTCGTCAACATGACGGCGAACGCCGACGCCGCCAAGGAGCTCGACCGCCAGCTCGGTCTCTCCGAGGCCGTGCTCCGCACCAAGGTCCTCCGCGCCGAGGAAGCGATCGCCCAGGTCGCCGCCGCCAAGAAGCTCTCCGACGAGCGCGCCGCCCGCAAGGCTGCGGCCGCCACGAAGAGCGCCGAGTAGCCCGTGGCCGGCGAGACCGTCATCACGGTGGTGGGCAACCTCACCAGCGATCCCGAGCTGCGGTACACGCAGAACGGCCTCGCGGTGGCGAACTTCACCATCGCGTCGACACCGCGCACGTTCGACCGTCAGGCGAACGAGTGGAAGGACGGCGACGCGCTGTTCCTCCGTGCGAGTGTCTGGCGTGAGTTCGCCGAGCACGTCGCGGGATCGCTGACCAAGGGCTCGCGCGTCATCGCGCAGGGTCGTCTGCGTCAGCGCTCCTACCAGGACCGCGAAGGCCAGCAGCGCACGAGCATCGAGCTCGAGGTCGACGAGATCGGCCCCTCGCTCCGCTACGCGACCGCCCAGGTCACCCGCGCCTCCGGTGGTGGTGGCGGCGGTGGCCGCGGCCAGGTCGGTGGCGGCAACGGTGGCGGCGGCGGCTACAACGGTGGCGCGCAGTCCGACGAACCGTGGTCCCCGCAGGGCAACCAGGGTGGCAACACGTCCTCGTCGGACGTGTGGAACACCCCGGGCGGCACCTACGACGACGAAACCCCGTTCTGATCAGTCGGCTCCCCCGCTGATCCGGAAACAGAACTAGAAGGAATCCCCCAATGGCTGGAAAGAGCAGCGGCGACCGCCGCAAGCCTCGCGGAGGCAAGGGCGGCAAGAACGCCGCCCCCGCGAAGTCGATCAAGGTCGGCGTCATCGACTACAAGGACGTCGCGACCCTGCGCAAGTTCATCTCCGAGCGCGGCAAGATCCGTGCCCGCCGTATCACCGGCGTCTCCGTCCAGGAGCAGCGCCTCATCGCCCGTGCCGTGAAGAACGCCCGCGAGATGGCGCTCCTCCCCTACGCCGGCTCCGGCCGCTGATCGGAGGATCACCCATGTCGAAGCTCATCCTCACCCACGAGGTCTCCGGCCTCGGTTCCGCCGGTGACGTCGTCGATGTCAAGAACGGCTACGCCCGCAACTACCTGATCCCGCAGGGCTTCGCCGTCGCGTGGTCGCGTGGTGGTCAGAAGCAGGTCGAGTCGATCCAGGCCGCCCGCGCCGCGCGCGAGCTCGCCACGATCGAAGAGGCCCAGGACCTCAAGCTCAAGCTGCAGAACGCCGTCGTCACGCTGACCGTCAAGGCCGGCAAGGACGGCCGCCTGTTCGGCTCGGTCCGCCCGGGCGACGTCGCCGACGCCGTGCAGGCGCAGGGCATCGGCTCGCTCGACAAGCGCAAGATCGAGGTCCCCGGGTCGATCAAGTCCGTCGGCGAGCACGAGGCCACGGTCCGGCTCCGCGAGGACATCGTTGCGACCATCGCGCTGAAGGTCGTCGCCGCCAAGTAGTTCCGTCCGGGCCGGCGCTGCCGGTCCGACCGCCGAGGGCGGGTCTCCCAGTCGGGAGGCCCGCCCTTCGTCGTCCCCGTGGCCTCCTCCGGCTTCGCTGCTCTTCGACAGTCCGGCGGTCGTCCGACATCGGATCGGCGGTCGTCGGATGCACACGCACGAGATGCGGTTGCATGCGACGACCCGACTGCTGTCGGACGACAACGGTCCTGTCGATTCGGGCCCCCTGCCGGAGGCGCGGTGGCGGTGCGTCCCGCTGGCCGGGACCGGGGCGAGGCCGGTGGGGTACGCGTGTCCTCCTGGTTGCGGACAGCAACTCCGCGTGGTTCCGGCGCGCGCCCAGCGACACCCGTCGCGCTGTTGACCCGGGGACCGTTCCGGGGGACAAGCGCGCATGTGGTGGGGCTGGGAGCGTGGGACGTGGTACTCCACATCAGGCCGCCCTGTCCAGGTTCTATGCACAGGCAGGACGTCAAGTCGGGAACCTTCAACCGGCACTCTAAACAACGTTGTGCACACATGGTGTGCAACCGGAAATGCCTGGTCAGAAGCGGTTTATTTCGCCCCGGTCCCCGCTCCTCCACAGGAGTTTCCACAGTTGTCCCCACCGCTTTCCGGCGTGTTCCCCGTGTCATCCACAAAGTTATCCACAGGACCTCTTGCTGGGGATAACTTCGCTCCCCTAGCCTGCGGGAGCGACTCGGGCAGGGGGCATGGAACGGGTCGTCACGGGATCGGAACGACCGTCGCGCTCGAGCCGCGAGGGTGGTGTCGGGGGGTGGCGGTACCAATGGTGGGACGGGCCTCCCGGATCATGCTCGAACGGCCCGGACGGGCCGACCAGGACAGTGAGGAGTCTGCGTGTCGATCGCGCATCTCGGTGCACCACCGGACATGGCCGAACGGGGCATGGAGCGGACGCCGCCCCACGACCTGCTGGCCGAGCAGTCGACCATCGGCGGCATGCTGCTGTCGAAGGACGCCGTCGCCGACGTGATCGAGACCGCGCGGGGCGTGGACTTCTACATCCCCAAGCACGAGGTCATCTTCGACGCGATCCTGTCGCTGTACTCTCACGGTGAGCCGACCGACGTCATCGCGGTGACCGACGAGCTCACCAAGACGGCCATGCTGTCCCGGGCCGGTGGCGCCGAGTACCTGCACTCCCTGACCTCGCTCGTGCCCACGGCGGCCAACGCGGGCTACTACGCCGCGATCGTCGCCGAGAAGGCCGTGCTCCGTCGCCTGGTCGAGGCCGGCACGCGCATCGTGCAGATGGGCTACGCGTCCGAGGGTGAGGTCACCGACCTCGTCAACAACGCCCAGGCCGAGGTCTACAACGTCGCGGGTGGCGTGCAGACCGAGGACTACGTGCCGCTGACCGAGGCCATCGGCTCCGCCATCGACGAGATCGAGGCCGCCAAGGGCCGCGACGGGCAGATGACCGGCGTGCCGACCGGGTTCGCCGGGCTCGACGCCCTGACGAACGGGTTCCACCCCGGCCAGCTCATCATCGTCGCGGCGCGCCCGGCGCTCGGCAAGTCGACGCTCGCCCTCGACCTCGCTCGCGCCGCCGCCGTCAAGCACAACCAGACCGCGGCGTTCTTCTCGCTCGAGATGGGCCGCTCCGAGATCGCCATGCGCCTGCTGTCCGCCGAGTCGAGCGTGCCGCTGCAGAACATGCGCAAGGGCACCGTCGACGCCCGCGACTGGACGACCATCGCCCAGACCCGCGGTCGCATCAACGACGCCCCGTTCTTCATCGACGACTCCCCCAACATGACCCTCGTCGAGATCCGAGCCAAGTGCCGGCGGCTCAAGCAGCAGCACGACCTCAAGCTCGTCGTCATCGACTACCTGCAGCTCATGACGAGCGGCAAGCGGGTCGAGAGTCGCCAGCAAGAGGTCTCGGAGTTCTCGCGTGCGCTCAAGCTCATGGCCAAGGAGCTCCAAGTCCCGGTCATCGCGCTCTCGCAGCTCAACCGTGGCCCCGAGCAGCGCGCGGACAAGAAGCCCCAGATCTCGGACCTGCGGGAGTCGGGCTCGATCGAGCAGGACGCCGACATGGTCATCCTGCTGCACCGCGAGTCCGCCTACGAGAAGGACAACCCGCGGCAGGGCGAGGCGGACTTCATCGTCGCGAAGCACCGCAACGGGCCGACGGATACCATCACGGTGGCGTTCCACGGGATGTTCTCGCGGTTCGTGGACATGCCGCAGTAGGGGAACTTTTCGGCCGCCAAGCAACTTGTTCAACTGCCACTCAACGTATCTGAAATACGGGCCTGGACACGCTATTTGGCTGTGCAGACGGGCGACGTCGTCGGGTCGGCTAAGCCTTCGAGTGTCTCGAGGCGTCCGTATGGCCTACGCGAAGTGCGAAAGTTCTCGGACCACGTATATGAGACAGGGTCGGCCACGGACCAGGGCTGTAGGAGTCGGCGCCTCCCGCAAGCGCCCGGACGTCCGCTGAAGGACCGGCTAACGGACGCCGTAAATGCTCCCGCCAGCGGCTACGATCCACACGTGAGCTTCGATCGCCAAGCGTTCTGGCGCTGGTGTCGCCGGTACCGTTACCGCATAGCCGGTGGGGTGCTGAGTGTCCTCGGACTCGCTTTCGCTGCCCTGATCGCGTTCCTTGCCTCTGCCAAGACGCCCCCGTCGGCCTCCGAGAGCGGATTCACCGTTCTGTTGTCGGCGGTGTTCCAAGGGGCGTCGGTGTACCTGTTCGCGAAGGGAGCACCCAACCCCCAAGCCTTGGGGATTCAGATGCGGCGGCACGCGCGTCTCGGGGAGACACTGACCGGGGTTCGCAAGCTCGCCGAGGACGCAGCCAATTCGGACGATCCGGCCATCGCACAGAAGGCCGTGGACCGGTTGAGCTGGCAGCTGCAAGAGGCGGAGCAAGATCACGACGACCTCGCGTCGGACTGGTATCGGCTCTACGAGGACCTGGCGGATGCGCCAGAGGACGGAACAACCGAATGAGTGACTATCACGACCCAGCGGACGACGAGTTGGACGGTGAAAGCGCTCCGGAGCCAATCCGTGGCAAGGTCGCGCAACTGCTCACCGCAACCGACCTGGTCATCAACCGGGGCAGCGACGACGGCGTGCGGGAAGGGATGCAGTTCGCTGTCCTCGATCCATCCGGCACCGACATCAAGGACCCGGATACCGGCGAGGTGATCGGATCGCTTCCGATCGCGAAGACCGTGCTCAAGATCGTCCGCGTCGAGCCTCGTCTGGCGGTCGCACGCACGTTCCGGGTGAAGCAGAGCGGGTTCTCCCTCGCCACGATCGCAGGCATGACCACCGGGGACCGCTCGGAGACGCTGCGCTCGGACGAACGCCGGTTGCAGCAGATGCTCGACGAGAAGGACGCGAAGGTCAGCGTCGGCGACGCCGTCGAGCGGTACATCGGCGACTTCCCCGGGATGGTGCTCGACTTCTGAGCACCGAACTGGAGAACGTCTGGCAGCTCGCGGCGCTCGCCTGTTCGGCGTGATTGGGAAAGCGAAACTAGCCTCACTCGCCCGGCGGCCAGGGACGGTTATCGATCGGCTACCGGTCTTCGTGCATGAGTGATGCTTCATCGGCGGGCCCTCCTGCGAGACTCGCCAGATGGACCTCGTCGACCTCGGCCAGCGGATCTGCATCCTGGGGCCGTCTAACAGCGGCAAGTCGACCCTTGCGGCAGCCATCGGCCGAGCCCGGTCGCTTCCAGTGATCCACCTCGACCAGTACCGCCACCTGCCCGGGACAGACTGGGTCGAGCGTCCGGACATCGATTTCGAGCGCATGCACAACGAGGCGATGGACACGGATCAGTGGGTCATCGAGGGCAACTACTCGCGTTGGCTGCCAGGCAGGTTGCGGCGAGCAACCGGTCTGGTGCTGCTGGATGCCTCGACCACCGCGAGCATCGTCCGGTACGTCCGCCGCACCCTCTTCGAGTCCGACCGGGCTGGGAGCTTGGAAGGCACTCGCGACCGCGTCCGCGTCGAAATGCTCCGCTTCATCCTCGGACCCGCGAGGAAGAACCGGCTCGGGTATCGGCATGCCTTCGACGAGTTCGAACGGCCGAAGGTGCTCCTGCCGGACCGTGCTGCCTTGGAGAACTTCTACCGCCGTAGCGGCTTGGCCCGTCGCAGCCGATCACCCCGGGCCGCCCGGTAGCCGATCGATGTACGGACGCGCGAGAGCATCGGAACCTACTTATGAATCGTCGTCGCGCTCCGCGCGAAGCGCGCGCCGGCCGGCGATGCGCTGGACAAGCTTCCTCAAGAAGACGAGCTCGAGTGCCACCATGATGGCCAGGTCGAAGAGTGCGAACGCGACGCGCGCTGCGTCGAAGCCACCACTGAGCACGATGATGGGGAGACCGATCATCAGGGCGGCACCCGCGATTACGTTCCACCACGACTCGATGAGTCCTGCAGGCATACGGTTCGTCAGTTCCGGACGATCTGACGGATCGGTTCGATCCCACCACGACGTCATGCTCCGACGCTACCCGGCGCCCGTCGACCGCGACATAACTCAACCTCCTCCTGCCGGGCGTCGACCGTCTCGAAGCCCGGTCGTTCAGCGGACGTCCGCGCTCGAGGACAGACTGGATGAGTCGTCTGATGAATCTGCTCGCGGATGACGCCCCGCTCTCGGACGCCTGCGCCGAGAGCGGAGCTGACCGTTAGCGGTCGGGGTGGGCTTGTCTGTCGATACAGCGGTAGACGGTCGCTCGTCCGATGCCGAACAGTTCGGCGAGTTCCGCGACCGAGTGCGTGCCAGCTTCGTGCACCTCGAGGAGGTGTCGCTGTTGAGCGGCGCTGAGCTTGGGTTGCCGGCCGCGGAGGTGGCCTTTCGCTTTCGCGATCCGCATCCCCTCGCGCGTGCGAGCTCGGATGAGGTCGGACTCGAACTCGGCAACCATCGCGAGGACGTTGAACAGCAGGCGGCCGACGGGGTCGTTGGGGTCATGGACGGAACCGCCGATGTTGAGCTTGACGTTCTTGGCGGTCAGCTCGTCGACGATGTCTTTCGCGTCTCGAAGGCTTCTCGCTAGCCGGTCGAGCTTCGCGATGACAACTGTGTCGCCGTCACGGCAGGAAGCGAGTGCTTCCCGAAGGCCGGGTCGTGATCTGTTCGTGCCGGTCAGGCCGTGATCGGTGTGGATGTTGGGTGGGAGGACTCCGAGTCGCTCGAGCGCGATGCGTTGAGCGGTGAGGTCTTGTTCGTAGGTTGAGACGCGGGCGTACCCGATCAGTAGAGCGTTCATGGCGCGAGGATGCGCCGCTGCACCGAGCTGACGTCGTCTCGTCACCCGATCGGCTTTCGGACGGGCTGCACGGGCGCAGACACTGCCAGGGGCCGATAGCACCCCGGGTGGAGGACCGCTGGGCGTTAGAGCACGGATGAGCTGATGTGGGCGATGACGTCGGCGGGGGCCGGAAGATTGAGGGTGGAACGGCGCAACGCGGCCGTCGATTCGAGAGCTTGATCGTTGGCGAGAACGGCTGTGATCGCCTCGAAAATGTCCGAGGAGTCGACGGTCGTGGGGTCAAGTGTGGCGCCCAGGCCGAGATCGTCGACTCGGCGAGCGTTGAACGGCTGGTCCGCCCCCATTGGAAGGACGACCTGCGGTGTGCCGCTGAGAACCGAACGGAGGAACAACCCGCTCCCACCGTGGTGCACAACAACGCTCGCCCGGGGGAGAAGCGCGTCGAAATCGACGAACCGTCGCACTTGCACGTGAGCTGGCTGCCGGCCGAACCGCGCGGGATCGACGTCGTTCCCCACTGCGAGCACCGATGGCGTGTTGAAGCGGGCGAGCGCGGCGAGGATGCGGTGGAACAAGTCGCCCGATTCGGTGTTGAACTCTGTTCCGAGCGTCGCGACGATCGATCCGTCCGGGGCGGGCGGAGGGCCGGCGTCTGGGCGCATGCAGAGCGCGTCGTCAGGTGTCGGGAATAGCGGATCGCGCATCGTCGGGGCGAAAGGAACAACGAAGACATCGCCGCGCGATCGGACCGGCCCCGACAGGCCCAGGGCCTCACCCAACTGTCCGAGAGCATGCGTGAGTCTCACGGGGCGGACGAGCGCGCCGGAGGCGATCACGGATACGACGACGGACGGGACGCCGGCGTGCTGCGCGGCTCCGATCGCCCCGAAGTCCAGCTCGTCACACACCAAGAGGTCCGCCCCGGGCAAGAAGTCCCTCACTGCGCCGGCCGACTTCAGGGCGGCCGATCCCGCGAAGTGCCGCTCGACGACCGCGAGTTCGTGTTCGACATCGAGTGGAACGAGCGGGGTGATGCCACCAGACGGGTCGCTTCGTCGGTCGGGCCGAAGAGCGGCCGTACGGTACAAGCCCGTTGGGGCAACGGAGGCAGCGGACGCGCGACCCACGAGGGTGAGTTCGTGTCCGGCCTCAGCGAGAGACCGATGCAGGGGAAGTTGCGGCACCAGATGCCCTGAGCCCCCGACGAACGAACACACCACCCGCACACCCGAGACGGTAACAGCAACGCCCGGTAGGCGATCCCCTGCCGGAATCTCCGGCGAGGACAAGGAGTGTGCGGACACACCCGGCTCCGGGCTGGCTGGATACTCGGACCGGTGACCGTTGTGTTGTTCGTCGTGACCGTCCTCGCAGCTGTCACAGGCTTCACGTCTTGGCCTCCGCTCCGCTGCTCGCCGCTGCGGTCGCGGCCGCCGTGGCTGCATGAGTGCTCTTTGCGTTGGGGCCGCGTGCTGCCCGACAGCAGCCACGTACGCTACGGATCGAGTCCGCGGATCGCGACCGGTGGACGCTCAGCGGACGCGGTGCATGATGCGATCCGACCCGTCCGCGGCGTAGGTCAGCAGTTCGAGAGTCAGCGGGGAATGCGGGTTCATGTGTCGCTCGCCTGCGGAGGCCGCCACGCCGGCGCGGTGTCGATCGCGTCGGCGATGCTCCGCGCGATGACGCCGAGCTGGTGCGCCTGCTCGGGGCTGATCGTGTCGAAGACCAACCGTCGGACCAGGGCCTGGTGTGCGGGGGTCGATTCCGCGACCTTCTCGCGTCCGTCGCCGGTCAACACCGCGAGCGTGAACCGACCGTCCGTCGGATCGACGACACGGCGAACCCATCCCTTCCGCTCGAGTCGAGTGACCGCTCGGGACAGCCGTGAGAGTGTCGAACTCGCGTACCCGGCGAGCGTGCTCATCCGCAGCGTCTGGTCTGGAGCGGTGTCGAGTGCGGTGAGCACTCCGTGCTCGAAGTGGGTGAGCCCGCTGTCCCGCTGCAGCTGCGCGTCGAGGGCAGCCGGCAGCCGTTCGAGCAGCGTCGCCACGGCCGCCCAGACCTCGAGTTGCTCGCCGGTGATCCTCGGCCGCGCCATGCCGCCAGCGTAGCGTGCATTGACTTGCTCAGGCAAGTGATCCGTCCTACGGTGCTTGCCTGAGCAAGTCATTGCGTCGTGCGGCGCGAGAGGATCGAGGAGCAATCGTGGACCTGCAACTCCAGGACAAGACGGCGTTCATCAGTGGATCGACGCAGGGCATCGGGTACGCGATCGCCTCCGCACTCGCCGCCGAAGGCGCACGGGTGATCCTGAACGGCCGAGACCGTGCCCACGTCGCCGACGCCGTCGAACGCCTGAGGCGAGAGCGCCCCAGCTCCGACCTCTCCGGGATCGCCGCCGACTTCGCCGATCCCGGCGACATCGCTCGACTGCTCGAGGCGCTCGACCGCGTGGACGTCCTGGTCAACAACGTCGGGCTGTTCGGCCTCGCCGACTTCGAGTCCGTCACCGACGAGGACTGGGATCGGTACTTCGCTGTCAACGTGATGAGCGGTGTCCGACTGTCGCGACACCTCCTGGGCGGGATGCTGGAACGGGGCTGGGGCCGCATCGTCTTCATCGGCAGCGAGTCCGGCGTCAACGTGCCGGCGGACATGGTGCACTACGGCGTGACGAAAGCGGCGATGATCGCCCTCGGTAACGGCCTCGCCAAGCGGACGCGCGGCACCGCCGTCACGGTCAACACCGTGCTCGGCGGGCCCACGTACTCGGACGGCGTCGCGTCCACGGTCGACGCGATCGCGGCGGCCCGGTCACTCCCCGTCGAGACGGTGCAACGGGCGATCATCGGCGAGAACCGGACCACCCTCCTCGAACGGTTCATCGCGCCGGCCGAGATCGCGGCGCTCGTGACGTACCTCGCGAGCCCCATGGCGTCCGCGACGAACGGCGCCGCCGTCCGGGCCGACGGTGGCGTGCTCACGAGCCTTCTCTAGCCACCCGACCCCAAGAGCATCGACGAAGGGTTGCTCGCCAGAACTGGTCTCCCCTCTGGCGATACCGCCGTGCCGCCCGAGTGGCTCGATGCCGCGACCCCGGCTTCGCGCCGCATGCGGCACCGTCGCTCACGGCCAGCCGGCTGGCTCGTAGCGGATCCGACGTCGAGCGCCCGAGGTCACCGACCTCAGTGGCGGAGCTGTTCACTCGGTTCGGGCGGCCGCACGTCGGTCGGGGGCGAGTCGACGCGGTCGACGTCGATGGAGTGTCAGCGTCTCGCACTTGATGCCGCATAGCGGCCTCTCAATGGGGGTAGCGTGCGGACGCGCGTGCAACGCGTCCCAGTGTCCCTGCCGCCTCGAGAACAGGTACGTCGCTGTACTCAGGAGGTCGGGGCGGCGCGGTCAGGCATTGACTGACTGCCTTGTTGGCGGGGGTGGCGAGGTCAAGGAACTGTGCGAGTGTCCGGGACGCGCCGTTTCGGGCCGAGGGGCGGTCTCCGTGCTCCGCTGAGGTGCCGCAGGATGCGAGTGAGGGCGGCAGTGTCTTCTTCGTCGAGCCGGTCGAGGAGGTGCTCTCGGACTGCAGTGTCGAGATGGGGGCGGGCCTCCTCGTAGTGTCTGCGCCCTGTGGGGGTGAGCTCGATGTCGACGCCATTGGTGAGCTTCCGGCGTGCCACAGTCCCCCTGGTTTCCATGCGGGAGACCAAGTGGGACAGCCGGGTCCGGTCCCACGCGAGCGCCTGCCCCAAGGCGTTCTGCCGCAGGCTGCCGCCGGCGTCGTGGAGGTGGATCAGCACCGAGAACTCAGGCTCGGTGAGCTCGGAGTGAGCGATGACGTCCGCAACGATCGCGGATCGGAGCGCCTCGTGGCTCCGCTTCCACAGCTGCCACAGCTCACTCGGATTATCTGTTGACACTTCAACATCTCCTTGAATACTGTTGACACAACAACAGTACCGAAAGGGGCAGGAACGTTGGTGATCCTCGTGACCGGTGCCAGCGGAAACGTCGGAGGTGCGGTGCTCACGACCCTGATCGCCGCAGGTGCGGCGGTGCGGGCGTCAAGCCGCTCCCCGCGTCCCGGCCAGTTCTCGGACGAGGGAGAGGTTGTCTCCCTCGATCTCGATGCGCCGGAGACCTTCCCGCATGCCCTCGACGGCGTCGACAAGGTCTTTCTCTACGCCCGCCCGGAGACCGCGGCCGACTTCGCTGCCGCCGCTCGGGACGCCGGGGTGGAGCACGTGGTGGTGCTCTCCTCTGCCTCGGTGATCTCCGCGAGCACGGGATCCGACCCCATAGCCGAGCAGCACCGCGCAGTCGAGAAGGCCGTGCAGGAGTCGGGCCTGGGCTGGACCTTCGTACGACCCGGCTACTACGCGTCGAACATGCTGCGCTGGCAGAGCATCCGCACGCGCAGAGAGCTGCGCACGGCGTTCCCCAACGCGGTGTCCTCTCCCGTGCACGAACGAGACATCGCCGAGGTCGCGGCCGCGTCCCTGCTCGACGACACCCAGCGCGGCAAGGCCCACGCCGTCCTCGGCCCGGGCCCGTCGACCGTGCGTCAGCAGGTCGCGGCGATCGCGCACGCGCTCGACGAGGCGGTCGACCTCGTCGAGATCGACACCGACACCTACCGCACCGAGCTCCTGACACAGCTGCCGCCGTTCGTCGTCGACCGCGTGATCGAAGCACAGGGCAACATGCCCATGCTCCCCGCCGGGCTCGCAGCGGACGCAGTCGAGAGCCTGCTCGGCAGGCCACCGCTGACCATCGAGACCTGGGCACAGGACCACGTACAAGACTTCCGCTGACGAGGGGCGCGCGCTGCCCGGACGACCCGGGCGACCGGCCGAGGCGAGGCACCGATGCAGAGCATGGGACGAGCTCGGGAGTCAAGCTGACCCGTCTCAGTGGTCGATCTTGGAGCGAGACGGTCGAGGTCGCTTCTCACCGACTGAGAACCGAAGGTGCTTTCGTCGACGCGTTGGCTGGTCGTCGACGCGCTTTCAGCAGCGCGGCGGTTCCACCGGCCATGCTCGGGTGGATGCCGCGGTTGTGGGCTTGGGTTACGGCTTTCCTGGGACTGGTCATCATGGTCGTCGACTCCGTCGACGGCGCAATCCTCGGGACCTGGTTCGACGAGCATGCTGTTTTCGATGCTCCAGAAGTCTTCGGCGAGTTCCTCATCGCCGGCCTTGGTCTGGTCCTTCTGGTCGGAGGTGTACTCACCCCGGTGCTGTCTCGGCCGCCCGCCCACCGCTCACGCATCCGGTAGGGGATTGGCGATCGAACGGGCCCGCGATGAGTCGCCGGTATCTCGTACCCGTACTTCTCTGCCAGTGCTCGAACGTCCACAGGGTCCTTGTGCTTCGGCGGGCACGCCGTCTTGAAGCGGAACATCCAGTCGGAAGCGATGCACCGACCCGAGCGTGAGCCGCTGTTCTTCCCGCCTGCTATCGAAGACAATGACTCATGCGCCTCGGTCCAGTCGTTCACTTCGCCAGCCTGTTCACCGCCACCCTCTCGACGGGCGTGTTCTTCGGCACCCTGACCAGTCTCGGACCCGCGACTGTGAGCTTCTCGCCGCGCACGTACATTGAGGTGCAGCAGGCGACCGTGCGCAATCTCCGGCCAGTGATGGGGCCACTGCTCCCGGCTGCCGTAGCGGCCAACCTGGCCATGGCCGTCGTGCGACGCCGGCAGGGATCCTCGCGCGCCTCCCGCCTGACCGTTGTCGGGTTCACCGGCCAGCTGACCGCTCTGGCCATCACCGTCGCCGTCGAGCTGCCCATCAACGCCCGATTGCTGACGTGGTCGTCCGAGAACCCGCCGGAGGGATGGGAAGGTGTGCGGAACCGCTGGGCTATGGCGCACCGGGCCCGGGTAGCTGCTGCCGTGCTGGGTCTGGGCTCGCTCCTCGCAGCCTCGGTGTCAGAATCCGCACCTCGCTGAGCGACGCCGCACATCCACCGCAGCGCTCTCGCGCGTACCACCGCCGATGGCCGGTGGAGGATCCCTCGCCGGGCACGCCGCGCTGTCGTCCGATCAGGAGTCGGCGAGAGCGTGGAAGAACTGTCCGTGTGGGCCGACGATGGCGACGGGTGTGCCGTTGACTGCCAGGACGGTGCCGTTCTCGGTGTCTGCCGGTAGCTGCGTCGCAATCTCCGGGAGTACCGACTTGCCTTCGTTACTGATCCACACAGCACCGCTCGTGCGCACTTTGCCAACGAACGACTCGCGCGCGTCCGGGCTCAGGTACACGAGCACGGCGCTGTGGAAGACGACCAACGTCGCGTCAGCTGGTGCCTGCGCGGCGAGCTTCTCGAACGCTTCATTCAGGTCACCTGCCACCAGTAGCGGCCGGTGTGCCGCAACGACGGATGCCGCCGCGTGCAGGTCCCGGCGTCGCTCGTCATGCTCGGGCCACACGAGTGTTTCTAGCCATTCCAGTGACACCGGGTCTGCGATGTCGAGAGGGTTCAGGTCAATGCCGGCACGCCAGACGATTTTCGGGAGGCGCGTCGGGGTTGGACGCCCTCGTAGCTCGGTCTCGAGCGCAACAGCGCTGCCGCTTGCAGGTGCCAGTTCGTCCACTCCGCGTTCGGTGATGAAGCGGTAGGCGTACTTGTCCGGGTACAGGCACAGGCCCGCGGACGCACCGACTTCAAGCAGGGCGATCGGTCCGGTGATCTTCGCCAACTCAGGCAAGAGCACGGCACACCGGCGGACTTCGTTCGTCTGCGTCGCGTGGGTGAGTGCAATCCCGCGGATCGCATCCCACCTGGCCATGAACTCACTCCTTGCCTCCTTGTAGGGCACGAGAGGAACACCCGCCATCCGGGCCGAAGCGAAGACAAGGTTCGGTTGCCGCTTCGTCGTGGGCAGCTCCTCGACCAGCTTCACGATGTGCTCATCGGCCGCGATCCCAGTCGCCCAGTCGAAGTACAGATCGGAGATGCCATGCGCTTCGACTTGCGCCCACGCCCGATACTTCTCCCCAGCCACACCCACAGACGCATCCTACGGAAGGCACTTGCCAAGCCCGGGAGCCGATCCACTGCGGGACAGGAGCTGCCGGTACGCTGCCGACATGATGGTGCCGCCGTGAGTAGGCCCGAAGGGACACCGAATCAGCGGGCCTGGCGCAAGACGCGCAGGTGGTTCATCGTCGCGATCATCTTCGGGGCATTCGCTTTGCTCTTTGCGGTTCTGCGTCTGGTGGGTGAACCGTCAGTCGGCCAAGTGGTGCAAGTCGCCTGCTGGGTCATCTTCGTGGCCGCGTTCTCAGTGGTGCTGAGGCGGGAAGACCGTCGGAAGCGTTAATGCGTAATTGGCGCCCGGTAAGCCATCCGCAAGCGAGACGACTGGCGCCGTCGGCGTAGCGGTGCTCAGCGTCCGATGAACGACCGGCGGTTTCACGGGGTCGTCGCAACGGGTGGTTGTTTCGGGTCCGAGAGTAGCCCTTCGAATGCTTCTACTGGGGTGCGGTGGCCAAGGGTCTTGCGGGGTCGTCCGTTGAGCTCCGTGGCGACTTCGAGGAGCCGTTCCGGGCTGTGGACGGTGAGGTCAGTGGACTTCGGGAAGTACTGCCGGAGCAGGCCGTTGGTGTTCTCGTTCGAGCCGCGTTGCCAGGGCTTGTGCGGGTCGCAGAAGTAGATCGCGATGTCGGTTGCGAGCGTGATGTCTTTGTGCCGGGCAAGCTCCGTGCCCTGATCCCATGTCAACGAACGGCGGAGATGCTCGGGCAGGGTCTGGATGGTGGGGATCATCGCATCGCGGACGGCGTCGGCGCTGTGCCCGTCAGGCAGGTGCAGCAGCATCACGTACCGGGTCGTGCGTTCGACCAGGGTGCCGATCGCGCTCCTCGCGTTGATCCCGACGATCAGATCGCCTTCCCAGTGCCCGGGAACGGCGCGGTCGTCAACCTCGGCGGGACGTTCACTGATCAGGACCATGTCCCGGATCTTTGACCACGACGCCCGCCGGGGCTCACCCCGGTGGCGACGGATGGCGCGGCCGGTGCGGAGGTGTTTGTGCAGGTCAGCGCGAAGGTGCCCGCGGCCCTGGACGAACAGGGATTGGTAGTTTGTTCCGCCCCGGGTCTGATGGAGGCTCTCAATCCACGGGAGGATGAGAGTCATGGGAGCACCGAGGAAGTACCCGGAGGAGCTTCGGGAGCGGGCGGTCCGGCTCGCGGT